>JAUNVP010000029.1 GCA_030537615.1 Actinomycetaceae bacterium | reverse complement strand
GACCCCCGCGATCATCCCGATCGTAACCACGATTGTCGCGGTTATAGCCACGACCCCCGCGATCATCCCGGTTAAAACCACGGTTATCCCGGTCGTATCCCCGACCCCCGCGGTTGTCGCGGTTATAGCCACGACCTCCACGATCATCCCGGTTAAAACCACGGTTATCCCGGTTATAGCCGCGCCCTCCACGATCATCGCGGTCGTCACGGTTAAAACGACGGCCTCGATCTCCAAAATCTCGCCGCCCGCGGTTATCTCCGCCGTCCTTCCACTGCCTATTAAAATCTCGATTATTATCTGCGGATCCGTTATCGGTCATATCGCCTCATTAGTCTGTAGCAGTGGATTCATCATCGCATCGCGCGGTCCATTGCTTTTTCTTGTGGTCTCCTACCTCAGGAGCCAACTCCTATCTATGCTACCCGTCCTAAACAGTTATCCCCTGGGATCGTCGGCTTTTTCACCCACGTGTGTCCATTAGCACGCCGATATGCGCAGATTCTCTCGATGTTCACGATGAGATTATCGGTGGTGCATCATGGTAAGGCACGCCATACTTTCCCTATGAGAAAATTATCGGTAGCCCTCGTCAGCGCAGTTTTATGCACGATGTCATTCGCTGGTTGCGGCACAGATTTCACCGACGGCGTGAACGTTCCAATGCCGAGCGAAACCTCGGTCGCGGGGACTCCTCGCTACATTACGTATGATACGTTCTCTGCTGATCCGCAGGCATATACAGGCACGAAGCATGTCTTGTTCTTCACTGCCGACTGGTGCGCTGAGTGTTTGGCAACCGATGTTGCCTACCGTAAGGATCCGTCTCTCATTCCCGACGACGTGACGCTCATCCGGACAGATTTTGACCTGTACGAAAACATCCGTCAGCTCTATGAGGTCACGATTCAACACACCTTTGTCCAAATTGATGGAAGTGGCACCATGATCAAACGATGGGCCGCTTCCAATCCAGAATCTCTCACGAAAGGACTGATGCGATGAGCATAGTCATTACCGGGATACTTTCGATAATTGCTGGAATTCTCACTGTCTTTTCTCCGTGTGTTCTTCCACTTCTCCCCATCATTGTCGGCGGAAGTATCGAATCTCCTTCAGATCGTCGGCGACCATATGTTATCGCCGGATCACTCATTGCTTCTCTCGTTCTGTTTACTCTTCTCCTCAAAGCAACAGCAATTCTTATCGGCGTCACACCTAGTTTCTGGAAGATCGCCTCCGGCTTACTTGTCATTGGTCTCGGTCTTACGATGCTTTTCCCTGACCTGTGGAGTCGTTTAACTGCGCAAACACCTCTCAACACGGGTAGCCACTCGCTTTTAGAGTCCGCTCAAAGACGTTCCGATTCTCATCTGAGTGCGGTTCTGACCGGTGCCGCTCTCGGTCCGGTTTTCAATTCCTGTAGCCCAACGTATGCGTGGGTCGTCGCAACCGTATTGCCCTCGCGCCCAATGGTCGGAATGCTCTATCTTGCGCTCTACTGCGTCGGGCTCGCAACGATGCTACTGGCGATTTCTCTCGCAGGGCGCAAATTAATCGATCGGCTCGGTTGGGCAGCGAATCCTCGCGGATGGTTCCAACGAACGATCGCCGTCATTTTTATTATTGTCGGACTGCTGGTTTCTACCGGGGTTTCACAGCGGGTTGAAGCATGGCTCGTGGATTGGGCTCCATCGTTAACCGATATTGAGCGCCAACTTGTTCCCGATACCAACGAGGTCGATGATCCATATGCGACCGCACTTGGCACTCCCGAACTGCGCGGGATCGATCATTGGATCAACTCTGAGCCGCTCACACTCGACAAGCTCAAAGGCCAGGTTGTCCTCGTCGACTTTTGGACCTACTCGTGCATTAATTGCATCCGAACCCAGCCCTACCTCAACTCGTGGTACGACACCTACCACGACCAGGGACTTGAGATCGTGGGAGTTCACGCACCTGAGTTCGCTTTCGAGAAGCTCCCAGAGAATGTCGAACGGGCTGTCAAAGAAGCAGAGATTCGCTACCCGGTGGCTCTCGATAACAAATTCGCCACGTGGAATTCTTTCCGCAACCAGTATTGGCCCGCTAAATACCTCATTGATCGTGATGGGAATGTCGTGTATTCGCACTTCGGCGAAGGCAATTACGATGAGATCGAAGCGAAAATCCGCGAACTCTTAGACGCGTCAGGTCCACAGGCCGCGCAGCCAACCGCCACAGAGCAACCGTCCCTCGGCCAGTCGCCCGAGACCTATCTCGGTTATCGACGCGCCTACGGATACACCGGTGATACTCCGTTCGAACCCGGTGTCGCCACCTTTACACCGAACAACTCACTAGCGGCGAATGGATGGACTCTCGGAGGCACGTGGGAGGTCGACGAGGAGAAGATCACCGCGAAATCGAACGGTGCGACACTCTCCTATCGTTTCAGTGGACAACAGGTGTTCCTCGTTCTCGGCGGCCCTGAGGGGGCGCGAGTGCGCGTGAGCGTCGATGGCGTTGAACAACCCGGAGGTCTCGATATTGTCGACGGTCAGCTCACCATTGACAGTTATCGCCTCTATCGTCTCGTGCGTCTCCCCCAGTTCAGCGATGACTCAGTCATTACGCTCGAGTTTGATGAGGGCGTCGCCGCACACGCCTTTACTTTCGGATAGCTGATTCATACTGCAGATCACTCGCGCGCCTGTGTGCGCATAGACGTTGGCCCCGCTCATAGTAGCGGGGCCAACGTCTGAGTAGGGTTTACAGCAATCCGGATACGGTCGGTAGCCACAGCGAAATCTGCGGCACGAATGCCACGATCAACAGCGCTATGAGAATACCGATGAGGAACGGCCACAGCTTCTTGATGACCGTCTCGACGCGCAGGCCCGCAACTTGCGAACCAACGAACAGAACGTTGCCGACCGGCGGGGTAATAACGCCAAGCGACAGGTTCATCACGACCATGGCACCGAAGTGAACCGGGTGGATACCGAGCTCGAGCACAACGGGGAGGAAGATCGGAACGAAGATCAGGATCGCAGGAGTCGGATCCATGAACGTACCGATCGCCAGGAGAATCGCCATCATGATGAGGAGAATCACGACATGATTATCGGAAATTCCCAGGAGCGTATCGGCGATCATCTGCGGGATATGAGCGAAGCTCATGACCCACGATAGGGCCGACGAGACAGCTACGAGGATCATGACGATTGCAGTCGTGCGAGTTGCTGAGAGCAGAATGCTCGGCAGGTCCTTGATATGTAGATTCCGATAGGCAAAGCCAAGAATCAAACAGTAGACGACGGCGATAGCGGCTGACTCGGTTGCGGTGAAGAAACCGGCGAGGATACCGCCAACGACGATGACGATCATCAGCAGTGACGGAACCGCGCGCCAAATAATAATGAGCGCTTGGCCGATGCTGGGGCGTTCAAAGTCGCGGGTGTACTTCTCTTTCCGGGCCATGAATACCGCCACGATTAAACAGGCAATAACCCAGAGGAGACCGGGGCCAACGCCCGCCATAAACAGTGCCGCGATTGAGGTCGAGGATACGAGTGAGTAGACGATGAAGGTGTTGGAGGGCGGGATGAGCATGCCCGATGGGGCCGATGCCACGTTAACCGCTGCGGAGTATGAGCGCGTGTACCCGTCCTCCTTCATCTTCGGAGTCATCACAGTGCCGACGGCTGAGGCCGCCGCCACGGCCGCACCGGAAACGGCACCAAACATCGCGTTTGCCACGACGTTGGTCTGTGCCATCGACGCGGGCATACGACCAACGAGAACTTTGGCTGCATCAATAAGCCGCGAGGCAATACCACCGGAGTTCATCAGTACTCCGGCCAACACGAAGAATGGAATCGCAAGCAGTGAGAAAGAGTTTGCACCCGTAAACATGCGCTGCGAAACGGCTTGCACCGCGTTTTCGGGACCGAGCACAGCCATGGCTGCCAGGAGAGATGGAAGACCAATCGCCACCGCAATAGGTGCCGATAACAAAATGAGGAAGATGATTCCGACAAGCAGAATCAGAGCTGCAATACCTGCTGGTGACATGGTTAGGCCTCCTGAGCTTCTTCGAGGCCACGCGGTTCGTCGGCCTCGTCGATATCGGGATAGGGAGGCTCATCTCCCTTGAGAACATTGATCAGGTCAATCACCGAGAAGAACGCGATAGCGATTCCCGCAATCGGTATGACGATATATACCCAGCCAATCGTGAAAGGCAGGGCGGTGAGGTTTTGATTCCACGCGATTGAGGCCGCGCGGATGCCGCCCCACACCATGCCGAGAGCGGCGAAGATGAGAATGGCTACTTGCACGAGGCTGGCAAACACCCGCTGAATCCCCAACGGGGCTTGCCGGGCGAGAAAGTCCACAGCAATGTGTCCACGTTCACCGAAGACGAATGCTGCGCCGAGGAAGGAGAGCCACACGAAACAAATTTTTGCGAACTCTTCCGACCATGTCGATGGCGAGTTGAGTACCTGGCGGGTAAATACCTGCCAAACAGTGGTGCAAACGAGGACTGCGAATATAATGACGGATGCCCAGCCGAATACTCGACTGACGACGTTCTTAACAGCTTGCATGGCTACTTGCTCCCTCCCGTTTCCGATGTATCCGCCGCGCGGATCTTATCGAAAAGCTCCTTTTGGAAATCCGTAGTCAAGAACTCATCCTTAATGGGGGCGAGTGCTTCGACGAAGGCCTCCCGATCGACTTCGTCAAAAGTCGCTCCGGTGGCTTCCGCATCGGCAATAGCATCCTTGGTTTCTTGATCCCACAGCTCGGTGTGCTCAATCATGGCTTTCTCCCACTCTTCGTCAAAGATCTGTCGATCTTCTTCGCTCATGGCGAGTCGAAGGTCGTGGCGCATGATCATGTAGTCCAAGCCAATCAAGTGGTTGGTGTAGGAGAAATACGGTGCCACTTCCATGTGGCGCTGGGTCGAATAGGACACCTCGTTGTTCTCAGCACCATCGAGAACACCGGACTGGATCGCTGTGTAGACCTCCCCGTAAGACATTGGCGTGGCGGAACCACCCATCAGCTCAATCATTCTGATGTGCATTTCTGATTCTTGTACGCGGATTTTCTTGCCTGCGAGATCTGCTGGAGTTTTCACGAGACCGAATGAGGTGTAAACGTTCCGACCGCCCTGCGTAAATCCTCCGATCACGGAAATATTGTCACTGTCTTCCAGCGAGGTGAATACTTCGCCAACAATCTCAGGATGGCGAATGACCTCCATCTGGTGTTCGACGGAACTGAAAGTAGTGGGCATGTTAAGAACTTGGAAGTCCTTGTTCAGGTTTTCGAGCTGGGTACCGGACACAATTGCCATCTCAATTGCGCCCGATTTGACGAACTGGAGAACCTCCTGCTGTGATCCAAGCTGCTCGTTCGGGTAGATATCGATCTTCCACCGTCCATCTGTCCGCTCTTCAAACCGTTGGGAGAAATGGTCAAGAGCAATATATGACGGGTGAGTTTCGGTTTGGTTGAGGGCCAGTTTGACCCACGTCTTTTTGCCGTCCTCACCAACTTTGTCGAGGTCGAGGCCGCCGAGATCGCTACATGCTGACAAAGACAGCGTCATAGCAATTATCGTGGCCACAACGGCGCTGATACGTCGTTTCAATTCGGGCTCCCTTGCACTTTTTCGAGTTCTTGAGTCGTAACCGTCAGTGGTATTCCAACTCAACCGATGTAATCTGAGTTACACCGGGGATACCTCTCATTATGGAGCAAAGACCTATGTCAGACGCGTGTTACCGTTTGTTGCACACCGTTGCCGACGGTTGCCAGACTCGTCGTCTCACCGAAGAGCAACAAAGGTAGCAAGTTGCGAGGCGATTGTTGCCTCGCTCATCCCTCCAGCGATAGCTATCTGCTGAGCAACACTTTCGGCACTCGATTCTGCCAGACAATCAACGGTCAAGCGGGGCATGCTCTCGAACCACTGAGGCTCTATTTGTTGAATGATCTCGCGAGGCAAAACCAAGAACTCGGTTTGCCCCCCAACTCTTAACAGTGTTTGGGCTAGATCTAAGCGTGTGCCTTGCCCCAAATGAAGAACCACTTCTCCAAGTGGCTTCATGATGTGAGCAACAAGGTCGTGATTGACGCTCTCCCACGTACAGGCAACCTCGATCAGTGTGAGGCGGCGTCCTCGCAACCCGTGATAGCGGCGAATATCGGTGAGATGCCCGACGACGAGGTCGCGCAGTGCCCGTTGGACATCACTGACGACGAGCACCGGGATTACTCGTTGCTGGATTTTCTTCCCGAGAGCAGTGATTTGGGTTCGTGCTTGATCCAAATCAGAAACAAGCACTGCGGTAGCACCGCGAGTGACGGCCAGTCCGATCTCTTGATGAGCTTGTTCAGTAGTCGCGACGTAAAGCGATGACGGGGTAACGGCCTGCGCTGTCGTTCGAGCTCCAAAAAGGAGCGCGAACGCGGGGAGCGTAAAGAACCCCTCGGTGTCCTCTCCACGAGGAGATAGGTAGGTCAGCCGCGCGTTGGTTGCATTGACAGCTCGCGAAATCGTCATGAGCAGACGCTGTTCGCACAAACGCGGATCGTGATCGACAATGGCGGCGTATAGTGGCTCATCGTAGAGCCGACCTGTTTCAGGTTCGATCTGGTAGCGCCGCTGCAGCATCCGTCGGGCAGCGTTTGCATCGAGCAGAAAGTGATCATAACCGTGGATCACCTGCAGATCCTCATGTCCGCGACCGAGAAATACGAGGATGTCATCCGGCCCGCCGTCCCGCACCATCTGCCACATCGCAGTTTCCCGGATCGATGGAACATCGTAGTACAGCTGATACCCATCGTTAACCGCTAAATTAATCCCGCGAGAAATCGCTTTGCGAACTTCCAGTGGATCGTCGTTGTACGGGGTGTCATCACACACGTGAACGATATCGGACCACTTGGCAGCGGCGTACCCCATGTGCGGGCGCTTATCGACGTCTCGGTCTCCGTTAGCACCGACGATACTGATGAGCTTTCCCCGGCATCGTTGCCGTAAAGTCGCGAGGGTAACATCAACGGCCTCCGCCGTATGCGCATAGTCGACGTAGACTTCTGGCGCATCATCGGGCAGGCCGTCGATGCGAATTCGCTCCAGTCGTCCCGGAACTGCGATTTCTCCAGAACACGCAGACAGCGCGTCCTCCACGGAAAATCCCACCTGAACAAGGCATAGAACCGCCATCATTTGGTTCTCAATATTGTGTTCGCCAGGTATCGGACACGTTCCGGTGAGAGTACGTCCCGACGGTAAATGAATCGTGAATTCATCCCGTTTGAGACTGTGGTTAAAGTGAATGCCGTCAACCCAGTAGTCAACGTCCTCACGGACTTCACAGTCGTAACGCCCTTCCATTGCGTACGTCACCGTGGGTAACTGACACTGGCTGGCGAGCCGCCGTCCCCATTGATCATTAACGCAGATCACAGCGCGCTCAGCCTGTCCCGTGAGGAAAGGCTCCGCTTTGGCTGAAAAGTAGGCCTCCATCGTTTGATGAAAGTCGAGGTGATCGTGTTGGAGGTTGAGAAAACCAAGGACTTTCAAGCGTGTTCCGCGAGTTCGATGGGCTGCCACTCCATGAGAAGAAACTTCTATGGCCAGATATTTCTCGCCTGCTTCTTTCGAATGTGCGGCGATTTGTTGCATTGCGGGAGCTTCGAGTGTGGTGTGTTCAGACACCTGTTCGATACTTCCCGAGATTGTGTGAATCGTTCCGATGAGGCCGCAGGTCGTGTCGAGCTGGAGGCACGCGTGTCGGATCATCATCGTTGTCGTAGTTTTCCCATTTGTTCCCGTCACGCCGATAATGTCAACCTCGGCTGAAGGGTCCCCGTAAATCCATGCCGATAGCTCTCCAATACGAAGGCGTACATCGTCGACCGTCAGGACAACAAGCCGGAACTCATCCGACAGTAGGGAGGCAAGACGCGGGTCATCGCGTAACCCATCGATAATCTCTCGACCGGGGTTATCAGTGACGATCACCCGGGACCCGCGTTTCACAACGTCGACAACGAAGTGAGCCCCGTGGAAGGTCGCTCCGGCCACTGCAAAAAACACGTTTCCCGGCTCGATAGCGCGCGAATCCATGGTCGCGCCATTGATCTTCACGTCCTGCTGTGCCTCGGAACGTGACACCTCAACGGGTGGAATGTGAGTGTGGACAAACGTGGAGCCATCAAAACGATGGTATTCACACTCGGGATCGAGCGTGCGACAGTATTCAAAAAGTGCCGTAACCGAGAGGACGATTGGATCTCGGAGAGCGAAAGCCTGCGGATGTGCCATGACGGTAGTCTATTGGACTCCTGCCAATCGAATGCCCAAAGCAACGCAGAAAACGCAACAGCAGTTACTCGAAATTGCAAACGGGCCCAGGGTTCTTGTGTGATCCTGGGCCTGTTTGTGTGTTTTGGTTGCGGTGGTTTCCTACTCTCCCACACTCCTTCGAGTGC
>JAUNVP010000018.1 GCA_030537615.1 Actinomycetaceae bacterium | reverse complement strand
CCCCAAAACCCAGGACTACCAAATAACCCAATCCAAAAAACGGGGACCACCACACGTTGGGGTGAGCCTACACACCCTCTCAAGGCTCTGCTTCAGTGCAATTTCGGAGGTTGTAGGCTCTGCTTAGCGAAAATGGGTGTTGCTGGAGAGAGTCTGGAGATAAGGAAGATACCCGAACTGGCATGTGAAAACGCTGACTGCGGTTTGAGTTGCATAGGGAATGCTCAGGGAACGCGGAGGGGGATATATGCGAGCAAACACCGACTTTTCGCTGATATTCCATGGATATAAAAAGTACCCCGAGTGGGATTCGAACCCACAACAAGCCGGGTTTGAGCCGACCGCCTCTGCCAGTTGGGCTATCGGGGCGAACGCGACAGATTTTCACCGTAGCGTTGTCTCCATCTAGGATAGGGGATAGTTCCTCTCCGAACAAAAACTAGGATAGTCAATGAGTAAGACAGAAAAGAAAGCTCGCCGCGTGCTGGTAGCCGAGGACGAGGCACTGATCCGGCTCGATATTGTGGAAACTCTTAAAGGGGCTGGATTTGATGTCGTCGCCGAAGTCGACAACGGCGAAGCCGCCGTAGAAAAAGCCCTCGAACTTGAACCTGATTTGTGCGTCATGGACGTCAAGATGCCGAAGATGGACGGTATTACCGCCTCTGAGAAGATTCTTAAAGAACTCTCGTGCGCTGTCGTCATGCTGACTGCCTTCTCCCAAACCGAATTGGTTGAGCGCGCCCGCGATGCTGGCGCGATGGCTTATGTCGTTAAGCCGTTCTCACCCTCTGATCTCCTTCCCGCGGTTGAAATTGCGGTTTCGCGGCAAGCGGAAATTTTGCAAATGGAAGACGAGATCGCTGATCTGACCGAACGCTTTGAAACCCGTAAGCTCGTTGACCGTGCCAAGGGTCTACTCATGTCTCGAATGGGGATGAGCGAGCCTGACGCATTCCGGTGGATTCAGAAGACGTCGATGGATCGACGTTTATCGATGCGCGAAGTCGCCGAAGCTGTCATTGACCAAGTTGATGACTAGTTCTGCCTAGCGGCAATAAGCTGATTGGACACGAGGGCGGAACTAATAATCTTTCCGTCCTCGTTTTCAATTACTACTCGGTGAACCGTCCGCGAGCGGCCCAGGTGCTCGGCGACGGTTCGGGCGGTGACGAATCCACCGGTCGCTGGACGAATATGGCTCATCGACAATTCTGTCCCCACCGCGATGAGGGCACCAGAAGAGATGGTCTGCGCGTACTCCGAGGCAGCCATTGAGGCGGCCGTTTCTGCGAGTGCTGCCGAGGCTCCGCCGTGCAAGACACCGTGGATTTGAGTGTTGCCAGCCACCGGCATCCGCAGTACGACGAGTGAGGGCGAAGCCGAGACGACTTCAATTTCCAATCGAGTGAGGAGCGTTTCTTCAGGATACGAATTCACTCCCTCATCGTGCCACGAAATCATCGCACTATGCGGCGTTCCATCTCAACGGGGTGAGGAAATCGCGTAATCAATCTAGGGTTAGAACCGTGAGTGAAAATAGACTGCTTGTTCTCGACGGCCATTCAATGGCCTTCCGCGCCTTCTTTGCCCTGCCAGTGGAGAGCTTTTCGACCTCGACAGGGCAATCCACCAACGCGGTTTATGGGTTTATCACGATGTTGCTGAAAATGATCGACGAGCACCAACCCACTCACATAGCGGCTGCTTTCGATGCCTCGCGATACTCATTTAGAACAGACGAATATCCCGAATATAAGGCTGGGCGGGACGCGACTCCCGAGGAGTTCAAGGGGCAGGTTCCGCTCATCAAACAGGTACTTGATGCGATGGGGATCGTGTCTATTACCAAAGATGGTTTTGAGGCTGACGATATTCTCGCCACGCTGGCAAAAGCGGGGGAGGAGCACGGCATGAGTGTTCTTTTGGCCTCGGGGGATCGGGATACCTTCCAGCTCATCACGGATCATACTCACGTGCTTTATCCGGGACGTAGTACGTCCGACCTACGTCAAATGGATGCCCATGCAGTCGAAGAGCGGTACGGAGTGCCTCCGCAACGATACCCCCACCTTGCGGCTCTGACTGGCGAAAAAGCGGACAATCTTCCCGGTGTGCCAGGAGTTGGGGAGAAAACAGCAGCGCAATGGATCGTGAAATACGACGGGCTCGAAGGGGTGCTAGCCAACGCCGACAAGATCGGTGGTAAACGCGGTGAAGCGTTGCGCGAGCATATCGATGACGTTAAACGCAATCGGAAACTCAATGAGTTGCTGACGACTGTGCCCTTGGAAGTCACTGTTGATGACTTGGAGCGGGTACCGATCGACCGCAATGCGCTCGAAGAGTTGTTCGACACGCTTGAGTTCAACACGCTACGCGAAAGAGTTTTCAAAGCCGACGTGGGTGAACCAGAGCCCGAGCCCGAAGTCTCTACTGAAATCGTCATCGAGCGCGCAGATGACATCAGTGTCGGACAGTGGCTCAAAGCTCACGACGGACACACTGGCGTCACTGTGACACCGGCCGGATCGGACATTGACCTCATTATTCTCTATGTGCCCGGTCACGCTCTCGTCCTCGATCCGCGAGAGCTGAGCAGTGACGATGAAGCTGCGCTCACCGACTTTCTCACGAGTTCGCCAACACTCATAGCCCACGATGCGAAGGGTGCTCGACACCTACTCAAGAAGCGTGGCATGGGATTGGCTGAGCCTGTATTCGATACCGAACTTGCCGCCTACCTCTGCCGGCCCGATCAGCGGGACTTCTCAATCGGAGCATTGGCTCGCCGCTACCTGGATAGGACTGTTTCGCTCGACGATGAGGGAGGGCAGATGTCGCTGATCGTTGACGACACTGCGTCTGTTGCTCTCGCTCAAGCCCAGTATGATCTCGTCGCCCCCCTGAGAAGCGAACTGGAAAGCAGGGGAGCGCTCGGTTTGCTTACCAAGCTCGAAATCCCTGTTCAAACTGAGTTGTGGCATATGGAGGACTGCGGGATTGCAGCCGATATGACCGTACTCGAGGATCTGTCGACTGAGCTGGCGAAAGCCGTCGAATCCGCCAAACAGGCTGCCTACGACGTTATTGGCCACGAAGTTAATCTCTCGAGTCCCAAGCAACTCCAGGAGGTTCTCTTTGACGAGCTCAATATGCCAAAGACGAAACGAACCAAGACCGGTTACACGACGAATGCGGACGCATTAAACGATTTACTAGCGAAGACCGGGCATCCCTTCCTGACTCATCTGCTTGACCATCGCGACAAAATCAAGATGCAGCAGACTGTTGATGGTCTCATTAAAGCAGTTGAATCAGACGGACACATTCATACGACGTTCAAGCAGACGATAACGGCAACCGGTCGTCTGTCCTCGGTCGATCCGAATCTCCAGAACATTCCTGCCCGCACAGCCGAAGGGCTACGAGTACGTGAAGCATTTGTGCCCGGACACGGCTTTGACAATCTCCTCACAGCTGACTACTCGCAGATTGAAATGCGAATCATGGCGCACATGTCTGACGATGAGGCCCTCATTGACGCTTTCAACTCGGGCGAAGATCTACACCGCACCATGGCTGCGATGGTATTCCACGTCCCCGTTGAGCAGGTTGACTCCCAGCTACGCGGACGGATTAAAGCAACCTCATACGGCCTCGCTTATGGGCTGTCTTCCTACGGGCTGTCCCAGCAGTTGGGAATTCCCGTCCCAGAAGCACGGCAGTTGCGGGAGCAGTACTTCGAACGATTCGGCGGTGTCCAACGGTTCCTTAACAGCGTCGTAGAAGAGGCGCGGCGACGGGGGTACACCGAGACGCTCATGGGGCGCAGACGGTATATACCCGATCTCAACTCGGCGAACCGGCAACGCCGTTCCATGGCGGAGCGAGCCGCGCTCAATGCCCCAATCCAAGGGTCTGCGGCCGATATCATTAAGGTCGCGATGGTGAATGTGGCCCAGAAACTCAGGGAAAAGGAACTCAAATCACGGGTACTTCTCCAGGTACACGACGAACTGGTGTTGGAAATCATTGACGCGGAAGAAGACACCGTTAAAGAAATTATGGCGGACTGCATGGCCAAGGCCGCGACGCTTGACGTTCCACTCGATATTTCAATGGGAGTGGGAAAATCATGGAGGTCTGCCGCGCATTAAATAAATGCGATCAACTTAACGCCAAAATGTCATGATTCCGTTACCTACTTTCCTCCTAAACACTGATAGCATTATTGTTTGTGTGTGCATCGCACGGTAGGCATCTACGCTGTCTGTGCGCGTCACCACAGAAAATTGTCCATCACTACTATTTCCATATTCGGGGAACACAACTTTATGACCACCTCTACGCCCCAGCAGCCCGAGCAGGTTGCCGTCAACGACATCGGTTCGGAAGACGAACTTCTCGCCGCAATCGACGAGACCATCAAATACTTCAAAGAAGGCGACATTGTTGAAGGTTCCGTCGTCAAGGTAGACCGCGACGAGGTTCTGCTCGACATCGGTTACAAGACCGAAGGCGTGATTCTTTCACGTGAACTTTCCATTAAGCACGACATCGATCCTGAAGACGTCGTCAATGTCGGCGACACCATCGAAGCACTCGTGCTCCAGATGGAAGATAAAGAAGGCCGTTTGCTTCTGTCGAAGAAGCGCGCCCAGTACGAACGTGCCTGGGGCACGATCGAGAAGGTCAAGGAAGAGGACGGCGTCGTTACCGGCACCGTCATCGAGGTCGTCAAGGGTGGCCTCATTCTCGACATCGGCCTGCGCGGATTCCTCCCCGCATCCCTCGTCGAGATGCGTCGCGTCCGTGACCTCCAGCCCTACATTGGCCGCGAGCTCGAAGCGAAGATCATTGAACTCGACAAGAACCGCAACAACGTTGTGCTTTCCCGTCGCTCATGGCTTGAACAAACCCAGTCCGAGGTCCGCACCAACTTCCTTCACACCCTGCAGAAGGGCCAGGTTCGTTCCGGTGTCGTCTCGTCCATTGTTAACTTCGGTGCCTTCGTTGATCTCGGCGGCGTAGACGGCCTCGTCCACGTTTCAGAGCTGTCGTGGAAGCACATCGACCACCCGGGTGAAGTTGTCGAAGTTGGTGACGAAGTTACCGTTGAGGTTCTCGACGTCGACATGAGCCGCGAGCGCGTCTCGCTATCGCTCAAGGCAACGCAGGAAGATCCATGGCAGGCGTTTGCTCGTACCCACGCGATTGGACAGGTTGTCCCCGGCAAGGTCACGAAGCTCGTTCCGTTCGGCGCATTCGTTCGTGTTGAGGACGGTATCGAAGGCCTCGTGCACATCTCCGAGCTTGCGCAGCGCCACATCGAAGCGCCCGAACAGGTCGTCAAGGTCAATGACGAAGTATTCGTCAAGATCATCGATATTGATCTCGAGCGTCGTCGTATTTCGCTGTCCCTCAAGCAGGCGAATGAGGGCGTCGATCCCGCATCTGAAGACTTCGATCCATCACTGTACGGCATGGCTGCCGAATACGATGAAAACGGCAACTACAAGTACCCCGAAGGCTTTGATCCCGAAACCCAGGAATGGATGGAAGGATACGAAGAGCAGCGTGATGCATGGGAGAGCCAGTACGCCGAGGCGCAAGCCCGGTGGGAGGCCCACAAAGCTCAGGTTGCACGCGCCCAGGAAGAGGAAACCGAGACGGAGCCCGCTGTCGAAGACACAGCATCGTACTCCACGCCGGTTGAATCATCTGGAACTCTCGCGTCGGATGAAGCTCTCGCAGCACTGCGTGAAAAGCTAACCAACAACTAACTCAACTGTTAGTCTTTCAGTGGCCAGGTGGATAACACCTGGCCACTGTGCATTGGAGGGAGCCCCGATGAATATCACGGTAGGTGGTGCTCGCCTTACGGGGAGCATGACCGCTTTACGCAGATCTGCACTCGATCGCCTATCGGGCCTTCGTTCCAAGGGGCCGAAAGCGCTCATCATCGGCGTAACCGGAGGCATCGGCTCGGGGAAATCGAGTCTCACCGCCGTGCTCTCACAGTGCGGCGCCACCGTTGCTGACGCAGACATTATTGCTCGTGAAATTGTTGAGCCCGGGACGCCAGCTCTGAGAGAGATTCATGTCCGGTTTGGCTCATCGGTGATGGACGGTGACACGCTCAATCGTCAAAAGCTGGGGAAGATCGTATTCTCTGACCCGCAAGCATTGGCCGACCTCAACGCTATTACCCACCCGCGCATTCGCGCCCGGGCAGCACAGATTTTGGCGAGTACACCTTCTGGCCACGTGGGGATCTATGATGCAGCGGTGCTATTAGAAGCCGGAATGGCATCGATGGTGGACGGAGTCATCGTCGTGACCGCACCGCCGCGGCAACGGCTGACCCGACTGGTTGAGCGCGGGATGACGCGAGATCACGCTCGTCAACGGATTGCACACCAGATGAAAGACTCCGAGAGACTGGCGCACGCAGACATTCACTTCGACAACGCGGGTTCTTTAGGTGATCTTCGTGCGTGTGGCGTCAAACTATACGAAGTGCTTCTCGAACAGGCTCATTCGATTCGGACTTTTCACGGGTAAATACCCGACTAGTTGCGCAGAACGACCTCCGGCCTGCGGAAATTCGTTCGTGCTTTAATATTCCCTTTGTCAATCGTGAATGATACACTCATCGCGGATAAGGTTAGGGCGACCTAACTGCTCCATCTGTATTCTCTCCCGAGGTAAAGGAAATATCGTGTCATCACCAGTTGAAACCAGCACTGTTACTACTGACGTCTTTAATGATCTACCGATTGCCAAGGCGGCCACGACATCACGCGTCGTTGTCAATAACGATGTTCTCCGCCATGTCGTATTTAGTTTCGACGCCGGACAAGTCTTAACTGAACATGCATCTCCTCGGGCAGTCATCGTCCAACTCCTGACCGGTAAGATGAGCTTCTCCATTGCTGGAAATGACCATGTGTTGGAAGCCGGCGACGTGATTTATTTGGCCCCTGGAGAGCGCCACGCGCTTGAGGCAATCGAGCCGTGCTATATGGGGCTCACACTGGTCGATGTATCACATCGCGCGACAACGGACGCAAATCAATAGGGAGCGCTTATGAGTGAAAGAGACTCTGCACCTCACGGTCAACGTTCCGGCCCCGAAGAAAAACGCCTTCAGGGACATTGGCTCCTCGCAAAGATGGGGAAGAAAGTTCTTCGTCCCGGTGGAATTGAACTCACTCGACGACTCATTTCTCATGCTCAACCGTCGCACAATGACCGCATCGTTGAGTTTGGACCCGGAGTTGGAAAGACAGCAGACCTGCTACTCGAATGCAACCCAGCAAACTATATCGGTATTGATCCGAACACTGAGGGCGAAGACCAACTCCTGGCAATCCTTGAAAAACACGCGCAAGCGCGTCTCGTTCACGCGAATGCGAAAGAGACAACGCTCCCCGATAACTCGTGTGACCTCGTCGTCGGAGAAGCAATGCTCACAATGCATTCGAATGAGGAAAAACTCGAGATTATGGCAGAAGCTTTCCGCATCCTTGCTCCGGGAGGACGCTACGCTATCCATGAACTGGGGTTCCAACCCGATGACGTCGATCCGCAAGTTGAAAAGGACGTCGCTCGAGCTCTATCTCGCACCATCAAGGTAGGTGCACGTCCTCTGACCATGAAAAACTGGAAAGCTCTTCTTCTTCAAACGGGCTTCGTCATCGATTACGAAGACAAAAATCCGATGCATCTGCTTGAGCCGAAACGTTTGATTGCCGATGAGGGAATTGCTGGAGCAGCCCGCTTTGTACGTAACGTCAAAAGTAATCCCGCAGCTCGTGAGCGTATTCTCGCCATGCGGTCGGTGTTTAGAGCCAATAGGGACAATCTGACGGCAGTAGCTTTTGTCGCGCGTAAACCCGAATAGTTGAGCTGTGCTGACGATCGACCATGTCTCGATTGAGCGACGAGGCCTTCGACTGATTAAGAATCTCTCCGTTCACGTCGAACCGGGACAAATCCTTGGTGTTTCAGGTGCGTCCGGAGTCGGTAAAACAACGCTATTGAGGGTGATCGCAAACGAGAGTTCTGATTTTGACGGTCACATCGATAGACCGAGTGGTCGGCTCGCCTTTGTTTTCCAAGATCCACGACTACTTCCGTGGCGAACTGCGCGGCAGAATGTTCAGCTCACACTTCCACCCGAACAGACGGGGGCGTACTTCCATGCCGAAGAATGGCTGGAGCGCGTCGGCTTGGCGGACGCCACGGAACTCTATCCCGGGCAAATGTCTGGAGGAATGCGCCAGCGGGTTGCCATCGCTCGCGCGATGGCAACCAACCCCGTTCTCCTCCTCGTGGACGAGCCGTTCTCAGCGCTCGACGAAGATCTCGGCGGACAGCTGCGAACAGAGCTCATCTCAATCGTTTCCACCTCGAATCTAATCACCGTTTGGGTCTCACATGACCCAACTGAACTGGATGAAGTTTCAACCAAACGGCTGCATCTCGAAGGACCACCGGGACGGTGGGCTCTCACATCCTAAGGACAATGATGAAAACCAAATTGATAACAGCGGCGATGGTATGTCACATCCCCATGTCGGGCTTCGCTCTCTGCGTCCAGTGAACACGACAACCTCATCATTGAAATCGCGATCACGAAGGAATGTGGGGAACCATTCACGCTCCCTCACGATCTGGGTATGGGCAGGGATAGCGAGTGTCATTGCTTTCTGGTGGCTTGTCAGCTTGACACAGCTCGAATACCTCTTCCCTGGACCGCTCCCAACGCTTCACGCACTCATCCGACTACTGGCGTCGTCAGACTTCTACGGCGCCCTCGGGCTTACGCTTGGACGTGCCCTTGTCGGCCTCTTCGCTGCCGCCATCATCGGTATTGGATGGGGGTACGCGGCAGGCAAATACGAGTGGTTTTCAGCGTACACGCGGCCTCTGCTCCAAATTCTCATGTCGATTCCACCGGTCGTTCTCGTCATTCTCGCAATGGTCTGGTTCGGATCAAATGGAACGGTGGTTGTATTTGTCGTCACGCTCGTCACCACCGCGCTTTTCACAACCTCAACGCGCGAAGCCATTCGATCGATGGATCGAGATCTGCTGGAAATGGCAACCGTATTCAAACTAAGCAAAAGGAGGACCTTCAGACACGTCATCAGCCCAATGATCGCACCACCGGTACTGGCCGCTGCCACAGTCGCACTCGGACACTCGGTGCGGGTATCCGTCATGGCCGAACTGCTGGCGACCTCGACAGGTATCGGCGCAAGCATCAGACTCGCCCAAATCAACATAGAAACGCCTGACGTTTTCGCCTATGCGATAACGATGGCAACTGTCACTTTCGTCCTCGAGGGAGTGTTCGTGCGGCCACTCAGTCGCCGAATGCAAAAACACCAAGAGGCAGTTCAACAATCATCAAACGCTTCCTAGCTCTCCCGGTCAGTCGGTCTGAGAGGACCGATCTGTATGTAGGCAGTACCACTCAATAGTGTGAGGAATCTATATGAAAAGACCGAGCTTGGCCCTATGCGTTATTCTGACGGCAATCATGACCGTGTCCTGCGCGGCATCACCGACATCGGAACCAGAACCAGTCGACACTTCTCCCGCCATAACGAATAATGAAAAGGTCGACCAAATCCGCGCCCTCGTACCAACGACCATGGCATTTGGTGCGCCAATGGCTGGGTTTGGAGAGGAAGGCGCCCTCACTGATCTGACCGACTCAGTCACGGTTGATACGTGGGACAGTGTCGAGAAGCTAAAGAATGCACTGACGCACGACGGTGTCGAAGTCGCTGCCACCCCCGTGAATCTTCCCGCGAATCTCTATAACAAGGGGATCGATGTACGACTCGTTGCAGCGGTAGTGTGGGGCATGTTCTACATCATTGGCCCGGCGGACGCACCGGTAGGAGACTGGGATTCGCTCCGTGGCAAACGAATAGCTGTGACCCACGCGGGGAATATGCCGGACCATATGTTCTCTTACCTGCTGAAGGAAAACGGCTTAAACAAGGAAAGCGACATTGAGTATGTTCCTTCTGAATCGGGCCAACTCGTCATGTCGATGCTGATGAAAGGCGAAATCGATTACGCCGTGGTTCCCGAACATTTCGCGACAATCGCGTTAAAGAAGACGAAAGAAAAGGGGCTCAATCTTGCCCGTATCTTTAATCTGCAGGACGAATGGGCGAAAGCTACTGGAAACGAGCCACGATTTCCGATGGCGGGACTCGCCATGCCGGGCAAACTCGTCGATGAATACCCGGAGATTGTTGACGCTATCCTCTCGGAGGTCTCAGCCAGTGTTGATAAGGCCAATGCGGGAGATACCGAAATTCTTGAACGCGTCGCTACTCAGTACCAACTGCCAATCGAGATGGTCAAAGACGTCATTCCGCGCCTTCAACTGGACGTCGTTCCAGCATCTCAAGCCAAAGCCGAAATCGAGGATTTGCTCTCGCGAATCGGTGAGATAAATCCGAGTATTTACGGTGGAAAACTACCGGATAAAGAGTTCTATGCCCGATAAGTGGTGAGGGAGCTTCCGGGCGCTAGACTGAGATCATGTCTCAACGTGTCGTGCGTCAGGAAGCTCCCTTCGAAGTCGTTTCAGAATTCACCCCTTCGGGCGATCAGCCGACCGCGATTCGAGAATTGACCGATCGGATCAATGCCGGAGAAAAGGATGTTGTCCTACTGGGGGCAACCGGAACAGGCAAGTCGGCGACGGCAGCGTGGCTCATAGAACAGGTACAACGGCCAACTCTCGTTATGGCCCATAACAAGACCTTGGCGGCACAGTTAGCGGCTGAGCTTCGTGGGCTACTCCCGCATAACGCGGTCGAATACTTTGTGTCTTACTACGACTACTACCAGCCGGAAGCCTACGTTCCGCAAACGGACACATATATCGAAAAAGATTCCTCAATCAATGACGAAGTCGAACGGCTAAGGCACTCTGCCACTAATAATCTGCTTACTCGCCGAGATACGGTTGTCGTGTCATCCGTATCGTGTATTTACGGTCTGGGAACTCCCGAAGAATACGTCGACCGGATGGTTGAAATCAGCGTTGGCATGCAGATTGATCGCGATGACATGCTGCGAGCGTTCGTCGGTATGCAGTACGTGCGTAACGACATGGCTTTCACCAGAGGCACCTTCCGGGTGCGCGGCGATATCGTCGAGATTATTCCGGTGTACGAGGAACTGGCCGTTCGGATTGAACTATTTGGCGATGAAATCGATTCGATTGCCTATCTTCACCCTCTGACGGGGGAGCGGATTCGGTCGACGAACCACGCGTATTTGTTCCCAGCATCCCATTACGTTGCGGGCAAGGAACGGATGCAGCGGGCGATTCACACCATCGAAGAGGAACTTGATGAACGGGTTGCGTGGTTCGAGAAACAGGGCAAGCTACTCGAAGCGCAAAGACTACTGCGACGCACCACCTACGATCTCGAAATGATGCGTGAAATCGGTTCATGTTCCGGTATCGAGAACTACTCTCGCCACATTGACGGTCGGGCTGCGGGCACTCCGCCCCACACCCTCCTCGACTACTTCCCCGATGATTTCCTCCTCATTCTCGACGAATCGCACGTCACTGTTCCTCAAATCGGAGCAATGTATGAAGGCGATATGTCGCGTAAACGCACGCTCGTTGACCACGGATTCCGGCTGCCCTCAGCAATGGACAACCGGCCTTTGAAATGGGATGAGTTTCTCGAACGGATCGGCCAAACCGTGTACATGTCAGCTACACCTGGGCCCTATGAACTATCTCAAGCAACGGGAGTCGTCGAGCAAATTATTCGACCAACCGGCCTCGTAGACCCGAAGGTCATTGTCAAACCAACCGACGGACAAATTGACGATCTATTTGATGAAATCAACACGCGCGTGAGTAAAGATGAGCGGATCCTCGTCACTACGCTAACGAAAAAAATGGCGGAGGATCTCACCGAATATCTTGCCGTGCGAGGTGTTCGCGTTGAGTATCTGCACTCCGACGTTGACACATTACGCCGCGTTGAACTTCTGCGCGAACTCCGGATGGGGAAGTTCGATGTCCTGGTCGGTATCAACCTACTCCGAGAAGGACTTGATCTGCCGGAAGTATCGCTTGTCTCGATCCTCGATGCAGACAAAGAGGGGTTCTTACGCTCCACTACTTCGCTCGTGCAAACCATTGGGCGGGCAGCTCGAAATGTCGCCGGTGAGGTTCACATGTATGCCGATCACATCACCGACTCGATGAAACGAGCGATTGACGAGACTGAGCGACGCAGAGCAAAACAAATCGCGTACAACGAAGAACACGGTATCGATCCGCAGCCGCTTCGCAAAAAGATCCAAGATGTCACCGATATGCTTGCACGAGAAGACATCGACACGCGTGAGCTTCTCGAGGGCGGATACCGCAAATCGGTAGGAGACCGGCCGGTGGTTGTTCCAGCTTCAAGTCGCCAAGAGCTCGCTGATTTGGCTGAGGCCGATCTCGTTAATCTCATTGAAGAACTAACTGCACAGATGCATGCGGCAGCCGAGGATCTCCAGTTTGAAGTGGCAGCGCGCCTTCGCGATGAACTCAAAGAGCTCAAGCAGGAACTGCGACAAATGCGGGCCGCGAATTGACCGTGTCGAACGCCATGAGATCCAGCAAGAATATGGGATAAAGCTCCGGTAGAGTAGAAGGTGTTGGAGGGGAGTACTCCCACAATCGTATCGTCGTCAACACGGCTCAGTCCCGGCGATACAACCAGGATCCTGGTGGAGAAGACCTTCGGCGACACCCGTATAGGTAGAACCGGAGACCCCTGTGGACGTACATGCACTCGGTTGGATCGCGCTTGCATCCATCGTTATCGCCCTCATCACCATCGACATCGTTGGTCACGTGCGCACGCCGCACGCTCCCACTCTCAAAGAAGCATCTCGATGGACTGCTGCCTACGTGGCGTTAGCCGTTGGATTTGGTTTCCTCGTCTGGGCTATCTGGGGATTGCGTTATGCCGGGGAATACTGGGCTGGTTGGGTGACGGAATGGTCGCTCTCCCTTGACAATCTATTCGTCTTTGTCATTATTATCTCGGCGTTCCGGGTACCTCGGGAATACCAGCAAAAAGTACTTCTTTCTGGGATCATCATTGCGCTGGTGCTGCGACTGATCTTTATTCTCATCGGCGCCGCACTGATTGCTAAGGCTTCGTGGATTTTCTACATTTTCGGCCTCTGGTTGCTCTATACGGCTTACGGACAGATCCGTGAAGGCGTGGGCGATGATGAGGATGACGAGTATCAAGAAACTCGATTCGTGAGGATCGTCCGCAAAGTTTTTCCGGTCACGGACGGGTTTTTGTCCGATAAGCTCCTTCACCGGCACGGTGGGAAAACCTATCTAACCCCGATGCTCCTTGTCATCCTCGCGCTCGGTTCGACCGACCTCATGTTCGCCTTTGATTCGATTCCGGCAATCTTTGGTCTCACGAAAGAACCATTCCTTGTCTTCGCAGCCAACGCTTTCGCACTGCTTGGATTGAGGCAACTCTACTTCCTCATTGACGGATTACTTGAGCGTCTGGTGTATCTCCACTACGGTCTCGCGGCTATTCTCGGATTCATTGGCGTGAAACTCGTCCTCCACGCCATGCATGAGAACTCGCTTGGGTTTATCAACGGGGGGCAGGGATTCAATGTTCCCGATATCGGGATTCCAACCTCGCTGGGATTTATCGTTATTACTTTGCTCATCACCGTCATCGCTTCGATCCTCAAATCACGGTCGGACGCAAAAGCCGACGTGACTGTGTCGAGCTCGCCCTGATCGGTGAGGTAGAGCAGGGGCGACTATCTCTGTTCCCGTACGGTCTTTCAGCACTCGTTCGTTTAGGATCGAAGAGTGCTAACTGACGAGAATTCAATGCCCGGTGAAGAAGCGGTGCTGTCGGGGCTATCCCGGCAGGAAGTCGACGACGCGCATCGACGAGGAGAAACAAACTACGTGCAGCGCCGTAGTTCTCGACCTATTAAGACCATTATCCTCGCCAATATCTTCACCCTTTTTAACGCGATCCTCACCACTGCTGTCGTGATCGTCCTCATCGTTGGACACTGGCAGGATTCAGTTTTCGGAATCGTCATGGTGACCAATGCGCTCATTGGCATAGTTTCGGAAATCAGAGCGAAACGAACCCTGGATAAGCTCGCTATCCTCGAATCACCACGCTCAACCGTGTTGCGTGATGGGGCTGAGGTGGAAATCCCTTCATCCGACATTGTGCGAGGGGAGCTCGTTTTCCTTCGACAAGGCGATCAAGTACCTGCCGACGGAGAAGTCGTTCGTTCTCACAGTGTCAAGATCGATGAATCGATGCTGACCGGTGAATCAGTGGCGGTACGCAAAAGAGAAGGCGATCACGTCCTCTCCGGAACCACCGTCGTCGCCGGGCAAGGAATTTTCCGAACGACCGCAATCGGTGCCGAATCCTACGCGCAACAATTGACGGAACAAGCCAAAAAGTTCACTAAGGCGCGTTCGGAAATCGCTGATGGAATCAACGTTGTTTTGAAATGGATTTCGTGGGTCATCGTTCCGATTGTCGCGATTCTCGTTTGGTCCCAACTGAGGACAGGGGACGGCACTCCGTGGCAGGGTGCAGTCGTCCTCGCCATCGCCGGCGTAGTCGGTATGATTCCACAGGGACTTGTACTCCTCACCTCCCTCAACTTTGCTCTAGCCGCTGCCGGATTGGCTCGCAAAAACGTGCTAGTGCAAGAACTCCACGCAGTTGAGATTCTCGCTCGCGTCGATCGGTTATGCCTTGACAAGACGGGAACGCTGACGTCGGGAGAGATCACTCCTCGAGAAGTCATTGAACTCGACGGTAATCAAGAGAAAGTGCTGTCTGAAGCTCGACAGGTACTCGCCGCCCTCGTGAGTGAAGGAGAAAACGAGACTGCACTGGCGACAAAACGGGCCCTCGAAGGAATTAATCCATCTGATCCGCAGGTACTCGTGCCGTTCGACTCGACCCGCAAATGGTCCGCAGCCCTCACCGACAGCGGAAGCTGGTTCTTTGGGGCACCAGAGATCATTACACAGTCCGCAACCAATGCCTGCGATGTTCATTCTCAGGTGAAGGCACTGGCTGAAACCGGGGCTCGCGTCGTTTGCTTGGCGCACTCAACCCACTCGGTTCTTGACGAAGATGCGCCTCAACTTCCCGATACGATAACGGCCGTGTTACTCGTAGTCCTGGAGGAGGAAATTCGTCCAGACGCGGCCGAGACAATGGATTACTTCGTGCGTCAAGGTGTCGTTGCCAAGGTCATCTCAGGCGACAATCCGAGAACCGTCGGGGCGATTGCCCAACGCGTCGGTGTTCGTCCCGATGGAGATATCCGAATAAAAGACGCTCGAGAACTACCACCGGACCGGGAGAAACTGGCTGAGATCATCGAAGACTACGATGTGTTCGGGCGGGTAACTCCCGAGGTTAAGCGAGCTATGGTGCACGCTCTTCAAGATCGTGGCCACACGGTTGCTATGACGGGCGATGGCGTCAACGACGTTCTGGCTCTGAAGGATGCCGACTTGGGTATCGCCATGGGGTCTGGTGCTCAGGCAACTAAAGCCGTCGCCAAGGTCGTCCTCATCGACGGACAGTTTTCCAAGCTTCCCGGTGTTGTCTCAGAGGGCCGTCGTATTATCGCGAATATGGAACGCGTATCTGCACTGTTCCTGACAAAAACGTTCTACTCGGCGCTACTGGCTGTCACGGTAGCCGTTCTGGCGTGGCGCTATCCGTTCCTCCCCAGGCATCTCACAATCATCGGGAGCTTGACAATCGGTATCCCCGCGTTCTTCCTCGCCCTCGCCCCCAATCATCGGCGCTATCGCCCGGGATTCCTTCGACGAACACTCTTCCTCGCTGTTCCCGCCGGGTTAACCTTAGCGACGGTTGCGCTCATAGCCCAACGTATGTATGTCGAACATGCATCGACCGGATCCACGATCGCGACACTTACGGTTGTCGGCGGAGGCATCTACCTGCTCGGTATCTTGTCTCGTCCCATTGTTGTGTGGCGCGCAGCGCTTCTTTCTACAATGGCGGCAGGGGCAGTTGCGCTCGTATTTGTTCCGGCTCTGCGGCATTTCTTTGCACTGACCTGGCCCACACCGCATCAGTGGCTCGTCATAGTTGGTCTATCGATGGTGACGTGGCTTATTCTCGAAATCGTCTATCGCCTTCACCAGAAACAGTACGGTAATGCGACTCGTTTGGTGACTAGTCTGGACGAAGCCGCTACCAGGTAGTTTCTGTACCACGTCCAACAGACAGCCGGCGAGCCAACACCGCAGCCACCATCAGTTGAAGCTGGTGAAAGACAATGACGGGAACGGTGACCGCCGCGACAACATGAGGCGGGAAAATGATCGCGGCCATCGGTAAACCAGTTGCAAGGGACTTCTTCGACCCGCACATGAGTAAGGCAATGGAATCTTCTCGCGGAAGGGACAGCAGCTTGCCCGCCCTCCACGTTCCCCACATCATGATTGCCAAGAGAATACCGGAAGCGATGACGAGGAGGACAGCATCAATCCATGTCACGTCGGACCACAAGCCGCGGGCCGTGGCACCAGCGACTCCGGCGGCAACAACGATGAGAATCGTTCCACGATCAACAGCCTTTGTTAACCAACGGTTCTCGCGCACCCAGTCGCCAAACTTCGGTTGAAGCAGCTGTCCGATGATGAAGGGGATGAGCAGTTGGGTCAGCACGTCAATAATCGAATGCCATCCGACCCCCGTCGACGCTCCCATAACGACCATCACAAGTAGGGGAGTGACAGCCATGCCCAAAATATTCGAAATCGTTGCTGCGCAGACTGCTCCCGCTACATTCCCTCCGGCAATCGAAGTGAATGACACTGACGACTGCACCGTTGAAGGAAGGAGCGTCAAGTACAGCAACCCCATCGCGAAATGAACTCCGAGAACCGGGACCGCTAGAGCATGAAAAGCGATACCGATCAGTGGGAAAACGACGAACGTCGAAACGAATACGCTTCCTTGGAGTTTGAGATTCTTCAGGCCTTCCCACACCTCAATAGTTCGCAACCGCATACCGTAGACGAGAAAGAGAACCATGACGGCGATCGTGCCGGTTGTCGTCAGCATCTCAATCCACGCGGCAGGGATCGGGACAAGAATCCCAACAACGAGAATCAGCAATATCGAAACGATAAACAGATCGACGAAACGTAACAGCTTCACGACCGCTATCCTACCCAAGACATAGAAAAATGACTGAATGACCGGTTAGTCTTCACGCTATAGCCTCAATGCTGACGGTGCGTTACCGTAGACATATGACACGTGTGCTCAGCTATGAAATCACCGGCCCCATCGATGGCCCTCCCCTTGTACTCGGCTCGTCACTTGGTTCCGATCGTCACATGTGGGATGAAATCTTGCCCGCGCTCAGCAACTATCGCGTATTGCGTTACGATTTCCCAGGTCACGGACTTTCAGAACTCTTGAATGTTGATGGTCCTGCAACAGTTGATGATCTGGGCGAGTCAATTCTCGCGACAGCCACCGACGCGGGGTTTGACCGTTTCCATATTGCCGGTCTATCACTCGGTGGAATGATGTCGCTATGGATGGCGATTAATCACCCAGAGCGGATTCAATCAATGACGATGATGTGTTCAGGACCGGTTATTCTGCCGCCGTCGGACTGGACAGCGAAGGCTACGAACGTGCGCGCCCACGGCACCCAAAGTCTCGTCGAAGCCACTCTTAAGCGTTGGTACACCGAGCGTTTCCTTGCCGACAATGATTACCGAGTTGAGCGAACACGCACAACCTTTGTTGCCTGCCAGGATGAGGGGTATGCGCAGTGCTGTGAAGTGATCGCATCCATGGACAATCGCCCTGGCTTACAGACAATCTCGGTGCCAGTGCGAATAATTCACGCCGAATACGATCAGTCCCTCCCACCGCACGATGCTCGTGAACTTGCCGAAAACATCGCAGCAGGTCCGTGTCCTTCGGTAACCACGAGTTTCATCTCCGATGCTGCCCACATGGCGGCTGTCGAACAACCGGAGCAGGTGGCGACCGCACTCCTCAGCGGACTTGAATCAGTATAGGCGCTCGCTCTCGGCGCCTCTATGCTGAGGAAATAGCGATGATCCGAACATGTGAACAGACGTGTTCGGACGCGGTGTATTACGGGTTGGAAATTGGGAAATCGACGACCGTATCGAAACGCTCGGCTAGATCACCAATCGTTGGTTCCCATTCTTTAACATCGATATTTGTGACAAGTCCGTGGACGAAGAATGGGTCTTCTTCAAGGAGTTCGCGAGCCTGTTGCGCACTATCCGTACGCATAATAAGAAGTGCTCCTCTGAATTTGAGATCACGCAAGTGGCCGGAAGAAAAGAGCAAACCCTCTTTTTCCAGTTTTCTCAAATAGGTGCGGTGAGCAGGACGCCAGTTATCGATCAGGGATAGCAGTTCAGGTTCATATTCATAGGTCACAGCATAAGTACGCATGTCCCAATTATGGACTTAATAGCACAATTATGCACTTGTTCCACGCACAGACTTCCGAAGGTGTCTATTGGTGGAGATGGAAGTGGAGAGTAGAAGAAATCTGTGGTGCACTCCATTCGAACAGATGTGCGGAATTCGTAAATTGTCCTTAGAGTGGAGGAGTGAACGATTCGATCATTGTCCGCGGGGCACGCCAGCATAATCTGAAGAGCGTTGATCTCGACTTACCGAGAGACGCGATGATTGTCTTTACGGGCCTGTCCGGTTCCGGTAAGTCTTCTCTTGCGTTTGACACAATTTTCGCTGAAGGGCAGCGCCGGTATGTCGAATCGCTGTCATCGTATGCCCGTCAGTTTCTCGGTCAGATGGATAAGCCCGATGTTGATTTCATTGAAGGCTTGTCACCGGCAGTATCCATCGATCAAAAATCAACCTCGCGCAACCCTCGCTCAACTGTGGGAACGATTACCGAGATCCACGACTACTTGCGCTTACTCTATGCGCGTGCCGGAATCGCACACTGTCCTGTGTGTGGGGAGCGCATTACTGCGCAGACTCCGCAGCAAATCGTCGATTCGATCCTTCAACTTGAGGAAGGAACGAGATTCCACGTCCTCGCTCCCATGGTACGAGGACGTAAGGGAGAGTACGCCGACCTGTTTGACGATCTGAGACAGAAGGGTTTCGGACGCGTCATCGTCGACGGGGAACAACTCCTTCTCGATAATGTACCGGCGCTAGAAAAACAACTGAAACACGATATTGACGTCGTCGTCGATCGTTTGGTGATCCGCGAAGGGATACGACAGCGGTTGACAGATTCGGTAGAAACCGCACTCGAGCTCACCGATGGAATTGTCGTTACGGAATTTCCGAATCTTGACAGGGATGATCCTCAGCGTTTTCGACGCTATTCAGAAAAACGCGCCTGTCCCAACGATCACCCACTGATGCTCGAAGAAATCGAACCACGGACCTTCTCTTTTAACGCTCCGTACGGTGCCTGTCCGACGTGTACCGGTATTGGATCGCGCCTCGAAGTCGATCCCGACCTGGTGATTCCCGATGAGGACGTATCGCTTGCCGAAGGAGCCGTCGCTCCGTGGACGGCGAACAACAAGTACCATCGCAATCTGCTCAAAGCACTTGGTAAAGAGTTGGGGTTTTCTCTCGATACTCCGTGGAAGAAACTTCCCAAGAAAGTCCGCGACGCGGTGCTATATGGCAAGGATTACGAAGTTCACGTTCGTTTTCGGAACCGCTGGGGCAGAGAACGGTCATATACCACCGGTTTTGAAGGTGCGGTCAATTACATTGAACGTAAACGGTCGGAAACTGAATCAGAGAATCAACTCGAACGCCTGAACTCCTATATGCGCGAGATTCCGTGCCCTACCTGCCACGGAGCGCGACTCAAACCTGAAGTCCTAGCAGTCAAGATCGGTGGCCTATCGATCGCGGAGCTTTCTGGGCTTTCGGTACTCGAAGCCCGCGATTTTCTCACAAACATTGAGCTGGAAGGACGTGCACAGACGATTGCTCGCCCAGTGCTCGTCGAGATTCTCGCGCGTCTCAACTTCCTCGTCGACGTAGGTCTTAACTATTTGACGTTGGCACGCTCAGCAGGGACCCTGTCGGGCGGAGAAGCCCAACGAATTCGTTTGGCAACTCAGATCGGCTCGGGACTCGTCGGAGTGCTCTATGTCCTTGACGAGCCCTCTATTGGACTTCACCAGCGCGATAATCGACGGCTCATTGACACCCTTCTCAGGCTAAGGGATCTGGGAAATACGCTCATCGTTGTCGAACACGACGAAGAGACTATTGCCAGTGCCGACTGGATTGTCGATATTGGGCCCGGAGCGGGGGAGCACGGGGGTGAAATTGTCCACTCGGGCACATTGCACGACCTCAAAACCAACCGGCGCTCGGTAACCGGTGATTATATTTCGGGCAGAAAAGAAATCGCCCTCCCTGCGACTCGTCGTGCCGTTGATCCACAACGTCAACTCACTGTCAAGGGGGCGAGGGAAAACAATCTGCAGAATATTACCGTCAACTTTCCGCTCGGTTTATTTATCGCGGTGACGGGTGTATCAGGCTCAGGAAAATCAACGCTCGTCAACTCAATCCTCTATCGATCACTCGCGTCGAGACTCAATGGCGCACGGATCGTTCCGGGGCGCCATCGAAGCGTTTCCGGCCTCGAAGAACTCGATAAGGTTGTTCACGTCGATCAATCGCCCATTGGACGCACGCCCCGGTCAAATCCCGCTACCTACACCGGTGTCTGGGATGTTGTGCGGCAACTATTTGCCACCACTGAAGAATCGAAAGTTCGCGGCTACAAACCCGGGCGGTTCTCCTTCAACGTCAAGGGTGGACGATGCGAGGCTTGTAAAGGAGATGGCACTCTCAAGATTGAGATGAACTTCCTCCCCGACGTTTACGTCCCGTGCGAAGTGTGCCACGGCCAGCGGTACAATCGCGAGACCCTCGAAGTGGAATACAAGGGTAAGAACGTAGCCGAGATCCTTGATATGCCGATCGCTCAAGCGGCTGAGTTTTTTGAGCACATCCCACGCATTGCGCGGCATCTTAATACTCTTGTCAGCGTTGGGCTTGGCTATGTTCGCCTCGGGCAATCGGCAACTACCCTGTCCGGTGGCGAAGCTCAGCGAGTCAAACTTGCCTCCGAGCTTCAAAAACGTTCCCGAGGGCGAACAGTGTACGTCCTCGACGAACCAACGACCGGCTTGCACTCCGAAGACATTCGTAAACTACTTCTTGTCCTTCAAGGACTTGTTGACAAGGGCAACACCGTCATCGTTATCGAACATAATCTAGATGTCATCAAGAGTGCCGATTGGATTATCGATATGGGGCCTGAAGGTGGTTCCGGGGGAGGGCGCATTATGGCAGAAGGCTCCCCAGAAGACGTTGCACACGTCGAGGACTCAATAACCGGACAGTATCTGAGCTCAGTCCTCGCCGAATCAACAATCGAGCTCAAATAGGCCGTACCGAGACAACTTCAACTGTTCCGTCTTCCGGAGCCTCCAACACGGTTCGAACCACGCGGGCAATCGAATACGGTTTGAGATGATCTGACGGACGATAGGTTCGCCCGGCCGCAGTCTGCAGCTCTACCTGCATATCGGTGTCAACTCGACCGGGGTGGATTGATGACACCCGGACCGTTCCGCGCTCTTCTTCGCGGAGTGCATCAGTCAGTGCTCGCAACGCGAACTTCGAGGCTGCGTACGGTCCCGAACCGATACCCGAATGAAAACCGGCTCCCGAGTTAATCGCCACCACTTGACCACGAGACTCGCGAAGTAACGGAAGTGTCATGCGAATCAGATCGGCTTGAGCAATGACATTCAAGCCCAGCATGCGTTGCCAGTCTGCATGATCGGTCGACGCTATGGTGCTGGAAAAAGCCATACCCGCGTTGAGCACGATTGCATCGAGGTGAGAGATTCGCGCAACAGCCTTCTGCAGTTCGTCGGGTTGCGTGAGATCACAAACAAAAGGCTCGGCACTGTGGAGTTCGGCAACCACAGATCCAACAGACTGGCTGGACGTGCCACCCACAAGCAGATGATAATCTCCGCTCAACTCATCGCATATTGCGCGGCCGATGCCGCGGCTTCCTCCGGTAACGAGAACCGTTTTGCGTGTCATACTTCCCTTTCTTTTCCCTACTCCACCGGGTGCGAGTCTTCTCCGTAAATAGCGTCGATTTCGTCCGCAAAATCGCTCGCCACCTTGGCGCGCTTGAGCTTCATTGACGGAGTGAGATATCCGTTGTCCACTGTGAACTCGGTATTAACAATACGGAATCTCCGAATGGACTCGGCCCGCGAGACCGCTTTGTTCGATTTCTTAATGGCCCGTGTCAACGATTCGATCACCCGCGGTTCGATAGCGGCACGTGCGACATCCATCGGTTCAAGGTCGTGATTCTTCAGCCAGGTAGGGAGCATTTCGGCATCGAGGGTAACGAGCGCTCCGATGTACGGGCGTTGATCGCCAACCACGACGACGTGTGACACTAGCGGATGGGTTACGAGTGATTCTTCAAGCGCCGCGGGGGAGACGTTTTTTCCGCCAGCAGTAACGATGAGATCCTTGACTCGACCGGTAATTGTCAGATTGCCTTTCCGGTCAAACTGTCCCTGGTCACCGGTCTTGAACCACCCATCTTCGAAGGCGTCCTCGGTTGCTTGTGGATCGTTGAAGTATCCGGGAGTGACCGCGCATCCTTGGACGAGTACCTCACCTTCCTCGGTGAGCGTCAGCCGGTTCCCCGGTAACACTCGTCCGACGGTGCCGATGCGGACGTCGCCCGGAGGCGTGAGCGTCAATGGACCCGTGGTTTCGGACAGCCCCCATCCTTCAAGAACGGTGAAACCAACTCCGCGATAGAAGTGTCCGAGCGTCGGGGATAGCGGCGCCCCACCGGAAACAATGTGCCGCATATTGGGCCCGAGCGCCTTCCTCACCTTATTCAAAACTAATCGGTGGGCGAGAGCATGTTCTCGACGCAACTGTGCACTTGGCCCCAGTTTCGTTTCCAACGCTTGGGAGTAGCGAATTGATCGTTTTGCTGCCCATCGGAATAGCTTGCGCTTAGCTCCCTTCCCCGCTTTAGCTTCCGCCGCGTTGTAAACCTTCTCAAGCACGCGAGGAACAAGAAGAAGAACGGACGGCTGGAAACTATCAATATCCCCGAGGAGGTTTCGCGTATCGGAGGTATGCGCAAAGACCCCGCGACCGTAGAGGATGGCGATCTGAACGAACCGAGCAAACACGTGCGCGAGAGGCAGAAAGAGAAGAAAACGCGTCTTCTTTGACAAGAGAATTTCTGGAACCACATCGCGCAAGCTGTAGACCGTCTCGACGAAATTGCGATGCGTGAGCATGACTCCCTTTGGTGTGCCCGTCGTTCCCGACGTGTAAATGACAGTGGCCAAACAATCAATGTCAAGAGCGTCGCGTCGTTTACGAAGCTCTTTATCTGTCACTGTCAAACCAGCCTGGGAAATCGTGCGCATGGCACCGGATTCCAACGACAGAACCCGCTTGACCGATGGGCCTGCGGCATGTTCAACAAGCTGAGTTCTGGCATGGGTATCGCAAATCACGATCGTCGGCTCAGCATCCGTCGTGATGAACTCGATTTGTGAAACAGAATCGGATTCATAGATCGGGACAACAATGACACCGATTGAGAGTGCGGCAAGGTCAAGGATGGTCCACTCCGGTCGGGTGGCCGACATGATGGAAATCTTGTCACCGTGCTGTAAACCAAGACCGATCAGGCCTCGCGCGCATTCATCGACTTCTGTCAGTAGCTGACTGGCGGAGACGCTTTGCCAACCGCCGACCTCACGGCGACGTTCAATAACGGGGTGATCGGGATATTGTCGAGCGCGATCTTCCAGAAAGGTAAATACCGTGTGATCTGTGGAAACCGTGATCCGCGATGGGGTGCCCCACACTGGTTGTTTACCGTATCGTTCCATCAGGTTCTCCTCGCCTGTGAATTGGCATCCGCGGTGCCGATCGTATAGTGATTTTCCCACACAGTGACACGGTTGCACCTAGTAGTCCAGTACATTCTTGTACGTTTGTATCGTAACGGTTGGGATACTGCGGGCACGCTAAAATAGCGGGGGAGGAGGCCGAATGGTTTTACGACACACGCTAACGGTGACACCGGTGGGAGAGCTGACCCTCGTTGCTGAGGACGAAGCACTCGTCGGAGTGTACTTCGAGCACGACTCCGACTCAACGATCGACACGGGGATCTGGGTTTCTCCCGCCGATTCAGTCTTGTCCGAAGCCGCCGATCAGTTGCACGCTTACTTTTCCGGTGCCTTAACTGAGTTCTCGATCAACTACTCCCTTCCCAACAGTACATTTTCGAGTCGCGTGTGGCGAGAACTTGAAACCATTCCATACGGCCATACGACAACCTACGGTGACATTGCTCGTGCACTGCGGAAGCCGGGTGCTGCTCGCGCGGTGGGAAGCGCAGTGGGACGCAATCCACTATCGATTATCGTGCCCTGCCATCGCGTCATCGGTGCCGATGGAACGATTACCGGCTATGCCGGAGGGCTCGACCGCAAGCGCTATTTACTGCAATTGGAATATCGCCAACTGAGTATTCGCAACGGGCAGACCAACGATTCGCTCGATATTTTCTCGCTTTAGTTACGGGTGCACTGAGTCCGAGTCAGTCTAGAGGTTGTAGTACAACTCAAACTCAAACGGATGGGGGTACACTCGCATCGGAGCTACCTCGTGGGTTTCTTTGTATTCAATCCATGCATCGATGAGGTCCTCAGTAAATACGTCGCCTTCGAGGAGGAAGTCATGATCTTCCCTCAGAGCGTTGAGGGCTGCCTCAAGAGAAGCCGGTAATTTTTCGATGTCCTCGTACTCGGCGGGAGGTAGTTCATAGAGGTCTTTATCAATTGGTTCGGGCGGCTCAATCCGACCTCGAATACCGTCGATCCCAGCCATCAAACAAGCGGCGAAGGCCAGATAGGGATTAGCCGACGGATCGGGTACGCGGTATTCGATGCGTTTAGCTTTTGGAGATGTCCCCGTCACCGGTACCCGGATACATGCGGAACGATTTCGCGCTGAATAGACGAGGTTAATAGGCGCTTCGAAGCCAGGCACCAGTCGCCGATATGAGTTGATCGACGGATTCGTGAATGCCAAGAGCGCCGGAGCATGTCGTAAGAGGCCACCGATAAACCAGCGAGCTGTGTCAGAAAGCGACCCGTAGCCGCGTTCATCATAGAAAAGCGGCTCTCCGTTCTTCCACAGTGACAGGTGACAGTGCATACCTGAACCATTATCGCCGGCAAGAGGTTTCGGCATGAAGGTCGCAGACTGTCCCACTGCATCGGCAGCATTCTTGACAATGTACTTGAATTTGAGCATGTCATCGCCAGCCGTTTTGAGCGATGCAAATCGGTAGTTAATCTCTTGCTGGCCACCCGAACCGACCTCGTGGTGAGCCCTTTCCACTGTCAGCCCGGCACCATCAAGCAGTTGTGAAATGAGATCGCGCAACTCGGTTTGCCCGTCGAGTGGCGCCACCGGAAAGTAGCCGCCCTTAGCAGGAACCGTGTGTCCGAGATTGTGGAACTCATCATCCGACTTTCGTCCGGAGTTCCAGTGGCCTTCGTGGGAATCAATCGAGAAGAAAGTCTCGTGCGGCTTGGTTTGATAACGAATCCCATCAAATACGTAAAACTCGGCCTCCGCCCCCACGAAACAGGTATCAGCAATCCCCGTGGAACGCAGAAAGTCCTCTGCTTTCACCGCCACTTGCCGCGGATCGCGAGAAAACGGCTCGTCAGTGAAAGGGTCGACGATCGAGAAATTAATGTTGAGCGTCGGTTGTGTGCGAAACGGATCGAGGTAGGCCGAAGTAATATCGGGAATCAGCTTCATATCGGATTCGTGGATCTCAACGAATCCCCGAATTGAGGAACCGTCAAACATGAGTCCGTTGTCGAGGGCATCTTTAAGCTGTGATGCGGGAATCGTGAAGTGTTGTTGCACTCCGGGAAGGTCACAAAAGCGAACGTCGATAAACTGAATGTTCTCGCTCTCAACGTATTCGAGAGCTTGTTGCGCGGACTCAAACATGGGGAACCTTCCGGAATCAATATGTCGCTACAGTAGTGGTGGGTTCGAGTTGAAAATACCATGATTTCACGCAGAGCCGACGTGAGCGTTCACATACGCACTGTACGATCGATCACTATGCTGCCGGTTGTTCAGCGCGCGGATTTTACGAAGAGCCTACAATCGGGGTGTGGCTGACCCTGCAATCTATCGTCCCCGAACATCCGAGATCCCCACCGAACCCGGGGTCTATCGCTTTCGGGATGAGCAGGGACGAGTAATTTACGTCGGCAAGGCCAAGAACCTTCGTAATCGACTGACGAGCTATTTTCAAGATCCGGCAAGTTTGCACCCGCGCACGCATCAGATGGTGTTCACGGCAGCGTCGGTGCAATGGACCGTGGTAGGCAATGAGGTCGAAGCACTTGCCCTCGAATATTCGTGGATTAAAGAGTTCAATCCCCGCTTTAATGTGATGTTTAAGGACGACAAGTCCTACCCGTATCTCGCGATTTCAATGGCCGAAGAGATTCCGCGGATGCACATTATTCGGGGAGCCCGCAAAAAGGGGACCCGTTACTTCGGACCTTATTCACAGGTGTGGGCGATCCGCGATACCGTCGATCAGCTTCAGAGAGTATTCCCGATACGCACCTGCTCAGCCGGTGTCTTGCGTCGCGCCCAGGCTCAGGGCCGCCCGTGTCTACTCGGTTACATCGACAGGTGTGCAGCGCCGTGCGTGGGACATATCTCGGTTGCCGACCACCGTGCGCTTGCCGAGCAAGCGTGTGAGTTTATGGGAGGTAAGGTTGGCCCCTACCTGCGTAACCTTGAACGGGACATGAGACAAGCAGCCAGCGATCTTGACTTTGAGAAGGCAGCACGGCTACGTGACGATATCGCCGCATTACAAAAGGTGCTTGAACGGAACGCCGTCGTTCTTGATGACGGTACCGATGCTGACGTCTTTGCCCAGGTGAGTGATGAACTGGAGTCAGCCGTCCAGGTCTTTTACGTTCGGGGAGGGCGTATTCGAGGCGTGCGCGCATGGGTGGTTGATCGACCTGGAAATGCGACCGAAGCTGAGCTTATGGAGAAACTGCTGCAACAGGTGTATTCCGAAAGCTCGGAGTTTGATCACACGGCACGCATCAAACGAAGTGCAAAGTCAGTGGATGATGTTGAACATACTCCGACCTCCGCTATTCCCTCGGAAATTCTCGTGTCGACTCTACCGACAGATGCGACTGCGGTGCGTGATTGGCTGACGAGCCTTAGGGGAGCCAAAGTGGACGTGAGAGTTCCGCGCAGAGGGCCGAAGCGTGCACTGATGGAAACGGTGGCGGCTAACGCCCACCATGCACTTCGTTTGCATAAGAGCAAACGGGTCGGCGATCTTACCCAACGTTCCGCGGCACTGACGGAACTTGCCGAGTATCTTGAACTTGACGACGCTCCTTTGAGAATCGAGTGCTACGACATTTCGCACACGTTCGGAACTCACCAAGTCGCGTCGATGGTTGTATTTGAAGACGGGGCGCCGCGCAAGAGTGACTATCGACATTTCACTATTCGATCAGATAGTGACACTTCCCTCGATGACACCGCTGCAATGAGCCAGGTGCTGGAGCGTCGCTTTAGACGGTTAATCGCCGAAGAAAATCGGCTGGTCGGTGAAGACGAGGACGGTGTCGCATTTGCTTCCGGACCGATTGATCACGAAACCGGGCGCCCTCGCCGGTTCTCCTATCGTCCGGACCTCGTCGTGGTCGACGGGGGACTTCCGCAGGTCAATGCAGCCGCTCGGACTCTCGATGCGATCGGCATCGACATTCCCATCATCGGACTAGCCAAACGTCTAGAAGAAGTGTGGATTCCGGACGACGAGTATCCGGTGATCTTTCCGCGCACCTCTCCCGGTCTCTACTTGCTCCAGCATCTTCGCGATGAGTCGCATCGCTTTGCTATCACTCACCACCGGAAGAAACGCGGACGGGCACTGACCACCTCAATACTGGATCAGATTCCCGGCCTGGGCGCGAAGCGACAGCACGCTCTTCTCAAGCACTTTGGATCGGTGAAGAAACTGAAGCGTGCGTCGGAGGAAGAATTATGCCGTGTGCCGGGTATCGGTCCGAATCTCGCGGCCACGATATGGTCGCATTTTCATGGTGAAAACATCGAGTAATCTTCCGTCAACCACGCATAACGAACACTTCACTGGCACACTGGAACTATGACTGACATTAATGCCCCCCAGAACGAAGCAGGAAACGAACCGAATCCGCCGACGGTTCCCAATGGGATTCCCATTCTGGACGAAACGTCAGCGTTACCGGACGCAGCAGATGCCGAGATGATCATCATTACCGGTATGTCTGGTGCAGGTCGCACCCGAGCCGCGATGGCTCTCGAAGATCTTGACTGGTACGTGGTCGACAATCTGCCGCCGACGCTCTTGACGGCACTGGCCGGCATGATGACGGCGGACGGTACTGGCGTCCATCGTCTCGGCGCAGTAGTCGACGTTCGTTCCCGAGAGTTCTTCCGTGATTTCGCCACTGTCCTCGAAAAGTTGGAGGAAGAAAAGGTGAACTTTCGCCTGATCTTCCTCGACTGTGATGAGGCCACACTTGTTCGTCGTTACGAATCCAACCGCCGGCCTCACCCCCTCCAAGGTGACGGTCGTATTCTCGACGGAATTCGGAAAGAACGAGCGCTTCTCGCACCGTTGAAGAAACAAGCGGACGAGACCATCGACACGTCCGGTATGGGGGTACACGACCTCACTCGACATATGCGTGACGTCGTCGCCGATGCGTCGGATATACCGCTCAAGCTGACGGTGATGTCTTTTGGTTTCAAATATGGCATTCCCCTCGATGCCGATCACGTACTCGATGTGCGATTCCTCAAAAATCCCTATTGGGTGACGGAGCTACGCCATCTGACCGGACGCGATGAACCGGTTGCGCGCTACGTGTTGGAACAGCCCGGAGCCCGCCAATTTGCCGAAAACTACGCGGAACTTTTGGCTCCTATGCTCAAAGGGTACTTGTCTGAACTCAAACCGTTTGTCACTATAGCCGTTGGCTGCACCGGAGGTAAGCACCGGTCGGTCGCCATGACTGAACTCATCGCGTCCAAACTGCGTGCGGAAAACTTCCCCGTGCGAGTGACGCATCGGGATCTCGGTAGGGAATAAGAATGTCAGGATTACTTGATCACAACGGTTGGCCCCGGCGAGGAGAAGCCGGTGCTCGTGTCGTGGCCTTTGGTGGTGGCCACGGACTCTCAGCGACCCTCCGCGCACTCAAACACATTACTCACCAACTCACGGCAGTGGTGACAGTCGCTGATGATGGAGGATCCTCTGGACGGTTGCGAGCTGAAATGGATGCGCTACCGCCGGGAGATCTGCGGATGGCACTGGCGTCCCTGTGCGACGATTCCGAATGGGGTTTAACGTGGCGCGACGTCCTCCAGCACCGTTTTAAGACTCACGGTCCTCTCGACAATCACGCGTTGGGAAACCTGCTCATTGTTGCGTTAGGGCAACTTCTCGGTAACGAGGTCGACGGACTCGATTGGGTTGGACGACTCCTTGGAGCCAAAGGCAGGGTTCTCCCGATGGCGGCAGTTCCGGTTGAAATTGAGGCTGATCTCGAAACCGAGAACGGCCCCACAGTGGTACGAGGCCAATCGAAAGTGGCTACCGCGCCGGGAATCGTCAAACATATCCGACTCATCCCCGAGAACCCTCCGGTGGTTCCCGATGTCCTCACTGCCATTGCCGACGCAGAGTGGGTCGTTTTTGGCCCCGGATCGTGGTACACCTCCGTGCTCCCACATCTTCTTGTCTCAGACCTCCACCAAGCCCTCGTGCAGACTCGTGCGCGACGAGCGCTCGTGCTCAACCTGACGAAACAAGTCGGAGAAACCGATGAGCTATCAGCCGGCGACCACATTCGAGTGCTCTCCCAACACGCGCCGGATTTCGCTCTTGACGTCGTCATAGCTGAACCATCCATGGTGGATGATATTGATGATCTGGAAACGGCAGCTCGAGATGTGGGCGCTCGCTTGTTGCTCCGACAAGTCTGTACTGGAGCTGGCCGGCCACTCCATGACCCTCTGCGCTTAGCGGCCGCTTTGCGCGACGCTTTCGAGGGAGTTCTGGGCGAAGTGGGCCGCCCGGAGACCTGGCTCGCGTAAGCTGATTACCCGCCCATACCCGCCGCACACTGCTTGGAAGGCCGATGTCACTCACTAGCTCGTTCAAAAAAGAACTCGTCACCCAGCCCGTGACGACTCCAACTCAGATGGCTGCAGAAGTTGCCGCCACCTTACGGTTTGCCGGTGGGTTACACCTAGTTTCCGGGCGTATCGTCATTGAAGCTGAGCTTGATAATCCCGCGGCGGCGGCTCGCCTTCGCGCTTTTATGATGAAGCTCTACTCAATTACATCCTCTGTTGTAGTCGTTGCCGGGGGCGGGCTGAAAAAAGGCGATCGCTACGTTGTGAGGGTGGTTGAACGCGCTGACGAACTGGCACGCCTCACCGGTCTCATCGACCAACTGGGACGTCCAGTTCGAGGACTGCCTCCGCAAATTGTCGCCTCGGGTGAAGCGGAGGCGTTGGCAGCCTGGCGAGGAGCCTTTCTTGCCCGTGGATCTCTCTTGGAACCCGGTCGATCGTCATCGATGGAGATCACCGGTCCCGGCCCTGAAGCCGCTCTCGCAATGGTCGGAGCCGCCCGCCGGATTGGAGCAACCGCCCGCGTGAGAGAAGTACGCGGTGCTCATCGCGTCATCGTTCGAGACGCCGATGCCATCACGACCATCCTTGAAAAGCTCAATGCCGCAGAGACCTTGGCTACCTGGAATACACGACGCAAGCGACGAGAAGCTCGTGGAAGCGCAAATCGTCTCGCGAACTTTGATGATGCCAATCTGCGACGTTCGGCGCGCGCTGCCGTGGTGGCGGGAGCTCGAGTAACGAGGGCGTTTGAAATCCTCGGCGATGAAATTCCGGATCATCTCCTCCAGGCGGGTCAGCTTCGACTCACCCACCAGCAGGCATCGTTGGAGGAATTGGGGAAACTATCGGATCCGCCGTTAACAAAAGATGCTATCGCGGGACGTATTCGACGTCTGCTTGCGATGGCTGATAAACAGGCCCACGAACAGGGAATTCCTGACACTGAGGCATCCCTCACACTCGATATGCTCGACGAATAGCCCCTGACTTTTACGCCCGGGAGAACCGGGAGTTTGAAGAGGTTAAGAATATGGGCCGTCCGACCCTGCTAAATCCACTTTGACAGTGTAAATTTAAGAGTGCTGGAACCGCAGACCCCTGCGGACTGGACACCAAGCTTAGAGGCGGAGTCCAGATTCATCAGACGACAATGCGCCTAAGCGCATTACAGGAGGACATTGTGACCATCCGTGTCGGTATCAACGGCTTCGGTCGTATTGGCCGTAACTATTTCCGTGCAGTGCTCGAACAGGGCGCAGACATTGAGGTTGTAGCCGTCAACGACTTGACTGACAACGAAACCCTCGCTCATCTACTGAAGTGGGATTCCATTCTCGGCAAGCTCGATCAAGACGTAACCTACGACGACGAGTCCATCACTGTTGGTGGCAAGCGCATCGTTGCTCTCGCTGAGCGTGACCCTGCAAATATCAAGTGGGGTGAACTGGGCGCAGACATCGTCATCGAGTCCACCGGCTTCTTCACGGACGCAACTAAGGCCAAGGCACACATTGACGGTGGAGCCAAGAAGGTCATCATCTCCGCTCCGGCGAAGAATGAGGACGCGACTTTCGTTGTCGGTGTAAACCACACCGATTACGATCCCGAGAAGCACACCATCATCTCCAACGCTTCGTGTACCACGAACTGTCTTGCTCCAATGGCAAAGGTTCTCGACGATACTTTCGGCATTGAGCACGGCCTCATGACGACGATCCACGCGTACACCGGAGACCAGCGTCTCCACGACGCACCTCACAAGGATCTGCGTCGCGCTCGTGCTGCCGCTCTCAACATCGTTCCGACCACCACGGGCGCAGCCCGCGCGGTCGCTCTCGTGCTTCCGCAGCTCAAGGGCAAACTGGACGGCTACGCACTGCGTGTACCGGTCCCGACAGGCTCGGTAACGGACCTGACCTTCACCACCAAGTCAGAAGTGACTGTTGAGAAGGTCAATGAGGCCATGAAGGCCGCCGCAGAGGGCGAACTTAAGGGCGTCCTCGGCTACTCGGACGGATACCTTGTTTCCACGGATATTACGACCGACCCACTGTCGTCGATCTTCGATGCACCGCTGACCAAGGTGATCGACAACCAGGTCAAGGTCGTCTCCTGGTACGACAACGAATGGGGCTACTCCAACCGTCTCGTAGACCTGACGGTCTACGTCGGTGAGCGCCTCTAAACTCTGACGAGCGTAACAATGACGCCCGCGCATGCCATCGCGTGCGCGGGCGTTCATTATGACGATTCCTATATTTGACAAACATACTGAGGAGAACTGATGTTGAGGACTATTGACAGCCTCGGCGATCTCAAGGGCAAGCGAGTTCTTGTCCGCTCCGACTTCAACGTTCCGTTGAAGGACGGCGAAATCACTGATGATGGTCGTATCCGAGCCGCCCTACCAACCCTGACTCAACTCGTTGACGCGGGTGCAAAAGTAATTATCATGGCTCACCTGGGTCGCCCTAAGGGCCAGGTCAACCCCGACTACAGCCTCGCACCGGTCGCCAAGCGTCTCGGCGAGCTCATTGATGCGAAGGTCTCTCTCGCCGAGGACACCGTGGGAGAATCTGCTCGCGAGGGGGTTTCCAAGCTCAACGAGGGCGAGATTCTGTTGCTTGAGAACGTGCGATTTGATCCGCGTGAAACATCGAAGGATGACGCGGAGCGCGAAGCCATGGCGAACGAGCTCGCAGAGCTGGGCGACGCATTTGTATCCGATGGTTTCGGCGTTGTCCACCGTAAACAAACCTCCGTCTACGACATCGCGAAGAAACTACCTTCCGCATCGGGTCTACTCGTGCTCAAAGAAATTGAGTCGCTGTCGAAGGTAACCGATAATCCGGAACGTCCCTACGCTGTGGTACTTGGCGGTTCGAAAGTTTCGGACAAGCTTGGGGTCATTGCCAATCTCCTGTCTAAGGCGAACATCCTGCTGATTGGCGGCGGTATGGCATTTACCTTCCTCAAGGCAAAAGGATACGAGGTCGGTAAGTCCCTCCTCGAAGAGGACCAGATTGAAGCAGTGAAAGGCTACCTCAAGGAAGCTGCGGATAAAGGTGTCGATCTCGTCCTCCCTGTTGACGTCGTTGTGGCTCCCGAATTTGACAAGGACGCTACCCCGACAGTGGTCGAGGCCGACGCCATTCCCGACGATCAGATGGGGCTTGATATCGGACCGAAATCACAGGAGCTGTACGCCAAGAAGATCGCGGAGGCGAAGACCGTCGCGTGGAATGGTCCGATGGGCGTATTCGAATTTCCGAACTTCGCTGGAGGTACTCGGGCCGTGGCCCAGGCATTGTCCAGCGGTGATGCATTCTCCGTAGTCGGAGGAGGCGATTCGGCAGCAGCCGTTCGTCAGCTCGGCTTCGATGAAGCAACTTTCTCTCATATTTCAACCGGCGGCGGTGCCTCTCTTGAACTTCTTGAGGGGAAAACGCTTCCGGGAATCGCAGTTTTGGAGGACTGACACATGACACGCACGCCACTGATGGCGGGTAACTGGAAGATGAATATGGATCACCTTGAGGCGATCCACCTTGTCCAGGGCCTGCATATGGAACTGAGCGACGCCAATTTCGACTACTCGAAAGTTGAGGTCGTTGTCGTTCCACCGTTCACTGATATTCGCTCCGTTCAGACGGTCGTCGAGGGGGACGGAATGAAGATTCAGTACGGAGCTCAGGATGTTTCGACACACGAATCAGGCGCATACACGGGTGAGGTTTCAGCAACCATGTTGAAGAAACTCGGATGTGCCTACGTCGTTGTCGGACACTCCGAGCGCCGCGAATACCACAGCGAATCCGATGCTCTCGTAGGTGAAAAGGCTCGCGTAGTTCTCGCCGCTGGCATGACGCCGATCATTTGCTGCGGTGAAGCTCTTGAAGTACGCAAGGAAGGCAAGCAGGTTCCTCACGTCCTCGCGCAAATCGACGGCGCGCTCGACGGCATGTCCGCTGACGACGTCAAGACTGCTGTCATTGCCTACGAACCCATCTGGGCTATTGGCACTGGCGAAGTTGCAACCCCCGAGGACGCGCAAGAAGTTTGCGGTGCCATTCGTGGACGTATCGCGGAACTATACGACGCCGAAACAGCTGAGGCTACGCGTATTCTCTACGGTGGTTCTGTGAAGTCGTCCAACGTCGCCGAGATCATGTCTCAACAAGATGTTGATGGTGCTCTTGTCGGTGGCGCTTCGCTCAAGGCTGACGAGTTCGCCAAGATCGCGCGGTTCGCAGAACTGTAAGATTCGTCTCTCCAAGTTCCCTAGTTGGGCTGGGTGAGTTGGAAAACTCACCCAGCCCAACTGTCATTAGTTCCGGTCTTTCGCTACACTCAATACGTTGAAAGGCTAATGCATGAGGCATCGCCGATAGCAGGTCAAACGGAAGAGGAATTTCGAGTGGGCGTTTTACTGATTGTCCTCAAAGTACTGGTCGTGCTGACGAGCATATTTCTCATCTTGACGATCCTCATGCACAAAGGCAAAGGCGGCGGCCTGTCTGATATGTTCGGTGGCGGACTCACTTCGAGTAGCGGCTCCTCTGGCGTTGCTGAGCGCAACCTCAACCGCATTACTATCGGTACCCTCGTCGTGTGGACAGGTGTCATTGTCGCCATCGGAATTCTTCAGCGCTTCATGTCCTAAGACCGTGCGACGCGGAGGAACATCCGCTAGATATGACGATCTATCTTATGGGCCGCATTGTCGTCGCACCACCAGGTCGTCCCGACCTGATTCATCGCGGCCGCAGGCACTTCACGGAAGTCGGCCCCCAGTAACGCGTGGGACAACACACTGGCTTTCTGGCTTCCCGCGACGATAAACCATGAATTGCGAGACCGTCTAAGGAACGGTACCGTCATCGTCATGCGTTGAGGCGGTGGTTTAGGCGAGTCCTTGACGTAGGTCATAAGGCTTTGGTGACTGAGTGTTTCGTGCGACGGAAACAGCGACGCAAAGTGGCCATCCGGCCCCATGCCGAGCACTGCAAGATCAAGCGCAATGGAACGCGGATCAACACGTTTCGACACGGAGAACGTGTCGATCATGTACTTTTCGTATGCGCGTGTTGCAGTACGCAGATCGGGGTAATCCCCGGGCTGGGGCGGCCGATGAAGAGTGAATATCTCAAACTGAGATGTGAGCTCTCGGTCAATAATCGAATCCGTCCGATCGGGAGACTCATAATCGACGTAGCGTTCATCGACGAGCCAGATGTGAACCGGTGCCCAGTGGTCCAGTTCATGCGGGTTAGCGCGCAGGACGGAAGCAACTTTCGGTAGCATACCTTCGGCTACAGATCCCCCGGATAATCCGACATGAACTCGCGAACGGTGTCGAGAGATTTCACGAATCTTACGGACGAATGCAACCGCAGATTTGGCATACAGTTCTTCGGGGGTGCGATGAATACGGACATCAAATTCCATTAGTCAATCCTCTTTCCCGAGAAGATTGTACGAGGAGACGCGGGATCCTGCGGGGTAGAAATCTCATCTGGGTTGAGATCACTTCGTATAATTTCACCGTAGTGTTCATCCGGGTCGAGCCGGCGCAGGTCCTCCATCAGACAATCCGACAGTGAACGCCGTGGAAGATTGACATTGGTTGTCGGTAAGTTGGGGCGATGGAGTTTTGCGACGGAGCTACCATCTTCACGAGTGAGCGCGAGTTCAGTTCCATCCTGATTGAGGAATCGGACAGCACACACTGTCGCAACTTCTGCTGCTTGGAAATGGACGGGAACATCAAGCTGTGAGCGGAGCCAAACCGCAATCAGGTAACCCGATGGATGGGTTTCGCAACCAACCACCTCAACGTGGTCAATTGGCCGACGCGGTTTCTCATCGAGCATGGCTGCCAATAAACCCCGCCATAAGGTGACGCCTGCCCATGACAGATCGGAATCCCCGTTAGTGTGGACTCGAGCCAAGTTCCGAAGCGTGCCAATAGCGTCCTCCGTTGAACGCGAATCGGTAATTCGACGTGTCGCAATCGACCCAAGAGGGTGATCAATGGGGGAGAGGGGCGGAGTCTGAGGCCAATACACGACGATCGGTGTATCCGCCAGGAGAAGCGGCATGACGAGCGTGTCGAGCTCACTCGCCGTCTGCCCACCGGGAAGGAGGACGATCACTTCGGAAGGGCCAATTTCATCACCGTAGTGGATCTGAGCGGTGAGAGAATCGTCAGTTGATTCGGGCGACTCAACGACAATAATCACTCGGCACGGGTGCTCTCTGGATGCAGCCCCACAGATCTCGATGGCATCATCGATTTGGTTTTCGTGAGGTATGACCGCGATGAGATTCATGACGCGACCGAACCCAGATGCGGCGCCGCAACTGAGCTTTTCCATTTCGGCTGCCACATCGGCGGTTGACGTACATTCAAGAACAGAAATCATGGAATCCTCCATAGCCGTCCTTCTCGGGCGAGCATGTCGTGAGAGGACCTCGGGCCCCACGTGCCCGGACGATACGGTTCAGGTTGTCCGCTACGGGCCCAGTGCTCCAGCACCGGATCGAGAATCTTCCACGATAGTTCGACTTCTTGCTGATTGGGGAACAGCGGTGATTCTCCGGCAAGGGCATCGAGAATGAGGCGTTCGTAGGCTTCGGGGGAGTCTTCGGTAAAGGCGTGACCGTAGCCGAAGTCCATCGTCACATCCCGGACTCGCATATCGATACCCGGGACCTTAGCTCCGAACCTGATGGTCACCCCCTCATCGGGCTGGACTCGAATGACGAGCGCATTATTTCCAAGTTCTTGCGTCGACTCATTGTCGAAGGGAATGTGCGCGGCGCGCTTGAATACAACCGCGATCTCCGTCACTCGCTTCCCAAGGCGTTTGCCGGTGCGCAAATAGAACGGCACTCCCGCCCAGCGCCGCGTGTCAACGTACAGTGTGAGCGCAGCGAACGTGTCGGTCAGCGAATTGGGCTCAATATTGTCTTCTTCGAGGTATCCGCGTACATGCTGACCACCTTGCCAGCCTGCCGTGTACTGTCCAACGCACGAGGCGGTTGCCAAATCGCTCGGCAGACGGACTGCGGAAAGGACTTTCTGCTTTTCGATTCGTACATCGTTAGCGTCAAAGGTTACCGGCTCCTCCATCGCTGTGAGGGCAAGGAGCTGGAGCAGATGGTTCTGCATGACGTCACGCGCTGCCCCAATGCCGTCGTAGTAGCCCGCTCGCGTTCCAATTCCGATATCCTCAGCCATCGTGATCTGGACGTGGTCGACGTAGCGCGCGTTCCACAGCGGTTCAAACATAATATTTGCAAAACGCATCGCCAGGATATTCTGAACAGTCTCTTTACCGAGATAGTGGTCGATACGGAAAGTATCGGATTCGTCGAATACACCGTGAAGGACTTCCGATAGTTCTTGCGCCGTCTGCAAGTCGTGTCCAAATGGTTTTTCAATGATGATCCGGCGGAATGCTTCGGTGTTGTTATCGCTCAGTCCGGATCGGGCAAGTTGCTGGACGACGGCGGGGAAGTAGTTGGGGGGAATTGACAGATAGAACGCATGATTTCCTCCGGTGCCACGCGTCTCGTCGAGCTCACGTACAGTAGCGGCCAGGTTATCGAATGCCGTCGCGTCATCGAACGACCCCGAAACGAATCGAAGCCCAGCCTTGAACTGCTCCCAGGTTGCGTGACTGAATGCAGTACGGGAATGGGATCGAATGGACGCGAGCACAAATTCTTCAAACTGCTCATCGTTCCAATCGCGACGAGCGAATCCTGTCAGTGCAAACGCCGGGTGAAGAAGCCCACGATTGGCAAGATCGTACAGCGCGGGCACGAGTTTCTTACGAGCAAGGTCGCCAGTAATGCCAAAAATAACAAGGCCACATGGCGGTGCGATCAACGGCAGTCGCCGATCCCGAGGGTCGTGGAGGTCGGGAAACTCTCCGCCCGACAGTATGGTCACCGGTCTACCTCCCCTGACACGATGTCGTGAATTCTCGTTCTTCCACTGTACGTCACCATCGCGGTCTGCGTGGAATAGACCAAGTCGTGACAAAGCGCGATTCCACACCGATATTGAACACGGTCGTTACACTGTCACCATGAGCGACAATACTACCGCGTGGGGAATGACCCCCGACCTCGTCCATTCCATTGCCGAACGATACGATCTACCGGATGAGAGCATCACGCTCGGTGCCCTCATCGACGAGAAGAATACCTATCCGGAAGCGCAAATCCGGCTTCCTCTGAAGGCAATGAATCGTCACGGCCTCATTGCCGGAGCAACAGGAACCGGGAAAACTCGGACGCTCCAGCTCATCGCTGAGGGCCTCGCCAGCCATGGAGTCTCGGTGTTTCTTACCGATGTCAAAGGGGATCTCACGGGTCTCGCTCAGCCCGGTGAGGCGTCGGACAAACTCCTATCTCGGACCGAAACGATCGGCCAAGATTGGAAGGCCGATGCGTTTACTCTCGAGATGCTCACTCTCGGATCGGAGGGAACAGAAGGGACCCCGGTACGAGCCACTGTGTCCGACTTCGGTCCGCTTCTTATGGCTAAAGTGCTTGACCTCAATACGACCCAGGAGCAGGCACTTCAACTGATCTTTGGGTGGGCCGATCAACGAGGCTTAGGCCTCATTGATCTCAAAGATCTCAAGGCGGTAGTGCAGTATCTCACCAATGAAGGAAAAGCCGAGCTGAAGGAAATCGGCGGGATTTCCTCAGCAACAGCCGGAGTCATTCTTCGGTCTGTTTCGGTTTTGGAAAGTCAGGGTGGGGATGTCTTCTTTGGCACACCGGCATTTGACACGAAAGACTTCTTCCGACTCGATGAGGACGGTCGCGGCATCATTTCATCGCTCGCCATCCCACAACTCGATACTCGTCCCGCTCTGGTTTCAACCTTCATTATGTGGCTTCTTGCCGACCTGTTCGACACGCTTCCCGAGGTGGGGGATCAGCCGAAGCCGAAACTGGTCTTCTTCTTCGACGAGGCGCATCTCCTCTTCAAATCTGCTTCCCCCACTTTTCTCGACCAAGTTGTCCAAACGGTCAAACTCATTCGATCCAAGGGGGTTGGTGTTTTCTTCATCACCCAAACTCCCCAGGATATTCCCGAGGCCGTGCTTTCTCAGCTCGGCTCTCGCGTGATGCATGCTCTGCGGGCATACACCCCGAAGGACGTCGATAAGCTCAAAGACACCGTGTCAACCTTTCCGAAGACGCAACTTGACTTGGAAGAAGTCATCACGACGCTCGGGACGGGAGAAGCACTTGTCACCGTGCTCGGTGATAAAGGGGTTCCCACACCGGTAGCACCGACGCGATTGTGTGCCCCCGCTGCGGACATGGGCGTGGCCGATGCCGACATCATTGATCGAGTGGTCACTGACTCGGTGATCCGCGCCAAGTACCTCGAATCAACCGATCCTTATTCTGCCTTTGAAGCGCTCTCAGAAGTGCCGAACGATGAGCCCGCCCCACCCGCGCGCGCTGAACAGACCACGGTGTCGGACGGGCCTGATATCCGTCCCAAGTACGACGACGAGGAGCTGGAAGACGCAATTCGAGGAACGGAAAAAACGCGTTCAAAATCTCAGCGGGCCGCGAATGACGATTCCCTGGGAGATGTTGTCACTGGCATGCTCTCTAACGCTATGCGATCGTTTGGTACCCAGCTCGGCCGGGAGATTTCACGAACTATCTTCGGCACTCGGCGGCGTCGACGTTAAAGCTCCTGTCAATACACCGTTTACACGAAAGGCCCCGCCTGGCGGGGCCTTTCGTCATCCGAATCTAGGCGAGAACTTCGCGCGCTGTCTTGACGACGTTTTCGGTCGTGATTCCAAAGTGCTCGAACAGTTCGTTCGCACTTCCGACGCCACCGAAGGTTTCAATCGAGACCGCCTTGCCTGAGCAACCGAGGTACTTCATCCACGGCATAGCGATTCCAGCTTCAACGGAGACGCGAGCCTTAACGTTCGAGGGGAGCACCGTCTCGCGGTATTCCTCATCCTGGGCATCAAACCATTCCATACACGGCATCGAAACCACGCGAACCTTCACGTCACTCAACTGTTCCTTGGCTTCGAGCGCGAACTGCACTTCGGAACCGGAGGCCATAATGATGAGATCGGGAGTTCCATCGCAATCTGAAAGCACATAGCCGCCCTTGGCAAGTCCCTCAGCTGGAGCGAGGCCAGTGCCTTCGCCGCGAGCGGGGTTAGGTAGTGCCTGTCGGGTGAGAATGAGACCAACCGGTCCGTCCTGTTCGAGTGTAGCCTTCCACGCTTGTGCCGTTTCTGCAGCATCCGCCGGACGGACAATTTGCAGATTCGGGATCGCGCGATAAGCCGCGAGATGCTCGACCGGCTGGTGGGTCGGTCCATCTTCTCCCACGCCGATCGAATCGTGCGTCCAGACGTAGGTCACCGGAAGGTTCATAAACGATGCAAGACGCACAGCACCGCGCATGTAATCGGAGAATACGAAGAATGTTCCACCGTACACTCGGGTGAGGCCTTCGAGCGCAATACCGTTGAGGATGGCGCCCATACCGTGTTCGCGAACTCCGAAGTGGAGATTGCGGCCGTAGGGGTTCCCGGAGAACATCTTCGACGAGCGATCGACGGGAAGGAACGACGGTTCTCCCTTCATCAGCGTGTTATTCGAGCCGGCGAGATCTGCAGACCCACCCCACAGTTCGGGAACGGCCGAGGCGATGGCGTTGAGCACCTGGCCCGAAGCAGCACGAGTGGCGACAGCCTTACCTTCTTCGAATACGGGGAGGGAATCGTCCCAGCCTTCGGGGAGCTTACCGCTTTGAATCCGGTCGAGGAGTTGAGCGCGTTCAGGATTTGCTTCGCGCCAGGAGCTGAACTTCTTATCCCACACGGCGCGGGCTTCCCGACCTCGTTCGGCGGCGTTGTTTTGGGCGTGAGCGACGGCCTCTTCATCGATTCCGAACATTGCGTCGGGATCCATCCCGAGTGCTTCCTTGAGTCCACGTAGAGCGTCGTCCCCGAGGGGTGCGCCGTGAATATTTCCGGTGTTCTGCTTACCGGGGGTTGGCCAGCCGATGATGGTGCGCAGGGCAATAATCGATGGTTTTGTGGTTTCGGCTTCCGCATTAGCCAAGGCTTCGTCGAGCGCATTGACGTCTTCGGTGTACTCGTCTCCGCGTTTCCATTGGACGGACTGGACGTGCCAACCATAGGATTCGTAGCGCTTGAGTACATCTTCGGTAAACGCGATGTTGGTGTCGTCCTCAATCGAAATATGGTTGTCGTCCCAGATGAGGATGAGGTTTCCGAGTTCCTGAGTACCGGCAAGAGAGGAGGCTTCGGAGCTGATACCTTCCTGGAGGCAACCATCCCCGGCAATGACATACACGCGATGGTCAAAGGGTGATTCTCCGGCGGGGGCCTCGGGGTCGAACATCCCGCGGACCCGGCGTTGTGCCATGGCCATACCAACCGCTGATGACAGGCCGGACCCCAGAGGTCCTGTGGTGATTTCTACGAAATCTGTGTGCTTGTACTCGGGGTGCCCAGGAGTCTTCGAACCAAACGTGCGAAATGCTTTCAGATCATCAAGTTCGAGTCCCGCACCTGCCAAGTAGAGGCTGATGTATTGGGTTAGTGACGAGTGGCCAGCGGACATGACGAAGCGATCACGCCCGAGCCACAGATGATCCGTGGGATCGAGAGCCATCCGACGTTGGAATAGCAGGTAGGCGGCGGGGGCTAACGAAATAGCTGTGCCGGGATGTCCGGAACCTGCTTTTTCAACCGCGTCAGCAGCGAGCATCTTTGCAGTCTTTACTGCACGGGTATCGAGTTCATTCCAGGCGAGCGCCATGGTCACCTCTCTGTGTGTCGTAACGAGTACTTGTTCCGAGATTATCTGTAAAAGCACGAATCGGCATCGTGTTGCGTCTTATTGTCATCAGGATATCCCCGTTAAATCGCTTGGCGTAGAACACAGGACCTAATTTCAGTGGTTATCGAAGTGCAGTCAGACGCCGACTAGACTAGAGAATATGGTCGCCTCAGAATCTTCGCTTTCAGCATGTGTAGCCGACTTTGTCGATTATCTTGCGTTCGAAAAAGGGGCGTCCCCGCATACGGTGTCTAACTATCGACGAGATCTCGAACGTTTCATCGCCGATCTTGGATCGAATACGGCAATCGGGGACGTGACGTCGCGACAGATAGATACCCACCTCGCTGGGCTTGCGAATGGGCGTGTGACGGGTAAGTCTCTCGCGCGTTCGTCAATCGCTCGTGCACGCTCCTCAATCAAATCGCTATTTCGCTTCGCCATCGATGAGGATCTCATCAAGTCAGACCCGACGGTATCGATCGAAAAGGCTCGATCGGGCAGCTCTCTTCCGAAAGCCCTGCGGATAGACCAGGTGGGAGACTTACTTGCGGCTGCTCGTTCACATTCTGGGGCCATAGGACTTCGAGACACCGCTCTTCTTGAACTTCTCTATGGCACGGGGGCACGGATTAGTGAAATCATCGCGTTATCCGCCGATGATCTTGAACTCGAGGGCGATTTTCCCCACGTTAGGCTCTTTGGAAAAGGACGAAAAGAACGAATCGTCCCGCTGGGCCGCTACGCCATCGCAGCGATTGATCTCTACCTGCGCAACGGACGTCCAGAACTGGCAGCCAAAGGGGAGGGGGCCCACGCCCTGTTCCTCAATAAGAGAGGCCGTCCACTCTCGCGCCAAAGCGCGTGGGAAATAATCTCTACAGTGGCCAGCGAAGCCGACATTGAGCAGGACGTGTCACCCCACACCCTGCGTCATTCTTTCGCCACTCACTTGCTCGAAGGCGGGGCCTCCATCCGCGATGTTCAAGAATTGCTCGGACACGCCAGCGTGAATACCACTCAGATATACACGAAAGTCTCCATTTCGACTCTGCGAGAAGTCCATGCGGCAACCCACCCGCGTGCGCTTGGATAGAGTGTCCCCCCGACACAACGACGAGCAATGTCATATCCTAGGGGAGTGAGTGACATTCAGCCCGGCCTCGTTCCTGTTCCCCCCGAGGGGGGAAGAGACGACGATTTCCCGACGCCCGCCCCCTTAAACGGCCACGGTCCCGCACGTATCATTGCGATGTGTAACCAGAAGGGGGGAGTAGGGAAAACGACGACGGTTATTAATCTCGCCGCCTCTCTCGCGGAGTACGGTCGGCGCGTTTTAGTGATTGACTTTGATCCCCAGGGTGCTGCCAGTGCCGGGCTGGGAATTAATTCACAAGATCTCGATCTCACAATCTACAACCTGCTTCTCAATCCGAAGCTCTCGATTCGAGACACTATTCAGGAAACAAAGATCGCCAACCTCGATCTGGTTCCGGCGAATATTGACCTTTCAGCCGCGGAAGTCCAGCTCGTTAATGAGGTGGCTCGCGAACAGGCACTGACGCGAGTGTTGCGCCCCATCATCGATGAATATGACGTTATTCTCATTGATTGTCAGCCCTCACTCGGCCTCCTCACGGTTAATGCGCTGACGGCAGCTCACGGCGTGATGATTCCGCTCGAAGCCGAATTCTTTGCACTGCGAGGTGTGGCTCTCCTCGTTGACACCATCGACATGGTGCACGATCGTTTGAATCCTCGTTTGAAGATCGACGGTATTCTCGCCACCATGGTTGATGCCCGTACCCTCCATGCTCGCGAAGTGCTCGAACGGCTTGAACAAGCTTTCGGAGACAAGGTCTACGACACGAAGATCAGCCGTACCGTCAAGTTCCCCGATGCGTCGGTTGCAACCGAACCGATTACCTCCTACGCTCCCACCCATCCCGGTGCACACGCCTACCGGCGTCTGGCTCGTGAAGTGATCGCACGCGGCGATGCCGCCTAGCGCCGTGAACAACGTACTCCTCGACATTGATGAGCTGGACGAAACTGACGACAAGTTCGTTGTTAATCTCGACAACTTCTCCGGCCCGTTCGACCTATTGCTTGGTTTAATTTCCAAACGGAAACTCGATATTACCGAGGTATCTCTCGCGCAGGTCACGGACGACTTTATCGCCTACATGAAACGTGAACCAGACCTGTCCCAAACATCTGAGTTTCTCGTGGTAGCTGCTACCTTGCTCGACATGAAGGCACGTAGCCTACTCCCGCACGACGAGGATGATCTCGAAGAGGATTGGGAGTACCTCGAAGCCAGAGATCTGCTCTTTTCCCGACTCCTTCAATACCGGGCATTTAAGCAGGTTGCCGCCGTGTTTGGCGGTCTGTGGGATACTCACGCAGCTTCGCATCCGAGACACGGTGAACTCGAGGATAAATTCGTATCTCTATTGCCAACACTGACGTGGTCTGCGACTCCAGAGCAACTGGCTCGTTTGGCCGCGGAGGCACTTTCTCGCAAGCCTCCCACCGTCGTGACAACACATCTGCACGACCCACTTGTTCCCGTTCGACCACAAGCACAGTACATTCTGGGGCGTCTCAAGAAAATCAAGCAAGCGACTTTCGTTGAGCTATGCGATACCGCCGCAGATCTCAATACGGTCGTTTCACGGTTCTTAGCAATTCTCGATCTCTATCGAGAGGGAGTTGTCCGTTTCCACCAGGAAAAGCCACTCATGCCGCTACTGATTGAATGGACCGGACAAGATACCGATGTCGCGGCGATGCACATCGATGATGAGGACGTTGTCAGCGATCCCGCGGCGTCGGATTCGAGTTCAGTCCTCGACACGGTAGAATAGCCGTAACATTTCGCTGATATTGCCGGGAGGTCAACATGGAGCACCAGTCGACGCTGTCAACTGCGACCGATGATGACATTCGACGCGGACTCGAGGCGATCCTCATGGTGGTCGATTCACCGGCCTCTGCGGTTGACCTCGCGACAGCCCTCGAGGTTCCGGTCCAGCGTGTTGATGACGCACTCCAGGCACTGCGACGCGAGTACGAGGAACAATGCCGCGGTTTTGAATTACGCAACGTTGCAGACGGTTGGCGTTTTTACTCTGCCCCTCAATTCGACGGTGTTGTCAAACAGTTTATTGTTGGTAACCACACCCAAAAATTGTCCCAAGCTGCCTTGGAAACCCTTGCGGTTGTTGCTTATCGACAGCCCGTCACCCGCGCGAAAGTCAGTGCTATCCGCGGTGTTAACGTTGATTCGGTGATCCGTAACCTCGTCCTTCGAGGGTTGATTGAAGATGCTGGTGAAACTGCCAGTGGCGCCACTCTTTTTCGAACTACTTCTGAGTTTCTCGAGCGCATGGGATTGACTAGTCTCGATGAACTTGCTCCGCTGGCTCCCTACTTGCCTGCTCACGAAGAAATCCACGAACTGTCACTCACTTTGGAGGACACATGAGAAATGATCCGCACGTCGCTGACGGTATCCGCTTACAAAAAGTCATCTCGCAAGCCGGACTTGCTTCACGGCGCCACGCCGAAAAACTCATCACCTCCGGACGAGTGACCGTAGACGGACAGGTGGTGCGCCAGCTGGGGATTCGAGTCGATCCACATACCCAGGTCATTAGCGTGGATGGCAATCGTATTTTCGTTGAGGACAACCAACTAACGATTGCTCTCAATAAACCTGTTGGAGTTGTCTCTACGATGAGCGATCCTGATGGCCGACCATGTCTTGCTGACTACACCGCAGAATATCCGCATCGTCTCTATCACGTCGGTCGTCTTGACACCGATACCGCGGGCCTCATTTTGCTGACGAACGACGGTGAACTCTCGCACCGCCTGATGCACCCCTCGTGGGAGGTCCCTAAAACGTATGTCGCCACCGTGTCGGGCGAGGTTCCGCGCGGATTGCGCAATAAGCTACTGCGCGGCGTGAGACTTGAGGACGGGCCGGTCGAGATCCGAGACTTCGCCATTAAGGATCACTACGGGGATCTCACTCTCATCGAGATCACTCTCCATGAGGGACGTAACCGCATCGTGCGTCGCGTTCTCGAACACGTCGGTTTCCCGGTTGTTGAGCTCGTTCGAACCCAATTTGGACCCGTGCACATTGGCCGTCTCCATCCGGGAGTCACCCGAAAGATTGAGGGCGATGTACTACGGGAACTTTATCGGTGCGTGGGGCTTACATGAGCGATATTGCGACTAATCTCGACGGTCGTCCGTTAGCGACGACTGGCCCCGTACTCATCATTGGATCTGGACTTCTCGGCGCGTCGGCAGCCTTAGCTTTGCGAGCAGCCGGCATTGACGTATTTCTCGACGATATTTCGCCAACGTCCCTTGCTTTGGCACGGGATCTCGGAGCTGGCGAAATCTACCGTGAGACAATGGCTGAGCCAAGACTAGTCATTGTCGCGGTTCCACCGGATGTCACCTCGACCTGCGTGATCCGCGCGCTACGCGATTTCCCGTCCGCCATTGTCACCGATGTCGCCTCCGTCAAGAGCCTCGTTATCTCCGAGGTGCTTGCCTCTGGAGTCGATGTGTCGCGATATGTCAGCTCACATCCGATGGCGGGTCGTGAACGCAGCGGAGCGGCGGCCGCTGACCGCGATCTGTTTATCGGTCGGCCGTGGGTCGTGATCGCCCACGAACAATCGAGTGACCTCGCCCGTTTACGTGTTCGTGAACTGGCTGTCGACATGGGCGCATCCGTCGTGGAACTTGACGCACAGGGCCACGACACGGCCGTGGCGCTGGTTTCACACGTTCCCCAACTTGTCGCCTCTCTCGTTGCTGCGCGTCTGGCTGATGCCCCAGACGAAGCTTTGGCGCTAGCCGGACAGGGCTTGCGCGACACCACGCGCATTGCCGCATCGGATCCACGCTTGTGGACTTCCATTGTGTCTGGCAACTGTGGCCCCGTTGTTGAAGTCTTACGCCAATTCCATGGTGATTTGGCGGATCTGATTGCCGGGCTAGAGTCGGGCGCACAGCACGGCTTTGGAGCCGACGGTTCCGTCGGAGCCATCAACTCCGTTATCGAGGCGGGAAATGAGGGTGTTGCTCGGATCCCTGGCAAACATGGGGGAGCGCCCCGTCGCTGGGCGATTGTCGAAGTGCTCGTTCCCGATAAGCCTGGTGAGCTTGCTCGACTCTTTTCCGAGCTGGGTGCTATCGGCATCAACATTGAAGACTTGACCCTTGATCATTCGGCCCACCAGAGGGTGGGTTCTGCTCGCTTAATGGTTGACCCCACGCGAGCCCGCGAAGCTGAACAGGAACTCGAAACCCGCGGCTGGCGCATCGTTTCACACTAGGAGGATTTGTGGACACTACCTCATCGGCCCCCGATGTCAACCGATTGAAAGAACTGGTCACGACGCTGGGGCTTTCAGTTGCTATTGATGGCCCATCCGGCTCCGGCAAATCCACCATTGCTCGCCGCCTGGCACGAGAACTTGATCTCGGCTATCTCGATACCGGGGCAATGTATCGAGCTCTCACCTGGTACTGTCTCGATCGGGATCTACCACTTACTGACCACGATGCGGTGGCGGGTGCCGCAGACTCATTTCCGCTGATACTCGACACGTCGCCGGATGACTTCCGCGTTGGTGTCGGCGATCAAGACGTGACGACAGCGATCCGTCTCAGCGAGATATCCCGGCAGGTCTCAGAAGTGGCAACCAACCTCTCGGTACGGGAATCACTCGTGCGTCGGCAACGCGAAATCATCAACGAAGCAACCATTGACGGTGGGGGGATAGTCACCGAAGGACGCGATATCACGACAATCGTCGCACCCGATGCTGATGTTCGGATTCTTCTCACAGCCTCTCAACATGCTCGGCTTACCAGGCGTACCGCGCAGCTTCACGAGGGGCAGGTCGATGAGGCGCTCATTGCGCAAACCCGCGCTGAGGTCGTTGATCGTGACGCCAAAGATTCAACGGTTGTTGACTTTCTCCAGGCAGCCGACGGAGTGTTTACCCTCGATTCATCGTCATTAACCGTCGACGAAACCATGGAGAAGGTCTATCAGCTAGTCGATGCGGTGCTGACAAAAAAGAACGATGAGCTACGCGCCGGCGATGCTCGCGCTCAGGCAATGAAAGCCTCCCTCGCAGAATACGAGTTGACCGATGACGACATTGAGTTGCTCGGCTCCTCGGCAACCGAACAAGACAGTGATAATATTCAAGCCGGGTTACCTGTCCTCGCAATCGTTGGGCGACCTAACGTGGGTAAGTCGACACTCGTCAATCGGATCCTCCAACGCCGGGCCGCGGTCGTGCAGGATACTCCGGGGGTAACGCGTGATCGCGTGTCTTACCCTGCGCACTGGAATGGACGCGATTTCACCGTTGTCGATACCGGAGGATGGGAGGTCAATCTCAAGGGACTTGATCAATCGGTAGCTGAGCAAGCCGAGATCGCCGTCGAGCTTGCCGATGCCGTGTTATTCGTCGTTGATGCAACCGTGGGAGCGACATCCACGGATGAACGACTAGTTCGTTTACTTCGTCGAAGTGGCAAGCCGGTCATTCTCGCCGCCAATAAGGTCGATTCAGCGGCGTTGGAGGCCGATGCTGCAGCCCTGTGGGCACTTGGTCTCGGGGAGCCTCACCCCGTCTCTGCTCTGCATGGACGCGGGTCGGGAGATCTTCTTGATGTCATTATGTCGGTATTACCCGAAGAGTCTGCTGTGGCACAGAAACGTCCCGAAGGTGGTCCTCGACGGGTGGCGTTGCTCGGCAGACCGAACGTGGGGAAGTCGTCGCTATTGAACAAGTTGGCCGGGCATTCCCGCGTGGTTGTTGATGATACTGCGGGCACCACTCGCGACCCGGTCGATGAACTCATTGAAATTGACGGTCAACCGTGGTGGTTCGTCGACACCGCCGGAATCAAACGCAAAATGCATCGAACGTCCGGTGCCGATTATTACGCGTCTTTGCGCACGCAAGCCGCTGTAGAAAAAGCTGAGGTCGCACTTGTTCTTCTCGATGCTTCGCACACGGTTTCAGAGCAGGATGTTCGGATCATCCAACAGGCCATTGACGCAGGACGCGCACTGGTTATCGTCAATAACAAATGGGATCTCGTCGATGACGAGCGCCGCGTTGATTTGAAGTACGAGCACGAGCGGGATCTCGCTCACGTGGCCTGGGCGCCAACTATCAATCTCTCAGCGGCTACCGGCTGGCATACCAATCGGATTGTCAGAGCCCTCAACACGGCCCTCAATGGATGGGACACCCGTGTGACGACAGGGAAACTCAACGCATTCCTCGGTGAGCTCGTAGCAGCGCATCCACACCCCGTACGCGGTGGTAAGCAACCGCGTATCCTCTTCATCACCCAAGTATCCGTTCGTCCACCGCGTTTCGTTATTTTTGCGACCGGTTTTCTCGATCCGGGATATCGACGCTTTATTGAGCGCCGACTGCGAGAGACATTCGGGTTCGAGGGAACACCGATCAAAATCAGCGTTCGAGTGCGCGAAAAACGCCGCAGATAGGAAACCTCATGGCTATTTCAAAAGTACTGCTCTATTACGCTTTTGCTCCGCTTCCTGATCCTGAAGCTATTCGGCTGTGGCAACGGGACCTGTGCGAGTCCCTCAACCTCCGCGGAAGGATTCTCATTTCTCGTTCCGGATTTAATGGAACTGTCGGCGGAGAGCTCGCTGCGATGAAAATCTATCGCCGCAAAACACGTGAGTATCCGGCATTTCGCGACATCGATTTCAAGTGGAGTGAGGGGAGTGGACTTGATGAGTTTGGGCGTAGTCTCGACTTTCCAAAACTCTCGGTGAAAGTCCGAGACGAAGTCGTGGCATTTGGAGTTCCGGATGAAGTGGAAGTGAACGAACGTGGCGTAGTCGGGGGCGGAATACATCTCAAACCCGAAGAGCTCCATGAGCTGATGGAAGAGCGCGACGATGTGGTGTTCTTCGATGGACGAAATGCCTGGGAAGCGCGGATCGGACACTTCGCTAATGCGGTGGTACCGGATGTGCGCACCTCGAAAGACTTTATCGCCGAACTTGAGTCCGGAAAGTATGATTCCCTGAAAGATAAACCCGTAGTTACCTACTGCACCGGTGGCATTCGTTGCGAACTCCTGTCAGCCATGATGAAGAAGCGGGGCTTCCGCGAGGTATACCAGATGGATGGCGGAATCGTCCGTTATGGAGAAAAATACGGCAACGACGGTTATTGGGAAGGCTCACTCGCTATCTTCGATGGCCGGGAAGTCATGGACTTTGGGATTAGCCCGAAAGTTCTATCGACCTGCGACGGATGCGGCATGCCGACGGCACGTCTAGCAAACTGTACAGAACCGAGTTGTCGTAAGCGTCTATTGTGCTGTGAGCACTGTGAATATGTATCGTGCCCGGAACACATCGACACGACGCGGGTCGAGCCCTGAGACAGAATAGCGGTAAGCGAATTCGCACGGTGGTGCGGTAGCGACATTTACTGCGCGTTGCGCTTTCGAGGGCGTGTGAAACGTTGCCACGAGTGACGTTCGTTCGGATGTTTACGGGGGCGTCGGCGCCGCCAAGGGCGTATGTGCGGAAACGCAAAACGCCGATGCTTCACTAGCGCCAGCACCCCATCGCCGGCGAGAACAATGACAGCCAACCATATCCCGATGAAAGTCGGCCACTGGTCGGAAGCTATCCGTTCTCCAATCACGATGGCAACACCAGTAACCAAAACGGGTTCCACATACGACAGTAACCCAAACAGCGTATACGGCAGTTCTTTAGCAGCCATGACATAGGTGACCATACCGATAATGGAAACTCCACCTGCGAGCAAAAGAACAAATGCGAGCCGGGGAGTGGTCACAACCGTACTCAAGCCAGCTCCGCGGGCAATGGTCCACATAGCTATAGGGGTGGAGAGAGTCATTTCCCACGCCAGAGCTCCAACCCCGTCGGTTTCGAATACTCGCCGAATGACGAAGTAGGCCGGATAGCCCAGCGCAACTGCCAGTGTCGGCCAGCCAATTCCTCCTGATCGCCAAATCTCATAAAGAACTGCAAGAATGGCGATTCCGGTAGCGACAGCACTCAATCGTGAAAGATGTTCTTTGAAAATCAACGATCCGATGAGAACCATCATGAGTGGAAGCAAGAAATATCCGAGTGTTACCTCGAGTGCATGTCCGGTTTGCGGAGCCCAGCCAAAGAGCCACATTTGGAACGCCAGCATGGGGGTGGTGAAAGCGTAGGCGAATAATTTGGTTGGGCGGGCAATTACTCTTTTTAGCTCACCAGAGAACCAGAACCATCGCCCGGATATGGCGAGGAGAAAGAGAATTCCTGGCACGGTAATCAGAGTTCTCCAACCCCACACTTGAATTCCATCGAGGGGTTCGGCCTTAACGGCGAGGTAGCTAAAAGCAGCGAAGCTTGCTGAAGACACGACAGAAACGATCACACCACGAGGTTTCATGGCACACCAATCTCGAACGCAAAGAATGAAGGGGATTGAGGCTCCTTTGCGCCCCATGGGTGCGAGCCACAAGGCATGATTGTAGCGCGAAAACCACGCTCGAGCGAAACACGTTGCGGGGGCGTTTTTCTACCGAAAATTGTCGTGTTTCAGTTGGTGTCTAACTAGTGACCTTTCCGACATTGAGTACTAGACTGAGGGCGCTTTCGGATATCAGCGCAGGTCAATTAATTAGCTCGGTGGGGGCGATCGGATGTCATGGTGCTGCTGTGCCCTGGATGAAATCGACAACCGTTCGCGCCGTGATCGTCCTCGAGTAGTCGTTATTGGTTCGGGATTCGGTGGTCTTTTCGCCGCCAAACGCTTAGCGAAGGCTAACGCTGAAGTATTCGTCGTCGCTAAGACGACACATCACCTATTCCAACCGCTTTTCTATCAGGTAGCAACAGGGATTCTATCTCCGGGGGGGGGAGATTGCTCCATCGACGCGAGAGGTCCTGCGCACGCAAGCAAACGCTTCCGTGCTTCTGAGTGAAGTCACCGATATCGATATTGCCAGTAAAGTTATCACTCTCAAAGAACTCGGCGTATCACAATACCTGGCTTACGACTATTTGATTGTGGCGGCAGGGGCAGCGCAGTCATATTTCGGAAATGACGAGTTTGCGACTATCGCACCCGGTATGAAGTCGGTTGATGATGCGCTTGAATTGAGGGCGCGGATCTTTAGTTGCTTGGAGGTAGCGGAACTATCGGATGATCCAGCCGAATGTGAGCGCCTCATGACGTACGTTGTGGTCGGGGCTGGCCCCACCGGAGTGGAGATGGCCGGCCAGATTCGTGAACTAACGCAACGAACGGTTAGAGGAGAATATCGGCGGATTAATCCGCGGAAGGCTCGAGCGATTCTCCTCGATGCGGCCGACCGCGTACTTCCACCTTTTGGGGAGCGACTCTCGACTAAGGCTCGAACCAAGCTCGAATCGATTGGTATTGAAGTAAAGCTTGAAGCGCGCGTTACTGGAGTCGATGTCAACGGGATTACGGTTGCCGATTCCGAGGGCGACACAGAGTTTATCGGTACCGGCTGTAAAGCGTGGGCGGCAGGAGTTGAAGCATCGCGCCTCGGTCGTATTCTCGCCGATCAATGTGATGCTACCGTTGATCCTTCTGGTCGATTCGAGGTTCAGCCGGACTGTACCCTCCCAGGCTATCCGGCGGTGTTCGTAGTCGGCGATATGATGGCGCTCGATCAACTGCCCGGGGTTGCCCAAGTGGCCATCCAATCGGGACGTTTTGCTGCCGTGCAGATCATGAAGGATTTGGAGGGCAAGTCTCGTCAGGGGAAGTTTACCTATCGGGATAAAGGCTCGATGGCAACAATCAGCAAGTTCAGTGCGGTCGTAAAGATCGGCAAGCTCGAACTGAGTGGTTTTATCGCTTGGGTGGCGTGGCTGTTCCTCCACCTGCTCTACATCGTCGGCTTCAAAGCGCAGCTATCGACCCTGGTTCACTGAGCCATCGCTTTTGTGACTAACCACCGTGCCGAGCGCGTGATTACCCGCCAACAAATGGTGGGACGATTAGCCCTGAAGCAACTGGGTGCCGATTTTCACCCAACCATTACTGGAGTTGAGGATCCTGACTTAATCGATCCCTCATCTATTAACAGGGGAGTCGACGAGTAGGGGCGTGTGCTTCGTTAGTGAACGTCGATGTCGCCTTGGGCGATTTCGCGCAATGCGCTCAGGTGTTTCTCCCAGGAGCTTCGACCAGCGGGGGTGAGAGAGAACCAGGTTCGTGGGCGCTTGCCAATGTAGCCCTTTTTAACCTTGATTAAGCCTTGTTCTTCCAGTTGTGTCGCTTGACGCGATAACACCGAATCGCTGACTTCAAGAAGGTCGCGCACACTGGCGAAATCTAGAGCTTCAACACCGGACAGCGCAGCTACAAAAGAGAACCGTACCGGATGATTTAATGCTTCGACAAGATCGTGACGCGGATGAGAATTCATCGTTCCAACTCCACCACCGCTGAGACGATTGTTGCAATCGTGATGACACAGCCAGAAATGATCCGAGCATAGGGAAATGGGTTGAGTATTCCTACATTCCACGTGAACAACCAGACCAACATGAAGGCCATCCAGCGGTATTGAAAGCGATATTTGGCTGTTCTGCCGTAGCGAGCTAGGAGCGAAATGCTGACGATCATCCAGAAGAGTACCGGAATCATTCCTTGCCAAATTGAGCCTTCTGGATACATGAATAAGAAAAGGGAAGCTGGCATTCCTACTCCTAAGGCGCCCACAGCCTGCGGCCACCCGGATCGTGCTTTTACTTGTTCGGATAGTTTCCGGGCTTCTGCCAATCGTGTGGAAGCGATTTCAGAGTTCACATCGTCCATGAGTGTTCCTTTCATCGTTAGTAACACATTAGCAACTACTTTCCAATCAAACAAGTCCTTGCTTAAAATCAAATTAATTTCGCCTGGCATCACCGACATGCTCTCACCGTGGCCGAATCATCAAACTCATCAGGTTTTAGCCGAGCCGAGCGCGATGCCATGAAAGCTCGCGCCGAGGAACTTCGCGCCATGCGCGGAGGACAGAAGAAGTCCGACTATCTGACCGCGCTGGTCAAAACGATCGATGAGATGCCGAAGGAGGATCAGGAGATCGCCATCGCGGTCCATCAGATCGTGTCTGAGGTTGCTCCCGATTTAATACCGCGCACCTGGTATGAAATGCCAGCGCGAGGAAAAGACGGTGACGTCGTCGTATTTGTCCAAGTCTCCAGCCAATTTGGGATGCGGTATTCAACTCTCGGATTTCAAGGAGCTACTCTGCTCGATGACGGTGACATGTGGCCGACCTCATATGCAATTATGCAGATAACCGATGAGGTGAAGTCCACGATTCGCTCACTCATCACTCGGGCTACAGCACCTGAGCACTCAGACGACCGCCGCTAGTAGCTCAACAGAAAAACCTCGGTAGATCGATCGATATCTACCGAGGAAGATGGTCGGGCTGGCGGGATTTGAACCCACGACCCCTTGACCCCCAG
>JAUNVP010000017.1 GCA_030537615.1 Actinomycetaceae bacterium | reverse complement strand
CCCCAAAACCCAGGACTACCAAATAACCCAATCCAAAAAACGGGGACCACCACAGACAGGACAGAGCCCACGAACGCTACACAGAGCCTACAAGTACGTTGCACGTGGAACCACTTACGACACCGCGACACGCATTACTCCTAGTAGCCCCGTACCCATCCCACACGCACGTCACACGCACCCCGCACGCACGCACCCTGCGCCCCCGCACGCATCCCACATGCAAAACCCCCGCCCCCCTACAAAAGCACCCCATACGTAGTACTGCCCGCAACCTCAGTTGCGGGCAGTACTATTCTGTAGTTATCTCAGCATGTTAGCCAAGGCCAATGCGTTTACCCGTGCCGCCGAGCCTTCGCCTCGCGACGAATCCGCTTGAGGTCGTGCATCACCTCGTTCTCGCGACCAAAGAGATCGTGCAGATACATGTAGTGAGCGAATAGCTCGTCGTATTCTGCGGCTCTTTCTTCATTAGGTAGGTAGGCATCCTTGACGCGCTTACCCATGGCGGTAGCGGCCTCAGCAACCGAGTCGTAGAGCCCCGCGGCAACGGCCGCAAAAATTGCAGAACCAAGAGCGCCTGCCTGCTGCGATACTGCAGTCGATACTGGGAGCCGCGTAATGTCGGAGATCATCTGCATGAGAAACGCGTTCTTCGTCAAACCACCCGCGGCGATGAATTCGGTGATATCGACGCCGTGGTTCTTGAAGTTCTCAATGATGACTCGCAAACCGAAAACGGTTGATTCCAGTAGGGCGCGGTACTGATCTTCTGGTTTCGTACCCAAGCTCTGGCCAACCATGAGGCCAGACAAGGCGCCATCAACAAGAATCGACCGGTTACCGTTGTGCCAATCGAGGGCGACGAGACCGTGTTCTCCGACCTCCTGCACTTCGGCCTTTTCAGTCAGTAGCTCGTGCAGGCTGATTCCGCGCTTGTCAGCTTCCTCGTGGTAAGCCGGTGGCACGCAGTTATTGACAAACCATGCGTAGATGTCACCAACCGCCGATTGACCGCGTTCATAGCCCCACATACCGTCGACGCTGCCGCCGTCGACGATGCCGAACACTCCGGGCACCTTTTGGTATTTCTCCGCCGAAACGAGGAACACCGCGGAAGTCCCCAGAATCGCGGTCATTTGCCCGGCTTCAACACCCTGAACAGCCGGTACCGTGGCATGCGCGTCAATATTGGCCGAAGAAACGACAACATCAGCGCCGAGTCCAGTGATCTCTTGACCGCGCTCATTCAACGTTCCCACTTTTTCACCCAGTGCGAGCACTGGAGCCGGCATCTTGTCGACAAAGACCCGCGCAAAGTCAGGATTAAGTTCGCGCAAGAACTCCTCTGACGGATAGGTGCCGTCCTGATAGTTGCGCTTGTATCCGGACGAGCCCGCCGCGTAGGTCAGCCTGCCGGTGAACATCCACGTCAACCAGTCGAGAGAATCCATGAAGTGCGCCGCTGCTTCGTACACTTCCGGCGCCTTTTCCAAGGTTTCGAGGGTCTTCGGCATCAGCATTTCGGACGATAGGATACCCCCATACCGCTCCAGCCACTCTTCACCGCGTTCGCGCGCCAAATCAACTATGCGTTTAGCTTGATCCTCGGCACCGTGGTGCTTCCACAGCTTGACGTAGGCATGCGGATTATTCTTGAATTCTTCCTTTTCACACAGTGGAACGCCCTCGGCATCGGTTGCAATAACGGTTGCTGAAGTCACGTCAATGCCCAGTGCTACCACTTCGTCAGTGGCAACTCCGGCCTCCTCCAACGCCTGCGGTACGATCACGCGAATGACGTCGAAATAATCTGCAGGGACAACGAGCGCGAAGTCCGGAGGCAGCTGCTGACCGTCTCCCGCACTCAACTCATGATCCATCACGCCGTGCGGATAATCCATGACAGCCGACGCTAGTTCTTCCCCATCACTAGCACGAATGACTACGGCGCGTCCTGAGAGTGTTCCTAAGTCGAGACCAACAATGTATTGAGCTTCTTTGCTCATGTTTTCTCCTCCGAGATTTTGGGAGCGCCGTGGCCGGAGGGAGAGACCGGCCACGGCACATTTTATTTAGTTGTCCGGGTGACGATGCTTGCCCCAGAAGCCCTCGTCACTGAACAGTTTCTCGACAATGTCATCGAGCATATTGATGTCGGTCAGCAAGTCGAGCACCGTGTACCGGCTACGAATCTGCTGAGCCTTGTAGTGGGTTTCGCGGAAACGATCCCAGTCAATCTTGATTAACTCGGGATGGTAGGGAGCTCCCGCCGTGTGCAGCATGTCCATGACTTCTTGCGCCGAGGCGAGCTGCTTCTCGCACCGTTCCGCAATGCGTGGCCACGCCTCCTGGATCTTCTCCAGGCGCGCCCGTAGCTCATCTCCTTCGAGATGCTTGTTGAGGGTGTGTTTGACAGCGTCCTCGACAATGCGCTCGGTTTGCATACCGCGCACAAACTTCTCGACTTCAGCGGCAGTTGGGGTTTCCTCGATAATGCGATCGATGTCGAGCTGGGTGAGGTCGAGTTTGAGCACTTCCTCCCAAATCGCGCATGATGCAATCGTTCCAACTCCGACCTTGAAGCCGTGCGAGAGCGGTGGTTCCCAGTCGAGGCCGTGGCCTTCCATCTCCCATGTATGCGAGAACTGGTGACCGGCGCCGGAGGCCGGGCGTGACGATTTTGCCGCCTGCATGGCAAGCCCGCTCATGATGTTGCCCTCGGCAAGTTTCGCAATCGCGTCCACGTCGCCCGCCGCAATAGCCGCCGGGTCAGCCAGGGTGTCGCGAAGCGGCCCTTGGACGAGGCTCCATACGTAGTCGTCGATGGCTTCGACTCCGAGCTCATCGGCGAGAATCCAGTCGGCACCGGCCGGGATTTTCTCGATGAGATCGCCGTAGCCAGTCGCTGTCAGGCGCTGGGGTGCGTGTGCCATGACTTCGAAGTCCGCGACGAGAGCCGCGGGGGCAGGACAGTCGCGCGTAATCTTGAAACCGTCTTTCGCGATCGAAGCGCCAAACGAGGCATAGCCGTCAACTGAGGCCGCCGTACACACGTTCATGTATTCGCGTCCCAGTTCACCCGACGCCAGTTTGGCCAGGTCGTTGAGCGTACCTGAAGCAATCGAACAGATGACAGTCTCGTCACCGAGCGGTCGCACGTGCTCCCGCAAGATCTCCACGTTGTCGTATCCGGCGTACAAGGTGGGTGTGCCCGGGAAAATATACGGCTCTGCTGCCGCTTCTATTCCCGCGTCCGCGAGCGATTCGACGACCGCGTCACCGCAGGCTCCAAAGGTGTTTCCATCAGCAACGACGATGACTTTCTTTCCGGGGAAACACGACGCAAAAATCTCACCCGTCTTTTCCACCACGTCGCGCCCGAATGCGATTTCGCGCGTCTCATCAGCGGTTTTTAACGCCGTTTCGATCAGCGTGCTTGCCATGTTGTCCTCCACTTAGTCCAAATGATCCACGGTCTTGTGGGTCAGCTCTTGCATTTGCGGGTACGCGTCCATGTACTGCTGTACGTAGAACTTGTACTCTTCGTGTACGTCCATATTTGGTTCGATGACATCCGCCTCATGAACCATGTTGCGGGCTGCGTCATCGAGGGACGGATACAGGCCCGCACCAACCGCTGCGAGCATGCACGACCCGAGGACCACCGCGTCGCCGACCTCGGTGAGTGTAATCGGCAAGCCGGTGACATCCGCGTGCATCTGCATCCACATCTTCGACTTCGTAGCGCCACCGCAGGCGACGAGTTTCTCCGGTTCGAAGCCGCGTTCCTTCATGACATTGAGGGTGTGCGCGGTATCGTAGGCGACCGATTCGAGGATCGCGTGGTACATGTGCTCGGGGGTGTGGGCGAGCGACAGGCCCCAAATCATGCCGCGTGCCTTCGAGTCGGTGTAGGGGGTGCGGTTGCCCTGGAAGTACTCGTTGACGATGAGGCCGTCCGAGCCGGGTGGAATGTCGGCGCAGGCGCGATCGAGCATTTCGTAGGCGTTGAGGCCGAGTCGGTCGGTTGCTGAGACGATGTCGCGGCGGAAGCCGTCGCGGAACCATTTGAGCACCGATCCCGATGACACGATGCCACCTTCAACGGTGTACTGGCCGGGAACAACGGCGTCGGTGTAGGAGCCGAAGAATCCCGCTCCGTGAATGGCCTTGGCCGACTGCCCGGTAATGACCTGCGAGGAGCCGGTAATAATCGCGATCGAGCCGGGCTGGACTACACCGAGTCCAATTTGTCCATGCCAGGCATCGCCGCCACCTTGCGCCACCGGGATACCGGGGTTGAGGCCGAGCTCGCGTGCCACATGTGAGGCTAGTCCACCTACTGGCTGTCCGAGAGGAACGACTTTGTCGGGGAGCTTGTCAAACACGTCGCCACAGCCGATGTGCTCGTAGAACTCCACCGGCCAGCCGCCGTGATCATTGTTGTGGTAGGCGCGGATTGCCGCGGTGTTTTGGTTGAAGGTCCACTCCCCCGTCAGCTTGTAGGTCAGCCAGTCGGGGGCGTCGACAATGCGGTAGGCCTCCTTGTAGATCTCTGGCTCGTGTTCCTTAATCCATGCGGCTTTGAAAGGGAACCATTCGGCGGTCGCACCCATCGTGCCGCCACCATTGTAGAGGCGTGCCCAGTGGTCGATCGTGGTGGCGCGAGCGGCTTGGTCGGTGGCGCGAACGTCCATCCACATAATTGCTGGCCGAAGCGCTTCGCCCTCTTCATTCATGGCGACGACGGTCATGGTCGTCGCATCGTAGGAAATGCCCGCAATGTGACGCGCAGGAATCCCCGTCTGGTTAAGTACCCGGTAGACGGAGGCTTTAAGTGCTTCCCACCACTCTTCGGGTGATTGTTCTGCCTGGCCCGGTCGTGGGTGTGTCGTCTTGTACGGTGTAGCGGCGAATCCGATCGGTTGGCCACGGAGATCAAAGATCGCGGCGCGGCACGACTCGGTGCCGTAGTCAATACCCAGCAGATAGGGGGGTTCAAATCCTGGCGAGACCATTGGAGTTTCCTTTCAGCGTCATTGTTGTCAGGGTGGGAGATTGTCAGAGTTAATCGTCGGTATCAGACCACCCGAGACTGTCCCATTCGCTGGCCGGAATCAGTCGGTCAAGACGATCGAGGATGAAGTCGGGCTGGTCTTTTTTCTCGAGGGCAAGGGCTTCTTCTAGCGTGGAGTCCCCGGTCAGCGGCATAGCTGAGTACATCGAGGTTCGAACCGCCATTTGGATATCCGTACCGAGGCGGTCGCCGACCATGATGCAACGCGTGGGATCGACGTCGAGACCGACGATCGCGGCCTCAAGCATTGCCGGATTGGGCTTGCCGATGATCATTTCACATTGCGTTTGGGTACACGCTTCGATGGCGGCAATGATCGAGGCGCAGTCGGGCTCGCCCCGCCCTCCGGGGAATGGACAGTAGCGATCCGGATTCGTGGCGACGAGCTTGGCGCGCTTGTGGAACCAGATGGCGTCAAATGCGATCTGAAGCTTTTCGTAGGTAAATGTGCGGTCGTAGGAGGCGACCACGATGTCGATTTCCTCCGGGTTGTTACTCATGCGCAATCCGGCCTCATCGAAGGCGTTGATGAGGGGCTGTTCTGCGATGGGGTAAATGACCGCGTCCGGATGATGGGTCTTGAGCCACTTCGTCATAGTGACGACAGTGTTCGCAATTTCCGAAATATCGGTGGGGAGGCCGAGTTTGGCTAGTTTCTCAACGTAGAGTTGCGGGTCTTTCGTCGGGTTATTTGACAGGTATCGGACGGGGAGATCGCGTCGGCGAAGCTCTTCGATGAGGCGTTTGACTCCGGGGAGAAGGTGATCACCCAGGTAGATTGTGCCATCCATGTCGAAAATGTAGGCGTCGTAAAACTCTGTCGGGAAACTGAGGTGGTCGTCGGTTCCGCTCACGGTCCAGCCCTCCACGGCTTTCGTTGGGTCTTCTCGGGGTGTTGGTATAAAAGACGGTGGGCGCCGGGCTCCTATACGGGAGTTCCCCGGCACCCACTGTCAGAGATGAACTATGCGCCAATCATGCTTGCCATGACGAGGCACACGGTGGTCATAGGCCAGATGGCCGCTGCCGGGGGGTCAATGTGGGTGTCGCCCGCGGCATACATCAGACGCTGCATGATTTCAGCGACGAAGGCGGACAACGCACCGAAGATGGCTCCGACGATGAGAGAGAGCAATCCATTCCCCGTTGCCTGCATAACAGTCACGGCGGCGAGGCCGGCGATGATCGTCATGTGGTGGGTGACCGGGATCTTAATGCCAATCGCAATGAGGAAGATGGACACTGCCGAGATGGCGAACGGAAGAACCTTCGCGTTGGCGGTCACGATGTCGAGAATGCCCTGGTCTCCCATTTCTGCAGCCAGGCCGACAATCTTCAACGATGCGCCCGCGGCGAACAGACCGGAGAGCAAACCGATGGTGATGTACTGGCTGGGCTTTTCCTGCCAGTCAAGCCAGCGAGTTGTCCCCTTCAGTTCACCGACCCACGCAAATGGAGCGGTCTTGCCGAATGCAAGGCGTGCGATGATACCGCTGGTGAGAACCGTCAGTGCGACGGTATCGGTATTGGATCCGAACCAGGGAATCATGGCGTAGAGGCCGTTGATGATGTAGCCGAGGACACCGAAGCCAGCGCCAACGAGCAGGACATCTGGACGACCCAATCCCGCGAGCGCGGTGTTGATGTCTTTACCTCCGCCGGTATCGTCCAACAAGCCCAACTTGCTTCCCGCATACGCTGCTCCTGCGGCCCCGCCAGCAAATGTAATGTGGGGGCCGAATACCGGGCCGAACGCCAAGTAGGCAAAGCCCATATCAGAGCCTGTTGCTAAGGTGATTCCGAAGCTGAGCAAAATGAGAATGCCGGTGAACCCGAAGGCGAAGTTACCTCCAATCGCTGCACCGAAGAAACCGCCACCTGCTGCGGCGACGAGCCAGAACAAATCAAAGTTCTGCAAAAATACCAAACTCGCATCTGGAGTCATATGTCCACCTTTAGACGTGTGATAGCCAGTGGCTATCGGATTTATGGGAATGCGGTGAAGACCGCAGGTGCTACAGCTCACGGGTGTGGCGGCAGCTGTGAAAGACACTACTGAATTCCGGTTTGCTTTCTGATCTGCCGCACCGTAGCGGCCCGTGTTAGCACCGGTTTATTCAGTTAGCAGCATCCATCAATTCCTTCGGCCTCCACGTCGGTGCCACCCGTGTCGTACGACTCGAGAGCGGCCACTTTTGGCGCCGAATGGGATGTTGGATCGAATTCGTAGCCGAGCCATTCTTTCGCTAGACGACGGGCCAGTTCGATTCCAATCACGCGTTGTCCGAAAGTGAGAACCTGGGCGTTATTCGAAAGGACGAGACGCTCAACTGAGAAAGAGTCGTGAGCTACCGAAGCGCGGATACCGGGAACCTTGTTTGCGGCCATAGCCACTCCCATTCCCGTGCCACAGACAAATAGACCCCGATCGGCCTTGCCGTCAGCGATAATCCGGGCGGCTTCGACAGCCACATGTGGATAGTCGATATCCTCGTCTTTCTTAACTCCAGCGTCAATGACTTCATCGACGCGGTCATCCGCCTCAAGGTCTTTCTTGAGAATTTCCTTGTAGTCATATCCTGCGATGTCGGCAGCGACAACAATTCTGAGACCCATGTGATCCCCTTCCTTGGGTACATCGAGTGGAGTGTGATCAGGTACTCCAAAAATATCAGATCGCGCGATAAACTCAACAGTTTTTCTGTTATTTTTCGCGTAAACCGATAATCTCTACGTGATCTACATCATCATTGTGGCAAAAATTTCTCAAAACTTACACATATGACACAACTAGAACAAAGGTGCAGACCGATTTTCCGTCCGAGTGAAAATGCGCCGGGACTTTAGCCGCATGTTTTCGCCATTCTATGGGTTTCACGATGGCACAACGCTGGTTGCTCGCCCGAACCTCTCGATAACCACGCCCTGCCTCGCGCACCGCCACGGGCGTACCCGCACGCTCAGTCCAACTCCACCTGCGCGACATGCACTCTCACATTCGCCTCTTCGATTCGTTCAATCACCGCTCGCGGTGTTTGTGAATCAACAACGACAATGTCAGCGTCTGCGTACGTTCCGAAGGCGTGGAGTGCGCGACGAGTGAACTTCGTGTGATCGAGAATCAAAATCGTGCGCTCCGCCACCTGCATCATTTTCTTCTTCACTGCCGCAACATCGGCATAGGGGTGGTAAACCGTGTTCCCTCGCACGCCGGAGGCGGAAATAAGGCACACATCCGCATGCAGGTTCTCGAGGTTAGCAATCGTCACCGGCCCCATCGTGGCTTCTGCCCACGACTGGTATTCGCCCCCCAGCATCATGAGACTGTGTTTCGATTTTCCCTGTAGCTCCGATGCCACAAGAAGAGAGTTCGTCACCACAGAAAGCGGCGACATATCCATCAGTTGCCGTAGCACCCACACGGCAGAGGTCGAATCATCCATCAGCACCGAGGACCCCGGCGCAATCATAGGCGCAACGGCTCGAGCCATCGCCTGCTTTTCAGCTGACTCCTGCGTCATCCGATAGCGCGCAGTCGCTTCGTGGAGACCCGAAGCCGCCGCCACCACTTTCCCGCGGTTGCGATACAGCACCCCCGCTTTTTCCAGCACCGCAATGTCACGGTAGATCGTCATGACCGACACTCCGGACAGCTCACTCAGATCGTCGATCGACACTTCTCCACGACGTAGCACAATTGACGCAATCTCTTTGCGCCGAGCCGCTTGGTCAGTAGTCGCTCGCCGATCTGGCTTCGCGGAAGTCATAGGCTCCTCACTCGTTGGTCTCCCTCCATTGTGACATGCCACCGGGTGAGGTCGTAGTTAGGCGTCCTCGCCGGCGAGATCAGCATCGGAATTGCCGGGCACCATGTCTTCCGCCTGCGGCAATAGATGACCAGCCGGCTCCCAGTAGGTCACTGCTTTCAAAGTCCGCCCTATGAACACGTAAGACGTGATAGAGGCAAGTGAACACTCCCGTTTACGCGGATCATGCGCCAGCGGCCTTCCTTCGACCCACGATCGAAGTGTCCAAATCGGGAGTTGATGAGAGACCACAAGCGCTTCACCACCCTGATTGTCCCGAAGTGCATCTGATACCGCCGCGCGCATCCGCGAGACCAGATCAACGTAGGGTTCAGACCACGACGGTTTGAGTGGGTTGACGTAGCGTGGCCAGTACCGTGGGAGGGCGAGTTGCGCTCGGTTCTTATTGACCGCAACGCCCTCAAACGAGTTCCACGCTTCAATCAGACGCGGATCGGAATCGACCTCCAGGCCAAAGGCACGCGCGGTGGGTGTTGCCGTCATCTGGGCACGCAATAGCGGCGATGCGATAACCGAGCGGATATCGTGATCGCTTTTCTTCAGAGTCTCGGCTACAGTCTCGGCCATCGCCCACCCTAAATCTGATAGGCCGTATCCTGGGCGACGACCGTACAACACGGCCTCCGGGTTATGTACTTCGCCGTGGCGCATGACGTGAATTGTCGTCTCCACCGCTCCCCCCTTATTCGAAAGAAAAGACCCCGAAACCGGGGCCTATTTCTTACTTCTTGTTACGACGTTGGTGACGAGTCTTACGAAGCAACTTACGGTGCTTCTTCTTCGCCATACGCTTGCGTCGTTTCTTTACTACGGAGCCCATCTTGCCCCTCCTCAAATTTTCGAGCCCGGACAAACCGGGCACATTCGACAACGGTAATGATTCGGCACACCTCGTGAACCGACAACGAAAGTTAGTTTACCTTCCTGTCGTTCCAGTTTCCTCCCGGTCCCATCCAGCTAGGCCCGCATCAATCAACTGAGTTACTGCTGATTGCGGGACTCGAAATGACTTTCCAACTCGCATAGCTGGCAACTCACCCGCGTGAATCATCCGGTACACAGTCATTTTCGACACGCGCATGATGTCAGCGACCTCGGCGACCGTGACAAATTGCGGGCGTTCAGGCTGCATATCAATCCGTTTCTCACTGCGATGGGCGAAAAGCTATAAGCTTTCCAGTTCATGTGCTTTAGCGCCATACTAATCGAAAAGGCGGTGTCGATGGTAGCTAACTAGCGGTATAGCCGTCACACTGTGACCGAGCCGTAAGCAAAACGCGCGTGTCGTGGTCGCTCAATCTCAGTGATGTCTTGAAAGCGAAGCCGATACCAGACACGGTACAGTATCGATATACCGCGAACGTACCGCGTGCCACCAGTGGCCCCACGTGCCACGCGCTCATCACATTCGTCGCAACGCAATGGGAGGGACATCAGGCGATGAGACTACCGTTCTCCCGCTCGCAACACGCTGAGTTCCGCCCTGAAAGTGCGCCTCCCGAGCTCCATCAGCCCACTCCGATCACTCCCACGGGGATGACTGCACCAAGCGTTGACCCGACCTTGGGCGAACGTATGCGAACCAAGGTCGATCACATCGCCCGCACCTATCCCGCGCGGCTTGCTATGACGGTATTCGCCTCCATTATTGCCACCGTCACCGCTTTACTCAGTTTGCCGTTCGCCACGATTACCGGAGATCGAGCTCCGTTTGCCGATGCGCTTTTTAACGCCACCTCAGCGGTGTGCGTCACGGGATTAACAACAGTTGATACGGCAAACTATTGGTCACTGTTCGGGCAGATCGTCCTTGCCACCGGAATCTCTATCGGTGGCCTCGGCGTGATGACTCTCGCGTCCCTCCTTGGTCTGGCGGTTTCGCGCCATATTGGTCTGACCCAACGCATGCTTGCTGCCAGTGAGACGAAAACGTCGAGTCTCGGCCAAGTCGGCGCGCTCCTGCGGGCCGTCGTGATGACCGCGGTCATCGCCGACCTATCGATTTTCGCCGCACTATTTCCGCGCTACCTCACCCTCGACTACGACTTCTTTCACGCCCTGTGGTACGCGCTTTTCATGGCGATTTCAATCTTCAACAATGCGGGATTTGTCGTCTTACCCGACGGTCTCACTCCATTTATGTCAGATGCCTGGATGATTATCCCGATTATCCTCGGCACTGCAGTCGGCGCGGTGGGATTCCCAGCCATCATGGATTTGACGCGTAACTGGAGAGTTCCGCGCCGCCTCACGCTCCACACCAAACTGACAGTCACCACCTATCTTGCTCTCGCTATCGTGGGCGCGTTGATGGTCGCCGCCTCCGAATGGTCAAACCCGGCCACCTACGGTGCGTTAGGCATTAAGGATCGGATTCTTCACTCGCTCCTCGCTGGCGTCAATGCTCGCTCATCCGGTATTTCTATCCTCGACGTCGGTCAAATGACTCGCGGTACCTGGTGGATTCAAGATCTCCTCATGTTTATTGGCGGCGGCTCGGCGTCAACTGGCGGCGGCATTAAAGTGACCACCATAGCCGTCCTCGCACTCGCTGTTCTCGCCGAAGCTCGCGGTGACCGCGACATCGAAGCATTCGGCCGCCGAATCCCACCCTCAACAGTCCGCCTGGCAGTGGCGGTTGCAATGATCGGTGCGGCGCTCGTATCTATCGCCGTTCTCATTCTCTTAACGATCACGTCGTATTCACTGGACGTCGTGCTCTTCGAAGCAATCTCCGCCTTCGGCACAGTCGGCTTATCCACCGGTATCACCCCCGACCTGCCCGACGGCGGAAAATACGTACTGTCGGCGTTAATGTATCTCGGACGCACCGGAACAATGACCGTAGCGGCCGCACTGGCTCTGCGCGAGCGGCGCCGGGTTATTCGCATGCCCGAAGAGCGGCCTATCATCGGTTAAGCACACTGCGGATGTGCCACACTTAGAACCACAAACACACTACGGAGGAGGACGCGTGGCTGAATCGGATTGGCAGCAATCGAGCGGCACCCTCGTCATCGGGCTGGGCCGATTTGGGTCGGCTGTGGCTGCCACACTTGACCGCCTGGGCCGAGAAATCATGGCCGTGGAGAAAGACCCCGTGAAAGTTCAGCAGTTCTCGGGCCGGGTTCCTCTGATCGAGGCCGATGCGTCATCTGTTGAAGCTCTCGAACAACTCGGGGCCCGGGACTTCTCCTCTGCTGTGGTAGGCGTCGGTTCATCGCTCGAAGCGTCGGTCCTGGTAACCGCCAACCTCGTGGACCTGGAAATGCCCTCGATCTGGGCTAAGGCCACCTCCCGCGAGCACGGTCGTATTTTGCGTCGCATTGGCGCCCACCACGTCGTCTACCCCGAGTTCGACGCTGGACAACGCACCGCTCACCTGGTGTCAGGTCGAATGCTCGACTACATCGAGATGGACAAGCAGGGCTTCGCCATTATGAAGATGCGCCCACCGAAAGAGGTCCAGGGCTTCACGCTCGCGGAGTCCGACATTCGCGCCAAGTACGGTGTCAATGTCCTCGGTATCCTCGAACCGGGCCGCGGCTTTGAATACGCTGCCGCGGATACCCGGATCGACCGTGAGGACATTATTATCGTCTCGGGCGACGGCACCTTACTTGAGCATTTCGCCAACCGGCCTTAGCTCTGTATTAATCCGCCCCGAGGTCCGTACTGAGCCCAGCACGAATAGCTGTAGTCCCCAGGCCATGGGCATGCGGTGTTGGACGGTGAGGCCGGCCTCGGTTGCCAATGCTTCGATCTCCTCGGCGGTACGTAATCCGCCGCCGGTCAGGGCGAAGTTGACCAGATCGTTGGCAAGCGCATGGTCGTCACTGTCCTCTCCGAGGACGTATCCACCGACGAGCACGACTCCCCCTGGAGTAATCGAGGCGGAGGCCGCGGACAGGAGCTCAACAACGTCTCCATCGCTGCGGTGAGACGTAGTATCGCTCAAAAACACCGCGTCGGCCTGACAGGGGAACGGGTCATTCAGTTGGGCGCTCTGCACGGTGATACCGGTGGTATCAAACTCCCGGCGGAGCGTCTGCGCGATGGCGTCTGGTTCAACGATATTGACCGTCATGCCGGGCTGAGTCGACCTCAGCGCCTGCGCGAACTCAATGGCGCCGCGCCCGACAAACGTAATTGAACGAAGCCGCGCAAGAAGCGGGTTCGAGGCCAAAGCACCGCTGACGAAACCAGCCATCATGGCGTCGAGATCGAGCTTATTGCGCACCATTTCAGGCCGCTGCAGTACGTAGTCATTCCACGATGATCCGAAGTGGATGTCGTGTTGGCTACGGCCCTCACGCACTGCACAGGCAAGTTCAACTGCTGCGTGGATCGGGGCGAGACCCTGCGGCCCGCGCATATCGAGATCCGCGGTGAAATGCTCGCTATCGAAGCAGTAGCCCAGCGGTGTCAGCGACCACACGTCCCCCTCCTCGACAACAATGCCGATCGCGGCCAGGTAACGCAGGAGTTTGCGCAACCCGTTCTCGTCAGTACCAGTAAACGATAGGAGTTCTGCGAAAGACTGCGGGCCCGACAGCAGAGGTTCGTCAAGGCCAATCGTACGGGCCACGCGCAGCGCAACGCCGGGAATGATGTCGATCAGTTCGTGGAACTCGAAATCAAGATCTTTCATGGCGTTGGGGTCGGGCAAAGCTGCATCCGCGGCGCTCGAATCAACCTCGCGGTAGCGCCAGTATCCCGTCACTTCGACGCGTTCGCGCGGGATTTCTTTGTCTTTGCGCAGCCACCGGCGAATCGGGGCAATCGACAGCGCTTCGCCGGCAACCCACACGTACACTTCACCATCCCACCACGGAGCGTTGGTCAATGCGTCATGCAGAAGCGGCTTCGTTCCGGCGGCCGCCCCACCGCGACTCAACCAGGTAATTTCCACGCCTTCGGGGTTCACCAGGTCTTGGCGATGGGAGTCCTCGGCGATTTCGATAAAGACTTGCCCGCGCACGCCCTCGGGCCACTGCTCAAGCCACCGCCCCACGGCGGGGAGGGCGGTTTCGTCAGCGCCCACCATTATCCAATCGACGCCGACCGGATTGCCGCCCCACCCCTTAGGACCGATTACCTGGATTTCGTCTCCCGGTTTGGCGCGCATGGCCCAGGTCGTGGCCACCCCGACCCCGTGCGTGACGAAATCAATGTCGAGTTCGCCGGCCTGCGCATCCCAGCGGCGCGCCGTGTACGTGCGCATAAGGAAATGGGGGTCTTCACGCGGCCAATTCACACGCCCTTCAGACTGAGTAACGTAAACGGGTGCATCGGCATCGGGGTGGGTGAAGACCAGTTTGAGGTCGTCATCGAAGCCGTGTGAATCAAACTCGATAACCGGCAAACCATTGGGAGCGGTATGCGCGGCGAGTCCTTCACCGCCGAGTGTGACTCGACGCATTCCGTCAGTAATATCTTCGACGCGTAGCACGCGGAGGATCCGAGCACATATGGGGAAAGATTCAAAAGGACGAATAGTTCTCATGGTTTCTCTTTCTTCGCTTAGATGACGTGCAGATAATTGACGAAACTGATGAGAGCAAACAGGAGGCTCCACACCGCCAGGAGAACTACGACATCGACGATGCGGACAGGTTGGGCGTGGTGGACGGTGCGACGGGGTGCAGAATCGAAACCGCGGGCATCGAGAGCATTCGACAGTTGTTCGCCGTGGCGTAGTGACGCGGTTAAGACGGGGATCACGGAGTGGAATGCCACGATCGGGTTAGTTCCGCGACGGGTACGCAGGCGCGTGAGGTGGCGGGCGGCGCGGAAATCACGTTGCATGCGCGCGACGTATCGGTTGGCGAAAATCCCGATGTCGAGGATCCGATAGGGAACGCGAAAATGTTTGATCAATGTATCGACAACGATGATCCAGTCAACGAATACGAGCGGCGGGACAACGAGGAGTCCCATGGCATACACCCGGAGCGCCCCGGCCAGTCCGAACAGCGCAACGCCACGCGTGATATGCCAACCGCTCGCACTTCCCCAGATAATCGGGTCGCCCGCGGGTTCCGGCAACCACAGTACGTACCCCACCCACATGAGCGGAATGAGTACGGCACCAAATGCCACGAGCTTCACCGCCACACGGGGCCGTTTGATGAGAACGATAAGCAAGACACCGACGATCACAACGATATGTGCTCCAACCAGTTGTGTGCGGAGCACAAATAGCCAGTACACCAGCGGCATGGCAATGACGGCCAACGGATGAACTTTCACAACTCCTCCACCCCCGTCAGTTGCCCTTCGCGGATGTCGAGGATGTGAGTCGCAATCGTGCCGGTGACGTCAGAATCGTGGGTTGCTAACAGCGTCACCCGCTGTGAGGCGCCGTAGGTAAGGAGGTCGAAAATCGCGCGCGAACCGTTGACATCTTGGGCGCTGGTTGGCTCATCGGCAATGAGAATCTTCGGGGAGGTCGCCAGAGCCGATGCCACGTTGAGACGCTGGCGTTGCCCGCCGGATAGCCGAAGCGGATGGTGATGGGCCAATCCGTCGAGGTGGGCGCGGTGCAGGAGTGGGCCGATAGCGTCCTCATCGACTTCGCGTTGACGTATCGACCTGCGTAGCGCCGCAGTCAGCTCCGCGCCAACAGTGGCATTGAGAAACAGGTCGGCCCCCTGTTGAGGTGCGTATCCGATCCCGGCTCGCACTCGTGACCGCGGTCCGGGGGTAATGGAACCGGTGGACGGTTTCAGTTCGGTCGCTAGACATCGCAGCAGGGTGCTTTTGCCCGCCCCGTTCGGACCGCGCACAATGGCGATGGCCCCCGGTGGCAGTGCCCAGGTAATATCCGTGAGCAAACGTGCCCTCCCGACACGCACCCCGAGTTCGTGGGTGGCGAGCGCGTGATCGTCGCTGGACGCTATCGCGTAGCGGGGATACTCCTGGTAGCGCTCGCCCGTGCCCGGTACGCGTATCCCCAGGTGACGACAGGTGGCGGCATGACGGGTGTAAATCTGTTCGGGCGGCCCGTCAAGAGCTACCGTCCCGTCATGATCAAGCACCATGAGACGATCAGCCATTGGCAGGTGGAGGGCCGGACGATGGTCGATGGCGATAATCGTCAGGTTCCGCCGCTTTCGTGCATCAATGAGCGCGTGGCGAAATTGCTGCGCCGCGGAATCGTCAAGCTGGGAGGTAGCTTCGTCCATGATGAGCACCGGCGCATCGAGGACGAGGGCCGCCGCCAGGGCGAGACGTTGCTGTTCTCCCCCCGACAGTGTCAGCGGATCGCGCGACGGGTCAATATGGGCCAATCCCACCGCTTCGAGTGCGTCGAGTGCCCGCCTATCGGCCTGTGCCACGGGCACTTGCCGGTAGTCGAGACCGAGTCGTACCTCGTCGAGTACGGTGCGCGCACACATTTGCGCTTCGGGAGACTGCCACACTGTCGCGACGTAGCGGCTAATATCGGCGCGTTCCATTTGATCGAGGCGTCTGCCATTAATTGAAACAGTGCCACTGATACGCGCCGGGATACCAAATCCCAATATGCCGGCCAAACACAGTCCAAGTGTCGATTTCCCGCACCCCGTTGGTCCAGCGATGAGCGTGTACGAGCCTGGTTCTATGCGGATATTGAGGCCGGAGATGACCTGCGTTCCGTTGGGATAGCGAATACTCAGGTCTTCGATGGCGACGGGAGCAGCGTGGATAACCCTCACCCGGCCTCGTTCGACACTGACTCTGTCACCCACCCCGACTGTTGAACGCCGAGCCCCTGGGGATTGATACCAATGCTGAATAGCGCCTGCACGAGGTAATAGGAAATCACCCCGTACACCAGACCGAGACCAACTTTGATGGCGAGGCCCGTGAGTAGCAGATGCGGTGGAAGTGCGAGTACTTCCTTGAAGAACAGCACGCCCGACGCCAGTGACAGTCCTCCAGCGATACCCGCTATAGCTGACCACGCTAATGCGCGCCTGTTCAGGAGCGGACCGTCGTCTGTCACGGGCAACGCGCGACGTCCGAGAATATAGACCAACTCGATTGCGATTCCCGCCAGGAGTGCCATCGCACCAAATCCGCCGATCGCGGCGATAAGACCAGTGAGCAGGGCGACTCCTGTCCGCCGAATGAGAAGCGGCGCCATAATGATTCCAATGAAATAGGGCACCGGCGCGGGATAGGCGAGCCACGGAAGTGTCGTCTGAATCGACAGTGTGACCAGCCGAGTCGCGTGAACGAGTACGGCACTAAAAGCTCCAAGCACGACGCAGGCCATGAGTGAACGTGTGGTCAGTCGGTTTTTCCCCATATGATCGCACCTCCGGAAAGGATTTTGTTAGGCCAGCCTACCCTTATTAAAAAGGATGTGCACAGCCTGTTTCACCAGTTGTCCGAGGTGGCCGGTAGTCTGAACTCATGGCCAAACAACCAAAACCCGAATACCGTTGCACCGAATGTGGATGGACGAGCGCCAAATGGGTGGGTCAGTGCCGCGAGTGCCGCGCCTGGGGCACCGTCGAGGAGGCCGCTCCCCCGCCTCTCGCGCAACCGGGTCAGACCCGCTCACTGGCTCCACGCACGTCTGCCGAACCAATTTCTGCGGTGTCGGCGGAGGTGGCTCGCGCTCGCACGACGGGCGTATCCGAGCTCGATCGGGTGCTGGGCGGAGGTATTGTCCCCGGTGCAATCGTCCTGCTCGCAGGTGAGCCCGGAGTCGGTAAATCAACCCTGCTCCTTGATGTTGCCGCTCGAGCCGCCTCTGATTCGAGGGCGCGTGGCGCCGGTCCCGTGCTCTATATCTCGGGCGAGGAATCAGCCTCCCAGATTCGGCTGCGCGCTGAACGGATCGGGGCAATAGATGACGCTCTGCTCCTGGCAGCAGAGACCAACCTCGAAACCATTCTGGGCCACGTTGACGAACAGGATCCATCACTGCTCGTTATCGATTCGATCCAGACTATCCATTCGTCCACCTCCGATGGCGGTATCGGCGGTGTCACGCAGGTTCGTACCGTCACCGCACAACTCATTGCGGCGGCAAAACAGCGTAACCTCCCGGTGATTCTGGTCGGCCATGTCACCAAAGATGGCGGTATTGCTGGGCCCCGCATCCTCGAACACCTCGTCGATGTGGTGTGCCAGTTCGAAGGGGAGCGCCACGGACGGCTTCGCTTGCTCAGGGCGGTGAAGAACCGCTACGGACCAACGGATGAGGTTGGGTGCTTCGACCTCAATGACACGGGTATTGTCGGCCTCCCTGATCCGTCGGGGTTGTTCTTGTCGAATACTCGCGCCGATACGCCAGGAACATGTATCACAGTCACATTGGAAGGGCGTCGACCAATGCCGACCGAGATCCAGTCGTTGGTGGCGGCTACGGCCGGTGGGAGTCCGCGGCGCACGACTTCTGGCTTGGAACATTCACGCGTCGCCATGATGCTTGCCGTCATGCAGGCGCGCGCCGGAGTTGATACCTCGTCGATGGATGTGTACGTATCAACTGTGGGCGGAGCGCGCACCTGCGAACCTGCTGCTGACCTGGCAATGGCGCTCGCCATGATGTCGGCAGCGCTAGATCGCTCTACCCGTCTGGGACTCGTTGCATTCGGCGAAGTCGGACTCACCGGAGAGATCAGAACCACGACCGGCGTTCAACGCCGGTTGCAGGAGGCCGCGCGCCTCGGCTTCACGCACGCGCTCGTTCCTGCGGTAGGAGCGGATTCACTAACCCCTGTCGCAGGTATCACTATTATTCCTGTCTCAAACTTGGGGTCAGCCGCGCGATTAGCACTGACAAAACCCGTTAATCGAGAGATGATAGACGAAGAGTTGTCAAGTCCGGACAAATGAGGAGAATATGACCACTGACGCGGAAAACATGCGCCGCGCCCTCAAAGCTCTCGCGCCCGGCACAGAGTTGCGTGAAGGCCTGGAGCGCATTCAACGCGGTCACACCGGCGCGCTCATTGTTCTCGGGTATAACGACGTTATCGAAGACCTCTGTTCAGGGGGTTTCACGTTCGACGTTGAGTTTTCTGGCGCTCGCTTACGTGAGTTGGCGAAGATGGACGGAGCAGTCATTATTTCCTCCGACCATCAGCGTATTCGCCGCGCTAACGTCCAACTGATACCCGACCCTGCGATCACAACGAGTGAATCTGGGATGCGCCACCGCACTGCTGAGCGCACGTCCAAGCAAACCGGGATTCCCGTTATTTCACTGTCGGCCTCAATGCGCGTCATTACCGTTTATGTCGGGCACATGCGAAAAACCCTCGTCGAACCGGAAGCACTCTTATCACGCACAAACCTCGCGCTCGATACGCTCGACCGCTACTCGCAGCGACTGGATGAGGATCTTGCTACCTTGACCATTCTTGAGCAACGGGACAACGTGACTTTGCGGGATGTGGCAACAACGTTGCAGCGGATGGAAATGATTCGCCGCATCCATTCCGAAATTAGTGGCTACTTGGAAGAACTCGGAACAGAAGGGCGTTTGCTCGCCCTCCAGATGGACGATCTTGTGCGCGGTTCAGCCTCGGAGCGCGCCCTCGTCATCCGCGACTACACGCGTCCAACCGTGCAGGTTGCCAAAGCTGAAGCCTCCCTGTCGGAGCTTGACGGCGAATCGTTGGTGAACCTGGCAACGATTTCCGGCACCATTGGTCACGCCATTGTCGATGCGTCCGACCTGGATCGCGCAATCGCTCCCCGCGGCATTCGTGCCCTGACAATGGTTCCACGACTTCCGTGGTCAATCGTTGAGGAGCTATCGCGGAAATGGACCTCTCTCACCGACTTACGTGAAGCAACCACCGAACAGCTCCAGCAGGTTGAGGGCGTTGGCCCCTACCGTGCCAGCCTCATCCGCGATGCCTTACAACGCCAACACCAGGCAGCATCTCCTGAAACAGTCGGCTGGTAGGAACTCCCGAGTTCTCCAAACACCGTAGGATCTCTCAAGCGGACACTCGCGGCGGAACCGTTGCCGATGGGCCGAACCGAGCACTCCCCTGTAACAGCTACTCAGATTCCTGCGCGGGCTCCTCTTCGGAAGAGGACTCCTCACCGCCTTCAGCATCAGAGGATTCGTCCGACGACTCCGAGGGCGGTGGCGGTGGAGGATCTTCCAGTACGACAACGCCTTCATCGTTCCCCGAGGCACTCGGAACAATCATTTTCATCACGTACGTACCGGCCGCTGCAACGCTTTGCACTTCGCAGTTCGAGTACGTGTTCCCATCCCAGTACACTTTCGTTGTCCAACTGCGACCAGGCCCGAGCAGGAGTAGTTTTTCCGCTGACTGATCGGCACATTTCGTCGTGTCGACGACGTGGTAGTCACCTGAAGTGATAGATAATCCGACGGATTTAGCAGTCCCGTCGGTAGTGCATTCCTTATCCGACGTGTTAGTCAGCGTGACCGTGGCGCTCCAACCCGAACCCACTGTCGCTGTGCTGGCCATGTCGCTCATCGCAGCAGTGAGGTCCTTGGGGGTACACGCCAGAATCGGATCGGGAACGTCATCCACTTTCTCATTAGCGTCTTTGTGTTGCGCTAAGCTGACCTGCACGGATTCCCACACAAACTTCCCGAGGAAAAACAAGCCCACCAACGCCGCGATGAGGACAACGATAGACAGAGTGCGCCGAATAAGAATACTGCGCCGAGCTTGACGGCGTCGTTCCTGAGCTGGCGTTAAGGGCCGACCGCCCGAGGGATTTTTTCGCGGCTGAGGCCGTGCTTTACGGCTACCGGACTTGATGGCGCGCGACTGCCCACTGCTTCCCTGCCGTCGACCTCCGGGTGTTCCACGTTGACCGGAAGAAGCGCGTCGACGCTGGTTTTGTGTCGGCTTCCTTCGTTTGCGTGAATCAACCATCTACCCGGCCTCCGGTTCTAGTCCTCGAGATTTCGCTGACTCGTCGTCCTCATCTATATGGCACCATCGTTCAACGACAACCGCCACTACCGTCAGGCTAAAAGCCCCCACTCCAGCTTGAAGCGCACCCATGACGGCGCTTTCCACATAGCTCGATTCGAGATCGCTCAGCATCGGCAATACGAGACCGATAAGCAATCCCGTGAAACCGGCCCCAATCCACGCACTCGCGTAGGCAAAGACGGCCACATTTGTCGCTGATGTGACAGAGATAGCGTCACGGTTACCATTTTTGAGGGCGAGCACCTTCCGCCCGTAATACCACAGTCCACACGCAATAAGAATGAAGAGGAGACCGAGGAAGGGCGTCGGAGCAATGTACGTCAGTGCTCGTACTTTGAATGAGTAGTGTAGAAGGAACCCTAACACTCCCACAATTGCGGCGCCGCCGGTGAGTGCCCGCAGGCTGAGAGGCTTCACGTATCCTCCCGCGACTCGCGCGCGCTACGGCGAATAATCGGGATCGCTCCCGTCACAGTCGGTCGCACGGCCGAACGCGGAATGGGACCCGTTGGCTCATCATCAATGGGGAGTAATCCTCGTTCCATCGTATCTGGTAAATCGACTTTCATAACCGGCCGGCGTTGCTGGTTCGGTTTGTCAGAATCAGCCGTCTGAGGATGCTTTTGTTCCGATGGGCGGACTTCGTCCTGGACATCAATGTCGTCGATGATGCGAATACGCGAGCGCGTGCCCGGCTGATCTTGCGTCCAAGTTGTCTCGGTTGCATCCGCGGATTGACGGCGACGGGCTGAACGTTTGCCCGGCCGTGGAAGCGATGGTGTTTGCGCTGTCGGAGGACTCTCGGCGCTCTCTGCTCGAGGTGTGGGCGCCGACTCCTCGGTTGCTTGGTCTACTTCAGCCGCTTCTTTTCGGCTTTGTTCAAGCCGAGTAAATAGAGGGCTGTCTCCCACGGTTTTCTCCGGCATAGGCGCGGAACGTTTGCGATGTAATGGTCGCGCCGCCGCAACCGGCTTAGCAGTAACCGCCTCAACAACCGGCGCAGAAGCAACTACTTGAGGTTCCGCCTCCACTGCCGGTTCGGGGGTGTCTTGTGGTTCAGATTCCTCCCGCATTCGATCAGTTCCGGGGTACTCACCCGATAGCGCTTGTTCAACCCAGACGTCGGCAACCGAGCGAATCTCTTGATCGACAACCTGCTCCGCCAAAACTTTGACGCGGCCACGTTTGCCGAGTGTCGCTTCGGGGTTAATCTGCACCCAGGGCAGAAGGACAAAGGCTCGCTCGTGTGCACGCGGATGCGGAATCGTGAGTTCGGTAGTGTTGAGCCGGACACCGTCGACCGCGATGATGTCGAGGTCGAGAGTCCTGGCCCCCCAGTGCTCGTGTCGCTCGCGACCATGAGCATCCTCGATCTCGCGAATAGCTTCGAGTAGTGCTTGCGGTGTCAGCGTCGTGTGAACTTGTGCGACCGCATTGTAGTACTCCGGTTGGGGAGATTGATCGGGAGCCAGTAGCGGAGCCGACACAAATAGTCCTGACACGGCAGTGACGTTGATGGACTCGTGGGAGTCCAGAGCGATAACAGCGCGCGCGAGAGTTTGCCACGGAACCCCCAGATTCGCGCCTAGTCCGATAACGGCGACAGTGCTATCCGATTTGTCGGCGCGCGCTGACAGCGGGGTCGATAGTTGCGTCTTTTCTTTGCGAGTGCGTCGAATCGTCATCGACACGTCGGAGAATTTCAGATCCATTGGAGCATTTGGCTTATGCACTTTGACTTCAACGATCTGAACTGACTCGTATTCGAGGACGGCTTCAGCTACTCGCTGCGCCAAAGTCTCGATGAGGTAGACCGGGTTCCCCGAGAGGATCTCGACAACATCCTCCGCAACCGCAGAATAGTCAACCGTCAATGACAAGTCGTCGTCAGTGGCAGCCGCTCGGGTATCGACGTGCATCGTGACATCGACGCTGAAAGATTGGCCGTTGGCTCGCTCCGAGGGGTACACCCCGTGACGACCGCGTGCGGTTAGTCCAAGAATCTGAATGACGTCGAGCGCACTCGTGTGTAGCAGTTGCACGACTTGCGCCTCCTCATTGTCCATTGTTGTTCCTCATCGTCCCACGAACCCACGCGCGAGCAGCCGCTATCGCCGCGGTGTTTCTTTTGGGGGCATGAACTCGCACGGCCCACGCCCCGTGTAATGCGCTGAGAACAGTCGTTGCGGCAGTTAAATCGTCGACTGAAATTGTGTCGGTGGCAAGTGACTGAATGAATCTCTTGCGGGAGGCTCCAATGAGCACCGGGTGCGAGAACGCTTCGTGGAGGGCGGGCAGGCCGGCGAACACATCCCATGAAGCATCCACTGTCTTGGCGAATCCGAGGCCTGGATCGATAATGATCCGCTCGGATGAAACTCCCGCGGCGTACACCGTGTCAAGTTGCCCGCGCAGATCGTCAATAACCGTCGCGAGGGCGCCCTCGTCTAAGACTCGTTCGCTGGCAGAACCGGGAAATCCACGCCAGTGCTGAATCACGACTGCGGCCTCAATAGTCGCCATCGTTGCGGCCATCTGCGAATCCCAGCAAGCACCGGACACGTCGTTAATGATTGCAGCCCCTCGATCAGCCATAATGCGCGCGGTTGACGCGTGGACTGTATCGACGCTGACCACCATATTCTGGCGAACCAGCTCGTCAACGACTGCGCCGATGCGCTGTTGTTCTTCGTTGGCGGTGATCCGAGCGGATCCTGGCCGTGTCGATTCGCCACCGACATCAATAATGTCAGCGCCGTCGTCGCAGAGCTGTTCGGCATGGGAAACCGCGTCAGCGAAGCTCAGCCATTTCCCCCCGTCGGAAAATGAATCGGGGGTGACGTTGAGCACCCCCATGATTAGGGTGCGATCCGTTGGAAGTGTTACGTGCGAAGGGAACGAGGGACTACGAAACATTACGGACGGTGGCCTCCCATGATCAGTGCCATCATTTCTTGCCGGGTGGCCGCATTATTCATCACTCCGCGCAGAGCTGACGTGACCGTCGAGGAACCGGGTTTGCGGATTCCACGCATAGTCATACACATATGCTCCGCCTCGATGACGACGGTGGCGCCCTGAGGGCGAAGACGCTCAACGATGGCGTCAGCAATTTGGCTCGTCAGTCTCTCCTGCACCTGCGGTCGGCGTGCAAAGCCTTCGACCACACGCGCCAGTTTCGATAGCCCGGTTACCGTCTTATTGGCCGGAATGTAGGCGACGTGCGCCCGCCCGTAGAAGGGAAGAAGATGGTGTTCACACACCGAATGAAACTCGATGTCCCGCACTAAGACGAGTTCTTCAGTGTCGACGTGGAACTGCTTGTCAAGGTGGTCGGCTGGATCTTCTTCCAAACCAGTCAGGATTTCCTGCCACGCGCGAGCCATGCGCGCGGGGGTATCGACGAGTCCCTCGCGGTTTGGGTCTTCCCCTACCGAGATAAGTAAGTCGCGGACGGCACGCTCGACACCGGCTGAATCGTAAGCCATGACCTCTACTGCTCCGATACGTTCTGAGGAGCATCGCCCGTGTGGATGGGCGCGGGCTGTTCGGGGGTATTCGGCTCTGAGTTGCTGTCGAGGCCAACCGGTTTGCCCCAGACAGTTCCTTCCACAGCGGCATCCGACTGGTAGTTCCACACCGGACGCTCATCCTGTTTAATTACGGCAGTAAAGATCTCAGCCAACTGCTGTTCATTGAGCGTTTCTTCGTCGAGCAGCCGTTGAGCAAGCGTATCGAGCACGTGGCGGTTACGGGACAGAATCTCCCACGCTTCGCGCATGGCCTCGTCGAGAAAACGGCGAATTTCTTCGTCGATAATGGCGGTGACGGCATCGGAGTTCTCTTTCGAAGGCCTCCCCATTTCGCGCCCGACGAAAGGTTCGGTATCCCCTGAGCCGAGCTTAACCGGGCCGAGGCGATCGGACATTCCGTAGTCGGTAACCATAGCTCGCGCGATTGACGTCGCCTTCTCGATATCGTTGGATGCACCAGTCGACGGGTCGCGGAAGACCAATTCTTCCGCCACGCGCCCTCCGAGCGCGTAGACAAGATCGTCAAGCAACTGGTTGCGCGTCTTCGAGTAACGGTCCTCCGTCGGCATCACCATCGTGTAGCCCAGCGCGCGGCCTCGCGGCAAAATGGTCACCTTCGTCACCGGAGCGGTGTACCGCAACGCGGCCGCACACAGCGCGTGTCCGCCCTCGTGATAGGCGGTGACCGTCTTATCGTGATCGTTCATGACGCGAGTGCGCTTCTGTGGTCCGGCAATCACGCGATCAATCGCTTCATCGAGAGCACGGTTATCGATGAGGTCGGCGTTTGACCGAGCTGTTAATAATGCCGCTTCGTTGAGGACGTTGGCGAGGTCAGCACCGGTGAAGCCGGGGGTACGTTTGGCAATCTGCCCGAGATCAACATCGGACGTCATTGGCTTGCCCTTGGCGTGAACTCGCAAAATCGCTTCGCGGCCTTTCATATCGGGCGCTTCCACGGCGATTTGCCGGTCGAAGCGTCCCGGGCGCAAAAGAGCTGGGTCGAGGATGTCGGGTCGGTTAGTGGCCGCAATCATCAGCACGTTAGTCCGGTCATCAAAACCGTCCATCTCGACAAGCATCTGGTTAAGGGTCTGTTCGCGCTCATCGGAGCCGCCACCGATACCTGATCCGCGATGACGTCCAACGGCATCGATTTCGTCAACGAAGATGATGGCCGGAGCGGATTTCTTAGCCTTTTCGAACAGGTCGCGTACACGCGAGGCACCCACACCGACGTAGAGTTCCATGAACTCTGATCCAGACATCGAGAAGAACGGCACGTTTGCTTCTCCCGCGACGGCTTTAGCCAGCAGAGTTTTACCCGTTCCCGGAGGCCCGTAGAGAAGGACGCCACGCGGCACTTTCGCGCCGATGCTCGTGAACTTCGTTGGATTTGCAAGGAATTCTCGAATTTCCTGGAGCTCTTCGACAGCCTCATCTTCCCCGGCTACGTCAGCGAAGGTGATTTCCGGATTCTCGCGGTTAAACTCTTTCGCTTTCGACTGGCCGAACGCACCCATCATCCGCCCACCGGATACGCGGGTCGTCAGCCAGTAGAAGCCGAGAAGTAAGAGGCCGATGGGGAGAAGAAGTTGAAGCATTGAGCCGAGCAGAGTCGGCTGCGGATTCTGAACGTCATAGCCCTGGCGCGGGTCATTCGTCTCGATCAGTTTGATGAGATCTTCAGCCTGGGCCCTCGAGAACGTGAACGTCACCTGCTTGCCAAGGTTACGTTCTTTATCGGTTGGGCTCGTCGCTTCGTGAACGTAGTCTTTCGACAGTTCGAGGCCAACACGCTGGGTCGCATCGTTGACGTAAACGCTCTCGACGGTGTCGCCACGAAGGATTTCGAGCCCCTCCGAGGTGTCCACCGTCGCCGGCTGGAACGAATACCACATCGTCCAACCAATGAGGAAGACGAGCGCTATCGGTATCCATACCGCAATCCAACTGCGCTTTGACTTCTTCTTTTCTACGTTCCCCTGCTGGCTCTTGTTGCTCACCAGTTGGCCCTTTCACACAGACACATGTGCAGTGAATTATAGGTGGTCACATTGAATATTGCCTGGACACTTATTCGGAAACAGCTTCATACACGTGGGGAGCGAGTGTTCCCACGAAAGGCAGATTGCGGTATTTTTCCGCATAGTCCAGACCGTAACCGATAACGAACTCGTTAGGAATGTCGAAGCCAACATACTTCACATCGACATCGACTTTCGCAGCTTCCGGCTTGCGCAACAGTGTCGCGATCTCAACGGAAACGGGGCCGCGCGATGCCAGATTGGTCTTAAGCCACGAAAGCGTCAGTCCCGAATCGATGATGTCTTCGACGATGAGGACGTGCTTGCCGGTTAAGTCCGAGTCGAGGTCTTTGAGGATCCGCACGACACCGGAAGATTTCGTTCCTGAACCGTAGGACGACACCGCCATCCAATCCATTTCTAGCGGTGTTGAGATTGCTCGAGCGAGGTCAGCCATGACCATGATTGCTCCGCGAAGTACGCCGACGAGGAGAATTTCTTTGCCCTCGTAGTCCCGGTCGATTTCCGCGGCCATCTGCGCCAACCGCTGCTTGATTTCCTCTTCAGTGATGAGGATTTTTTCTAGATCATCGCCCATATCAGAGGCTTTCATGCTCATCTCCCAATGTCGGATCGTGCCGTGCTTTCCAGTGTTCCACATGTTCGTTTGTTTTACGTATTCTGATCACCCGTTTACCCGGTGGTTGAGAGACTTTTTCGCGCCACGCGAACACCCCGTTTGCCAGATGAATAGGTCCCTGCCCCCGATAGTGCGTCACCAGCGCGTCCAGCGCATCGAGGTGTGCGGAAGAGAGGTCGCGGGCGCCCGCACTTTCGGCGGACCGCTTAAATATCCGACTACGAATCGCTCGTGGATGTGTCGCGAGTTCATCCACGTCAAGTTCACCCCCATCGGGAGTGAGGGTATCGAGGGCATCCGCATCGCGGGTAAGGAGCGTAGCCGTTCGCGCGAGTGCCGGCACAGCGTCTTGCCCCAATGCGTTGGAAAGGGCCGGAATCACTTTGTGCCGAACAGCGATTCGTGGGAGCGGACTACCGTCGGGCTTTGTCCACGGCCCGTCAAGAGCGTTGGTCGGGTCTTCAACAATCTGGAGGTTAAGCGTTTCGCACATGCGCCGCGTATCGACAGCTCGCACACCGAGCAAAGGCCGCACCCACGTGACGTCCTCACGGATAACCGGGCGCATTCCTCCAAGCGAACGCGCGCCGGACCCGCGTGCCAGCCCGAGGAGCACGGTTTCAGCTTGATCGTCCATGGTGTGCCCGAGGAGCACGCCCGCGCGCGCTGAGCGAGCACGTTTACGCAAGGCATCGTAGCGGGCGTTCCGCGCACCTGCTTCGACTCCTTCGGACTGGTCTACTGTGACGGAGAGGACCGTGGTATCGACTCCTAGCTCTTCGAGAATGCAGGCGGCTTGCTCGGCGTGCTGCGCTGATTCAGGGCGGAGGCCGTGATCGATTGTCACCGCTTCGAGTGGTTCGCCTCGCCGGGAGGCAAGGTCCGCCGCTGCCACTGCGAGCGCGAGTGAATCAGCTCCGCCCGAGTAGGCGACTATCCAGCGGTGACAATCGATTTCGTTCATCATGTGCCGTACGGCCAGCGATACGGTCCGAACAGCACCGGTTGGATTCGCACCGATCAGACGAGAACATGCAATCATCGATTAACCAACTCAATGGCGAAATCGTCGAGGTGGCCGCGCGTAAAGAAGGCGTTATCTTGCACGGCGTTTGTTTGCACTTGGAAAATGAGGACGCGGCCCGAGGTAGTCGTGGCATAGCCGGCTAGCGATGCGACCTCCTGCAAAGACCCGGTTTTTGCTTGGATGCGGATTCCGAGCGGATTGTCGCTGAACCGATCGTTGAGAGTGCCGGAAAACATGCCGATGGGCAGATCGCGCATGAGGTGACGCACCCCCGTATTATTCGAGTCCCATATCGCTTGAAGAGTCTCGGCGGTGGTGCGCGGAGCAACGTAGTTTTCTTCGTTGAGTCCGGAGCAGTCAAGGATACTGAGGCCGTCGTGGTAGATACCTGTCGAGGCAATCTCTTGCGCAACAAATGCAGTGGCCGAAGCGAGGTCAGAGTGTCCAGTGGCGACCCCCGACGCCATGCGGCACAGGTGTTCGGCGAGCGTATTGTCTGAATGGGCGAGCATGTATCGGGTGATTTGCCCGAGGTCTGCGGAGTGGACTTGTCCGAGTAGTCGAGCCTGACCGATATCGAACGCTGCGGTATCGGCCTCGATATCAACATTGATGCCGTGTTCTTGTAGCGCGTTTGTCAATGTCTCGGCGACGTGTTGTCCAGGATCGTCACGGAAGGGCTGGTATCCCGGTCCGGGAAGTTCTCCACGATCAATAGCAAAGGCTGACACGTGGCCCACCCATCGAAGGAGCTCGGAGGGAAGTGCGGTTTCTCGCGTTGCCCCGTCAAAAATCGTCGGGTGGTAGATCAGGCGAGTCGGCTCGACCAGCTCGCCGGTGTTGTGGAGGTTGGTCAGTTTTGCGCTCGCTGCGGAGGCCAAGTCGGCGAGGCCGGCGCGACCGTTGATCGCGAGCATATCGCCCTTGCCTTCGGCGAGCATGAGGTCGCCCTCGCCCACGAGGTGAAGTTGTCCGTCCTCGCCGAGGTAGATACTCGTCGCGAGATGATCGGTCGGCTGAAGCGCTTGCAACGAGGCGAATGCTGCAAGCACTTTCATGGTTGAGGCTGGGACCATCGGAGTTTCTCCCGCTCCATCGAGCAGGACATTACCCGTCAGAGCATCGATGACGTAGGCACCCACCTGGTACCGATCGTCAGCCGCGTCGACCAGTTTTTGCCACAGTGGTTGCAGATCGGCGGAAACAATCGGCGGGAGGTCAAGGTTCATTCGTGCGGGGAATACCTCTGCTATCTGCACAGATTCACGCGAAGGTACGTCGCGGGCAATTTCTGGGCCTTGCTTTGTTAAAAAACCGGGAACAACATCGTTAATATCGGCAATGAGATACCCGGCAAGCCCCGCGAACACAATAAACATGCTTAGAATCGCGGTAAGAGTTCTTTTTTGCATGCTTCCTCCAGGCCTCACGATCACACTCTAGTGTAGATCGAATCTCGGTCCCATCGGGTACCCTGGAAGGCAGATCCGACGATGAAGGGAAGACACCGTGGAGTTCGACGTGACGATCGAGATCCCCAAGGGGAATCGCAACAAGTACGAAGTTGACCATGAATCCGGACGAATCCGGCTCGATCGAATGCTATTTACCTCGACCCGTTATCCGGATGATTACGGTTTTATCGACGATACCCTCGGTGAAGACGGCGACCCGCTTGACGCTCTTGTTCTCCTAGAGGAACCAACTTTTCCTGGCTGTGTGATTCGCTGCCGGGCACTCGGGATGTTCCGCATGCGCGACGAAATGGGGGGCGACGATAAAGTCATCTGTATTCCGGCCGCCGACCAGCGCGCTTCGTGGCGCACGGACATTGAAGACGTGTCTGAGTTCCACCGTCTCGAAATCCAGCACTTCTTTGAGGTCTACAAGGATCTTGAGCCTGGGAAGTCTGTTGAGGGAGCCCACTGGGTGGGACGAGAGGCCGCGGAAGAAGAGATTCGCCGCTCATTCCAGCGGGCTAAAGACTCGAACTACCTGCACTAAACGCTAACAGGCGTTGAGCTCACGGGTTGCCCTCGGCTCAGCGCCTGTTTGTTGTCGACAAAACCGGGGCCTCCACGAAAACGTGGAGGCCCCGGCCCTGTGTTGAGTTCGTTTACTTAGGGTCGCCCACCGTAGGGAATAAGGTTGTGATAGCGAATCGGCGTGAGGTGAACCGATAGTCCCGGTCGAGGAGCTTCGATCATCTGACCGTTGCCGGCGAAGATGGTCACGTGGTAAATGGTGCTCGTTCCACCCCCGTTACCGTAAAACAACAGATCGCCGGGTTGGAGATCGGACATCGCGATCCGCCGGGTCCCCCAATACTGTGTGGTTGCGACTCGAGGAATCGATACTCCCTGAGAGGCCCACGCTTTCATGGCGAGCCCGGAGCAATCGTATCCGCCGTTGCCGACACCACCCCAGACGTACGGCACACCGATTTGACTCTTCGCCCAGGCGACGACGCCAGCTCCTACCCCGGAGCTAGCCGGAGGCGCTGGTGCGGGCGCAGGAGCAGGGGCCGGTGCGGGAGCCGGCTGGCGGGGCTCTTCGCGAGCCGCGGGAGCCGGTCGCGTATTTTGTTGCGCTTGCGCTTCGGCTTGAGCACGACGCTGAGCTTCGGCTTGACGCTGAGCCGCTGCTTGGGCAGCGGCCTGAGCCAGGCGTTGCGCTTCGGCTTGAGCGGCCTGCTGCTGTTAACGCTCAACGCGTGCGCGTTCGGCGGCCTCTAAACGCTTTTGACGTTCTTCTTCCAGACGCTTTTGACGAGCTTCTTCTTCGGCGATGAGTACCTGGCGGCGTTCAGCCAGTTGCGCGATGAGTGCGGTGCGTCGCTCCTGAACTTCAGTCACCTGTTGATCGGCTGCGTCGGCCGCAGTTTGGACCTCTGCGGCGCGAGCTTCCACGGCTTCTTTTGCGTCGCGGACCTTAACCTCGGATTGCTTCGCCTGTTCTTCGAGTGCGCGCGCCACCTGATCGAGGGCAGTTACCTGCTGAAGTTGAAAATCGGTTTCGTGTGAGAACTTCTCGAGAATAGCGCTTCGTCGCTGCACCTCGGCGAGTCCATCAGCTTGGAGATAGGGAGCAAATTTCTCCAAGGATCCGGTTCCCGTGCGGTACGCGGTTTGGCTCACCGATGCGAGTCTCAGTCGTGCCTGTTCATGTTCGGCCCGGGCGTCTTCGGCGGCTTTTTGCGCGTCCGCTGATTGTTGCTCTGCCCGCAGTAGCTCATCTTGTGCTTGCGCTAGTTCTTCCGCTACTTGCAGGACGCGGATATCGGCTTCTTCTTTCGCTGCGGATACGCGTGCAAGTTCAACTTCGATCTGCGCCATGGTCAAGCGTTCGTACTCGTCCATTGGGCGGAAGTTATCAGTGTTCGGATCCGCGAGCGCGAGGCCAGGGATAGAAAGTGAAACGCTGGCTACGAGCATCGTCATTATCGCTCGCACGCGCCACTTAGTGTGTTTAGCTGGTCTCAAATTGCTGTCCTTCGCACCTGGAAGCGGTTTTTCCACTCCCCGTTGAGGATGAGGGGGCACGTCTCAACCTACCGCAACATTCGTCACACTGGCAACAACTTTCACACACGTAACAGTGTTTCCCGGCGTGTCGCCTTGCTTTTATAGACCGCTCACCATCTGTCCCAGATTTTGAGACATAAGTTTTCTTAAACGCACTCTCTCCCGCTAGAGTAAGCGACATGAGTTTACGAATGTGCCGATGACTGCACGCCAGCACCGCTCAAGCGGGCATCTGGTCTGCAGTAGTGACCACCGTGCTGGTGGCCACGCGGCAATATCGTGAATAGTTTTGTCATAGCTCCCCACCCGGGTTGAGCAACTCCCCACGCGCCACAGGCCCCAGCTCCATTGAAATATCATTTGAAGGAGCTTACCCATGTCATCCACCTGGAACTTTGAAACCCGCCAGATCCACGCCGGACGCCAAAGCGATCCCGTCACCGGAGCGACGTCGCTACCGATCTATCAGTCCACCTCATTCGAGTTCCCCAGCTCAGAAGAAGCCGCCGACCGCTTCTCTCTCAAGACCCTTGGGCCGATCTACACTCGGCTGGGAAACCCCACGAATGACGCTGTCGAAGCTCGAATCGCCGATCTTGAAGGTGGTATCGGAGCACTGTTCACCTCGTCCGGGCAGGCCGCACAAACTCTCGCTATCCTCACCCTTGCAACCGCCGGTAACAATATCGTCGCCTCCCCCTCGCTCTACGGCGGAACCGCCAATCTCTTTCGAATCTCCCTGCCGAAACTAGGCATCGAGGTCCGATTCGTCGACGACACTCAGGATGAAGACGCGTGGGTGAACGCCGCCGACGAAAAGACAGTGGCCTTTTATTCAGAAACCATCCCGAATCCCCAAGGCGACGTATTGAATTTCGACGTCGTTGCCGCCGCCGCCAACCGAGTCGGCGTTCCGCTTATCGTGGACAATACGGTGGCCACTCCCTACCTGTGTCGCCCCATCGAGCACGGCGCACACATCGTCGTCCACTCAGCCACCAAGTATCTCGGTGGCCACGGCACCGCCCTCGGCGGATTCATCGTCGATGCCGGAACCTTCGACTACGGCCAGCACCCCGAGCGATTCCCCGGATTTAACGAACCCGATGTTTCCTACAACAACATCGTCTACGCGCGTGACCTTGGAGCAGAAGGAGCCTTCGGCGCCAACCTCGCATTTATCCTCAAATGTCGACTCCAAGGCCAACGAGACTTTGGTTTCGCGGCCTCCCCATTTAATGCGTTCCTCATCGAACAGGGAATCGAAACTCTCTCACTACGCATGGACCGCCACGTCGACAACGCAGCGAAAGTCGCCACCTACCTCGAGTCTCACCCGCAGGTTCAGTCAGTCAATTACCCCGGTCTCCCCTCGTCTCCCTACTATGAACTGGCTAAAAAATACACACCGCGCGGCCCCTCTGCTCTCCTCAGCTTCGTCATTGAGGGTGGGCTCGAAGCCGGTCGAAAGTTTGTCGATACTCTTACGCTTTTCGCCAACGTCGCCAACCTCGGAGATGCGCGCTCCCTCGTAATCCACCCCGCCTCAACCACGCACTCCCAGCTCTCCGACGAACAGCTAGCGAAAGCCGGGATCGATGCCGGCACCATCCGACTATCCGTCGGCATCGAACACGTCGATGATCTCATCGCCGATCTCGACGCCGCTTTCGAAGCCGCCAGGAAGTGATTGCCGTGAACACCTACCATCGAAAAGGCTACGATCCGTCCCCCCTTCCCGTATCTGGAGGATGGAAAGAAACGGACCCGGTCGCCTTCCGGAAGTTCTGCCACATCGGCCCACTCCGATGCGAAAACGACGCCGTTATCCCATCGGTCACCATGGCTTACGAAACCTTCGGCACGCTTAATGCTGACCGCTCCAACGCCGTCCTCATCCTCCATGCACTCACCGGCGATGGCCATGTCACCGGCGAGGCCGCGCCCGGGCAATCGACCCCCGGATGGCTTCCCGCCATCGTCGGACCGGGAAAAATCATCGACACCAACCGGTACTTCGTTCTCGCCCCAAATATTCTCGGCGGGTGCCAAGGCTCAACCGGCCCATCCTCCACCCACCCCGACGGCCAACCATGGGGCTCCCGATTCCCCGTCGTGTCAACGCGCGACCAGGTCAATGCTGAAATCCGACTCGCTGACGCGCTCGGAATCGACCGTTTCCATCTCGTCATTGGGGCATCCATGGGCGGTCAGCGGGCACTCGAATGGGGCATCATGGCTGCCGATCGAGTAGACAACCTCGTCGTCATCGCATCCGGCCCAACCACCACCGCAGATCAAAGCGCGTGGGCGCACACTCAAATTCAAGCAGTCACCCTCGACCAGCACTGGAATGGCGGCGACTATTACAACCAGGAAGAAGGCCCCGCTCGCGGCCTCGGCCTCGCCCGGCAAATAGCGCACACGACCTACCGGAGCGCACATGAATTAGCGACCCGGTTTGACCGAATCCCGCAGGGGAATGAGGATCCGTTACACGGCGGACGTCTAGCAGTACAGTCCTACCTCGATCACCACGGTCAAAAACTTGCTCGACGATTCGATGCCGGCGCCTATGTCACCCTCTGCCGTGCAATGTTGACCCACGACATCGGACGTGATCGAGGCGGCGTATCCATGGCGCTATCGCTGGTACAAGCCCGCACTCTCGTCATTGCTGTCGACACCGACCGGCTGTTCTCCCCTTCGCAGAGCCTGACGATTGCATCGGGGGTGCGCGGGGCGTACTACCGGGAGATTCGATCCGACTTCGGTCACGATGGTTTCCTCATTGAGGCAGAACAAACGACGGAGCTTCTTCACTGGTTCCTCTCCACGCCGGGAATGCAAGCTCAGCCGACTGTAGCGTCCACCGCCCATGAACTACAGTAAATGTGTGAGCATACCGTCTAATCCGATCGCCGGATTCGGGGATACCCCGATTCCGCGTGCTGGCACATGGAGCCCCGACGTTCTCGGGGCAGGATTTGAAGCGCAAGCACTCCAACTTCTCCCCGATGAGGAAGGCGAAGTAATCGCCACTCTCGTCCGTCACGTACCTGATGCGGATCCGCATCTGCTTGAGGGAACGCCCGCGAAACCATGCTTTCGAGCCCTGTATATCCACGGTTGGAATGACTACTTCTTCCAACGGGAGATGGCGCGACAGATTGCTCTGGCTGGCGGAGAGTTTTACGGCCTCGATTTACGCAAATACGGTCGATCGTGGCGCGCTGGTCAAACATTCGGCTGGGTATCACACCTGAGCGAATACGACGAAGACATATCCGAAGCGATCAATACGATTGGTGCCGACCTCCCCATCATTCTTATGGGGCATTCAACCGGAGGGCTGACCGCCGCGCTCTGGGCACACCACCACCCGAATACCCTCGCAGGCGTATGGCTCAACTCGCCCTGGCTCGAACTGCAAACGTCCTCTTTTGCGCGCTATCCGACCCAGCAAGCAGTCGAACTGATCGCCGCCCGCGAACCGCGCCGAATCCTCCCTACCGGTGGAAACAACTTCTACTCGCGCACCTTAGCGGGGTGGAATAACGACGATGGACCGCTCCCCGCAGAGTTCGCCGATTTTGCTTCCGACCCATCGATCACCGGATGGGGAATTAATCCGGTGTGGAAGAATCAGCAGCGCGTGACGCTCGCCGGCTGGCTCGCCGCCGTCACTCACGGTCATCGTGAAGTTGCTGAGGGGCTCGACATTGACTGCCCCGTTCTCGTGGCAGCGTCGAAAAAGTCCTACGACTCAAACAAATGGAGTCGTGAGGTGTGGGCATCCGATGCCGTGCTCGACGTCGATGTCATAGCTGATCGTGCTGCGCACTTAGGAGATCGCGTGTGCATCGTCCGCTTACCCGGTATTCACGATCTGTCGCTTTCGATCCCACCTGTCCGCCGAGAACTTTGGTCCCTCACCCTGATCTGGCTACGCTTTTCTATCGCGAAGCTGGGTGTCTCTTTCGCAGATGAGACGCCATCTGAACGCGCACTGCGCGTACCGCTCATCGACGACGTGCAACTCGCCCCCCTGTAGGCCGGCACATCAGTTCAATCCCCGAGCGCTCGATACCTTGCTCACCGAGTGGGCCGGAGGCTAGGCTCGGCGGCCTCGTGTGCGGCGACCTCGTCGGGGTTCCCCTGCCGTTTCATATTCCTCGCGGATTTCGCGGTTGATCTCCTCGAGTGCTTCTCTCAGCGTCGGTCCGTGCAAGTCGGAAATATGCCACACGTCCCACCCGTCGTACTGCGACGATCCGACCAGCATGGCGGCGGCTTCCGTTGGGTCACCTGTCGACCAGTTCTCAGTGGTGATTTCTCCCACCGCTCGGAGCGTTGTTTGAAAAATCTCATGCTCGGTCAGTTGCCACACGAGGGGGGTATCAACCTGCAGGATCTGGGCAATAACAAAAAGCGCATCCGGTGACGGTTTGAGAAGCGGAATTCCCTCGTCGTCCACGTCCTTTTCGATATCTGGCGTATCAGGTTCGTCAGTTCCCGTTTCATCCGCCTCAGAGATGACTTCTTGTTCGGCTGGCTCCGGTTCCGGCTGCGGTTCTCGCTCAATCGGTGTGTCGGCGGCTACCTCCTCGGAGAAGTCGTCAGTCTGCGTTTGCCTAGAAGCGTCGGAAGGAGCCTCAGTTTCAGTAACCCGCGCGTCATCCGACGGTTCAAACGCAGACGGCTCTTCCGTATGACGGCCGGATGATGGCTCCGACACCCCCGCCGAAGTCAGCTCGGGAATCCGCGGAGTATTCCCCAAAAGCAAGCTCGGATTGTGGCCGTACATGCGGGGGCCAACGGCCTCAACCGCGAGGAACTTACGCCCGTTCGACATCACACGAACGGAAATTTCGTGTACTTCCACTCCCGACGAAGCAAGCACGTCAAGGGCGGGGCGAACCTGGTCGTCGATACTTCCCACAACGAGAATCAGGCGCGGGCCGGGTGCTGGAGAAGGAGGCATCGCATCGCGGAACTCAGCCCAACCGATTCGAAAACCGTGGATGCCGTTGGGGTAGGCCGCAGCCAGATCATTCCACCCGAGAGCCGCAGTGTCAGCCAGTCGAGATAGCGAGTCGATCATCGTCGCCGGTGTCAAGGCTTCAAGCACCTCAACGGATACAACTTGCCCGGATGCATCGAGCGCAGTCAGACGCGGGGCACCTCCGTCCATTCCTGAACCGAGCGGGGCAGCATCTTGCCAGGTGATCGGAAACAGCGGGCGGCCAACGATTTCGAGTACTTGTTCGCGAATACTCGCAAGCATGTCGGCGCTGAGACCGTCACTGACGCTTCTGCCAAACTGTGCAGGGATGAGGCGTCCATCATCGAACTCGAAAAGGGGCATAACTCAATCCGTCCTAACCGCTGTTTCGTCCTAGTCTAGTGTCTCACGATTGTTGTCCTCAGGGGGACGACGCAGGAGTGTTGCCAGGTGGACTCCTTCCCGATCCGCAAGCTGCTCAGCCTGAGTGCGACAGGAAAAACCATCGGCCAGATAAATCGCATTCGGATGGGCAGAAAGTGCCGGCAGCAAACTGTTATTCGCTACCGCAACCGACGTTTCATAGTGACCTTTTTCCATGCCAAAGTTCCCCGCTAGCCCGCAGCATCCGGCGAGCTTGGTGACGGTTGCTCCGGTGCGTGCGAGGAGCGTTTCATCGGCTGTCCATCCCATGACTGAATAGTGGTGACAGTGGGGTTGAGCGACGATTTCAACTCCCGACAGATCGGGGAGCCAGTCGTCATTCTCGGGCCCAATCGGGCCGGGAGCAGTCAGTAGCTCCGCGAGTGTGTGCGTCGCTTTGGCTACGAGATGAGCGCGCGCGTCCCCCGGTAACAGGTCGAGCGAATCATCACGCAGTACTGCGGTACACGACGGTTCAACACCGACGATGGGGATTCCGGCAGCGGCAAATGGGGCGAGAGTTTCGAGCAGATCCTCAAGGTGTGCTCGGGCGTCCTCCAGTTGTCCGGTTGTTATCCAGGTGAGGCCGCAACACGTGTCCTGAGGCGGGAGAAGTGGGGTGTATCCGGCGGCAACGAGTACGTCGATGAGGTCGCGTGCCCCGCGGTCTGAAAGAGTCTGGCTGAATGAGTCTGCCCACACGATCACGTATTTTCGGCCACTATCGTCTCGTGGCACACCGTGAGTGACATGTGCAGCAGAGTGCTTAGCCGCCCAACGGTTAAACAGGTGTCCTTGGAGTTTCGGCATGGCCCGACGCGAGTCAATACCCGCCACGGTAAATGCGAGCGCGCGAATGGGGCGTAGGCTCATCATCGCGTTGGCGATGGCGGCCGCACCGGGAATTGAGGCGGACAGCCGCGTCCATTTCGGAAGTCGACCGAGTAGGTAGTGGGAGGTGGGGCGAATCGTGCCACGGTAGCGACGAAAGAACACTTCGGAACGATATTTAGCCATATCGATTCCAGCCGGGCAGTCTGCCGAACACGCCTTACATGCCAAACAGAGATCAAGAGCGCGCTCAACTCGCGGATCGTCCCATGTGGAGATCAGTTCGCCATTGGCGATCTCTTCGAGAATTCGAGCGCGACCTCGCGTCGAATCAACTTCATTGTGGGTGGCGAGGAACGATGGGCACATGAACCCACCGGCCGCAGTGTTATCCGCACGACATTTGGAAACTCCGGTACAGCGATGAACGGCGGTGGTGAAATCGCCATCGTCCTCGTAGAATCCGAATCCTCCATCGGCGGGGATACGGTGCGCCTGGGGACGGCGCAAATACTTGTCGAGCGGGTCGGGGGCGAACTCTGGTCGGTAGCCGAAACCCACGTGATCGGGATGTGTCCCAGCGGCTCCGACGAGGGCGCGGGGAGCTGTCAGAACTCCGGGGTTCAGGAGGTTATCGGGGTCGAACAGGTGTTTAACGGCGGCGAATAGTTCGAGTATTTCAGGTGAGTACATGTAGGCCAATAGCTCTGATCGGGAGCGGCCATCCCCGTGTTCACCGGACATCGAGCCACCGTAAGTGCCCAGGAGCTTTGCCGCGGCAATGAGGAACTCTTTGGATTTACCGACTCCGGCCTCTGACCCCAGTGGCATATCGAGTCTGACGTGCACACAGCCGTCACCAAAGTGCCCGTACAGTAGGCCATCAATACCGTGTTCACGCATGAGGGCAGAGAAGTCCCGCAGGTAGTCGCCGAGATTCTCGGGGGGAACGGCAGCGTCCTCCCATCCGGGCCATGCCTGCTGGTTCCCCTGTTCGTTCCCCTGTTCATCAACCGTGGCTGGGGTACGTCCTCCGAGTCCTGCACCATCGGCTCGAATACGCCACAGCCGGCGAGCGTCGTCACCGGGTGGGTAGATCGCGATAGCTGAGGAGTTGGCATCGGCCGCCATAGCGCGCGCTCGTTCGAGGGCGTCCTCGGCACTGTCTCCCCCGATTTCGCACATCAACCAGCCTTCGCCTTCCGGCAAGTCAGGGACGGCACCGGGGCCTCGGTGGTTACGCACCACATCCACCAGGCGTGAGTCCATCCCTTCAACCGCGAGGGGGTGGTGCGCGATAAGAGCAGGGACATCGGCTCCGGCAGCGACCATATCCGGGTAGCCGATGGCTACGAGAACAGGTGAGCTGGGAATATCAACGAGACGAACGGTGATCTCAAGCACCGACACAAGAGTGCCTTCCGTGCCAACGAGCATGGACGCGAGATTCTTGCCGTGTTCCGCGGTGAGATATTCAAGGGAGTAGCCCGATACTTGACGGGAGAATCGTCCGAGTTCAATTCTGATTGGCGCCAGGTTGGCAGCGATCAGCTCACTCAATCCGTCAACAGGATCGAGACTGCCTTGTCCAGCAGTGAAGCGTCGTCCTCGACCATCAATGACTTCCAGAGCGATGACGTTGTCTGCAGTCTTCCCCCAGGCGAGGGCATGTGGTCCGCACGCATTATTGCCGACCATACCGCCGATGGTGCATCGATTCTGCGTCGAGGGATCTGGGCCAAAGCGCAACCCGTAGGCAGCGGCGGCAGCTTGGAGAGTTCCTTCAACACAGCCGGGTTCAACGATTGCGGTTTTCGTTTTCGGATCGATGGACAGCACTCGATTCATATGTCGGTGGTAGTCCATGACGAGGCCGGGGCCAATAGCGTTTCCCGCGCATGATGTTCCTGCTCCTCGCGGAGTAATCGGGATTCGAAGTTCGCGGCAAATCTCGAGCATGATCGCTGCGTCTTCTTTATCGACCGGAGCAAATACTGCTTGCGGAATAATGCGGTAGTTCCCCGCGTCGGTCGAATAGATACTGCGCGTCAAAGTGGTGAAATCAAGCTCACCTCGAATACGTCCACGCGTAGCGTCCGCGAGTGCTCGCATGGTCGGATCAACCGGAACATTGGCATCCGGGTTATCTGGAAAAAACCCCTCGATCTCTGTCGCACTCGCGTGAGCAGTCATACCCCCATCTTGCCACGGTGGAAGGAACCTCACCCGGGATGTCCGCCCCACAGACCGTAGGCTCTGTCTAACAACACTAAAATCGCAAACAGAGTCTACGGTTCTGGAATCTGCGGTTAGAGTGAGCCTAAAACCTCGTAGCGCACATTCGACGCCATGTCACAAACCACACGTTCTCGCATTCCAGTCACCAAAATGGGCCCACCCGAAGGTGAGCCCATTTCAGTTATTAGCAGATTGTCAAGAGGTTATTCCTCATCCATGACGGCGGCGCGGCCCGCTTCGAGGCGAGCGACGGGAACACGGAAGGGAGAACACGACACGTAATCGAGTCCAGTCTTGTGGAAGAAGTGGATCGACTCCGGATCGCCACCGTGTTCGCCACAGACACCGAGTTTGATGTCGGGCTTAGTCGAGCGACTGCGGCTAACGCCTTCGCGCACGACGCGGCCCACACCGTGTTGGTCGATGGTTTCGAACGGTGATACACCGAAAATTGATTCTTCGATGTACTTGGGGAAGAACACGCCCTCGACATCGTCGCGCGAGAAGCCCCATACCGTCTGGGTAAGGTCGTTCGTTCCAAAGGAGAAGAAGTCTGATTCGCGAGCGAGATCTTCAGCGGTCATAGCGGCGCGCGGAAGCTCAATCATGCAACCGATTTGGATGTCGAGTTCAACATCGGCATCCTTAGTTTCGTCGGCAATGATCTTCTCGGCCTCGGCACGAATGATGCCAAGCTCGCGGACAGAACCGACCAGCGGCACCATAATCTCGGGACGAGGATCTGCGCCTTCCTTCTTCAACTCCGCCGTTGCCTGAACGAGGGCGCGAATCTGAAGGGCGAACAGACCCGGCAAGTAGATACCGAGACGGACACCGCGCAAACCGAGCATCGGGTTCGACTCGTGCATGCGGCGCACGGCCTCCAGCATCTTGACATCCTTCGGATCCGGCTTGCCGGTCGTTGCCTTAGCAACCTCGACACGCACCTGCAGATCCGTCATGTCCGGGAGGAACTCATGCAGCGGCGGGTCAATGAGACGAACCGTCATCGGCTTGCCATCGAGGACGCGCAGCATCTTCTTGAAGTCACCCTTTTGGAGACGTTCAAGCGCATCAAGCGCGCTCTGGCGCTCTTCGGAGCCCTCCTCCGACAGGATGACGCGTTCGATAAGGGCGCGGCGGGTGCCGAGGAACATGTGCTCGGTGCGGCACAGGCCGATTCCCTCACAACCGAACTCAAGAGCATTTTGCGAATCCTCTGGGGTATCGGCGTTGGCACGAACCCGCAGACGACGCACCGAATCGGCGTGCTTGAGAATCCGGTCAACCGATTCAACAAGCTCCCTCATTTCTTCATCGTCACCGGCGGCAGCGAGGCCCGCTTCGAGGCCCTTCATCAGGTATGTCGTGACAACGGAGTCAACGACTGGAACGTCACCAATGAACACTTCGCCGGTGGTGCCGTCGAGGGCGATGATGTCACCCGCGTTGAGCGTGATGTCTCCGGAAGTAATGGTCTTGGCTTCCTCATCGACAACAAGAGATTCGGCGCCGACAACACAAGTCTTACCCATGCCGCGAGCAACGACCGCGGCGTGCGAGGTCTTACCTCCGCGAGCGGTGAGGACACCTTCCGCTGCAACCATGCCCGGAAGGTCTTCTGGGTTGGTTTCGCGGCGAACGAGAATGCACTTGCGTCCCGCGGCGGCAGCGGCTTCTGCATCCGCATTGTTGAGGACGATTTCGCCCACGGCCGCACCCGGGGAGGCCGGCATGGCGCGGGTGAGAAGTTTACGATCAGCATCGGTGTCAAACTGCGGGAACATGAGGTTCGTGAGCTGTTCACCGGTGACGCGCTCAAGCGCTTCGTCCTTGGTGATGAGTTTTTCGTCGACGAGCTGGGTGGCGACACGGAAGGCCGCGCCGGCGGTACGCTTGCCAACGCGCGTCTGGAGCATCCACAGCTTGCCGCGCTCAATCGTGAATTCGATGTCGCACAGATCCTGGTAGTGCGTTTCCAGCTTGCGCATGATGCCAAGCAGTTCCTGGTAGGACTTCTCGTCGTGATCGCCAAGGGTCGCCAGCGCTTCCGTGTTACGGATACCGGCGACAACGTCCTCGCCCTGGGCGTTCATCAGGTAGTCACCGTAAACACCCGAGTGTCCGGTGGAGGGGTCGCGGGTGAAGCACACGCCGGTGCCGGAGGTGTCTCCCATGTTGCCAAATACCATTGTCTGAACATTCACGGCGGTTCCGAGGTCGTCCGCGATGCGCTCACGACGACGGTAGATCTTCGCGCGTTCGGTGTTCCACGAGCGGAACACAGCTTCCACACCGAGGTCGAGCTGTTCACGTGGATCCTGCGGGAAATCGCGGCCCGTTTCCTCTTTAACAATTTGTTTGAATGTTTCGACGAGGCCTTTAAGGTCGTCAGCAGTCAGTTCGTGATCGTAGTGAACTCCACGTTTTTCCTTGAGCTCATCGAGAGAGTCAGAAAAACCGTCTCCCTCAATACCGAGAACGGTCTTGCCAAACATCTGGATGAGGCGACGGTAAGAATCCCACGCAAAGCGCTCATCTTCGGCGATTTCCGCTAGACCGTCAACAGACTCATCGTTGAGGCCGATGTTGAGGACTGTTTCCATCATTCCGGGCATGGAGAATTTTGCGCCGGAGCGAACCGATACGAGCAATGGATCCTTTGGATCTCCTAGTCGGCGACCGATAGTGTCTTCGACATTGCGTAGGTGCTTGGTAACCTCAGTGGCCAGTTCGTCAGGAACTTCGCCCTTGTCCAAATAGGCGCGGCAGGCATCGGTGCTGATGGTGAATCCGGGAGGAACTGGTAGACCCAGCTTGGTCATTTCGGCAAGGTTTGCCCCCTTGCCGCCAAGCAGGTCCTTCATATCCTTGTCGCCCTCGGAAAAATCGTAGACGTACTTGACCATTCGTTGGCCTCTACTTTCTGTTGTTATATCTATCTGCGTCAGTGCAGCGTGAGTTGGCACACTAGTACTAAGGTTACCAATCCGTGGGCCCTTTGACCTACCCATATACGATCGCTGGACGAGTCGTTTAGTGAGTACTGTCTCGTTCTCGCACTCCGTCGAGCGTCTGACCAGGTTTCACATACCGGGTCTTTTCGTCCCGTCGCCACGTGGGATGTATTTGACCGAACCCGGTCACGGGTTGCTCAAAGGCACGGTGCAGTGGTGTCTCGTGACAAGCAAACCAGTCTCGCAAAGTTCGGTCGAGGTCGTCACAAATCTGCGCCACCCGCGGGTCATCGGCTCGGTTGTTACGCTCCTGCGGATCCGTCTCCAAATCATACAGTTCAGTCGGGCCTTCAAAGCGAGTGATGTATTTCCACCGTCCCGAGCGGATCATCCGGCCTCCCCCGTACTCGTCGTAAACGATCACAGGTTCTGGATCGGGAGATTCATCATCGAGATACCCGGCCAAGGATGTGCCCGCCCGAAGCGGATCAACGGGAGGTTCTACCCCTGCTAGTTCACATACTGTGGGGAAGAACGATACTGCGGACACATGCGAGTCGATCAGAGCCGGTTGCTCACTGTCACGCAGCTTCGGCGGAACATAGGCGACAAACGGTACCCGGATAGAGTTTTCCCAAAAATTCAGCGGGTATGTACCATTGCCTTTCCCCCACACCCCGTGATGGCCGCAGGAGAATCCGTTATCTGCCATGTAGAAAATGATGGTCTGGTCGGCCTTGCCCTGTTCGTCAAGGGTTTTCCGTACTCGGCCAATGAGACGATCGACACCGGACAGCGCCGCGCAGTACCCCTGCAAACTCGTTTCCGGATCCTGGAAAGCATGCTCGAAGTCAGCCTTGCGCGGAAGCGTCCACGGATGGCGTGGTTCGCGCGGCACAGACGGAAAATCACAGTGCTCATAGAGGTCGAGTAAGTCGTCGGGATGGTTGTTGCCATCCCACGGATCATGCGGAGCTGTCGTAGCGATCTCGAGGAAGAAAGGCTCATCGTCGACATCTTTAAGGAAGGAGATTGCATGGTCTGCGATCGCATCGGTCAAATAGTCGGGTTCTTCGGCTTCTTGCCCGTCTTTCCAGATTGGGGCGTCGTAGTACGGCCCCCCACCGTATCGATGCGCATACCAATCGGTGAAGCCAGGAGCCGGTTCCCGCGATTCACCCACATGCCATTTACCTGACAACCCGCACCGATACCCCGCCCCGGCGAGTACCGACGGGAGTGTCACGAGGTCATCGAGATATGTGTCTGGATGAGCCTCGGGCGAACGCGTTCCCACTAACCAGTCGTGAATGCCGTGTGCCGACGGCATTCTTCCCGTCAGGAGGGACGCTCGTGCGGGAGAGCACACCGGGGAGGCACAGTAGAAGTTCTCAAATACCGTACCTTCCTCGGCGAGCTGTTCAAGATGGGGCATGTGTAGTTCCGGCATTTTCCACGGAACCGCCCACGGTCCTTGATCATCCGTGAGGATGAAAACGAAATTCGGTCGATTATCTGTCATTGTTTGACTGCACCTGCTGAAATTCCATCAGTAAAGAATCTCTGTCCGTATAGGAATATCAGAATGATCGGTATCGTCATGAGGATCACCGCGGCCATCAAGAGGTTCCACTGAGTTGAGTTCTCCTGGTAGAACACTGCCAGTCCCAGTTGGAGAGTACGCATTTCATTAGTCTTCACCGTCACGAGAGGCCAGAGGAAGTCATTCCACGCACTTTGGAAAGCAAGAACGGTAACAACCGAGACTGCCGGCAACGCGAGAGGCGTGTAAATCTGAGCGAAAATCCGGAATTCGCCAGCTCCGTCGACTCGCGCTGATTGGCCGAGTTCGTCGGGTAAGTCGAGATAGAACTGCCGCATGAGGAAAATCCCCAATGCTGATGCTAGGTGCGGCAAAATCATTGCCGTATAGGTATCCATGAGGCCGGAGCCGCCGGCACCAAGAAGGTCATTGCCGCCGGCCATCGGCACGTGCGTCAAAATGACAAATAGTGGCACCATGATGACCTCGGGAGGAATGACCAGAAGTGCGATCAGGCCGAACAGGATGTAGGTCTTCCCGCGAATCGGCATCTTTGCGAGTGCGTAGCCCGCCATACACGATAAGATGACCTGACTGATTGTGGACACTAACGTCACAATGGTCGAGTTGAGAAAGAATAGCGGAAAGTCTGACGACTGCATGGATTCCGCAAAATTACCCCACGCGAGATGGCTGGGAAGTTGGCCGACCGTTGACTCCCCTGTCGGTGTCAGTGCGACGAGGATAATGTACAGCATTGGAATAAGATAGAGCGCTGTCACAACGAGAGCTGCGAGATGCAGTCCCGAGGACCGCCCAAACTTCCTCCAAGAGAATCGCTGTTTCATCGCGTGACCTCCGATTTGCTGGCCCTCGTGCCTTTTCTCGAGATCTGCCGCTCTTTAATGCTCTGTGCGATCTTCGCTGGTAAACCAAAGAGAACGACGACAAAGAACAAAAGCATGGCGACCGCGCTGGCTCGTCCAATGTCGAGGTTATTGAAGGCAGATTCGTACATTTCGTAAACCATTGTTCGCGTCGCGTTGTCTGGCCCGCCTTGAGTCATAACGTAGGCCTGCGTAAACATTTGTAGGCCGCCCATAAACCAAGTGACACCAACGAAAATCAACGGATTCTTCATTTGAGGAATAGTGACGTGAATGAGACGTCGAACGGGTCCCGCGCCATCGATCTGAGCAGCTTCAATGAGTTCTGGCGGAATAGCTTTAAGGCCCGCCAGCAAGATAATCATGAAGTAGCCCATGTTGCGCCACAACGACATTGCCATAATCGATGGCATCGCTAGGGATGTATCGGTCAAAAAGTTGATACGTTCGCCGCCCAACGCTTGAATGACGGCATTGAGAGGCCCATTGAACGGATCGTAGAGAAAGCTCCACAGTAGTGCGACGATCACGTACGACATAGCCTGAGGAAGATAGACGGTCGTGCGCATCAGAGCGTTGCCGTGAAGGGCTTGATTGAACAGCATGGCGACAAAGAATGCCACTACGAGTCCGATCAGCACCTGCCCAAAGGCGAAAAAGAACGTATTTCCAACGACTTTAAAAAAGACGGGATCGGTAAACAGATCCGTGTAGTTAGACAAGCCCACCCAGGTGGGAGCGTTAATTAAGTCGTACCGCGTAAAAGAGAGTCCGAATGCGACAATCAGCGGAATAACTATCATGAGGCCGATAACCACCAGCGCCGGCGCAACCAGGAGGTGCCCGGTGCGCCGACGATGATGATTGGCCGCAGAGAGAGCTACGGTTCCAGACGACATGTGCTATCCCTTGAAAGAATCCAGCTTCTCGTCGATGGATTTCAAGGTATCGTCAACTCCCACTGTTCCCCGCACGGCGGGTTCAAGCAGTTGGTTGATTTCCTTACCGAACTGCATCATTCCCGGATGTGGAGGTTGTGACTGTGCACTCTTGGCAACTTCCATCAGAGCTTTGCCGGCTTCTCCAAGCCATTCTTCTTGTTGCATGTCTTCGCGGACGGGTAGCTGGCCGTATACTCGGTCAAAATCAGTGAGGTTTTCAGGTTTGAGTAGGAACTCGATGAACGTGAAGGCGGCGTCTGGATTCTTCGAATCCTTCGAAATGGCCAGTTTGTTAATCCAAGCGGCAACGGAACCCTCAGAAACTGATGGACCCGCAATCGGAGGCCCAACGATGAGCTGCTCCTTGACATCCGGAGCATTTTCGTCAGCATTGGAGAAATCTGCCATTCCACCGAGACCAATTGCGGACTGCCCGGCAACAACGGGTCGTGGTCCGTTACCGGAATAGACGAGGTTATAGTCGGATAGTCCGTCATCGAAGGTTGAAATAAGGAACTCCAGCGCTTCCTTTCCAGGCTTGTCGTTAAAGTTTGCCTTACCGTCAGAGGTCCAGTAATCCGCGCCATTTTGGAGCATAAGCTGAGCAAATCCCTGTTGCAGACCGATGGATTTATCAATGCCCCACCAGATTGGTGAATCGCAAATATTGGCATCTTTCACTTTCTGGGCAACTGCACGTAGTTCATCCCAGGTGGTCGGCAGTTTCGCTGGATCAACGCCCGCTTGCTCGAGCAGATCTTTCCGATAGATGGGTGCTCGCAGATCAGCTCCGAATGGGATCGAGTACTGCGTATCTTCCCACTTACCGTCCTCCATCATTGCTGGGAAAACTGCATCCTTACCGGACCAGTTTGCGACATATTCATCGAGCGGAAGCAGAGCGTTCTTTTCAGCCAGCGGTGCAGTCCAGATTGATCCCAGCACAACCACGTCAGCCATTTGTTTTGAGGCAGCTGCGGTTGTGATCTTCTGGAATGCAGATCCCCAGTCAGAGCTTTGCAACACAACATCGACACCGGTTTCTTCCTTAAATTTTGGAATTGCCGTATCTGTCAAATAGGCGTTCGCGTCTTGGCTAGCCCCAAGCACCATAAATGTGATTGATTCACTATCAGCTTCACCGCTCGACGATCCGCCGCTATCCCCCTTCGAACACGCGGAAAGTCCCGTGAGAGCAAGAGCTCCGATAGAGAGGGTTGCCGCGATACGGCTCCATTTGTTCTTCGCCATTGAAGTTCCTTTCAGATTGTGACTCACCGTCAAATCACTTCGTTTCAGATTGTAACGAAGTGGAAAATGAGCTGTCAATCACAGTTACCAAGATGTAACCTGCTATGACCTAGCGCTATCCCAATCGAACGCGCGGGTAATGCCCGCGATAGCACCAAACATCGCAGCTCCGATGACGGGCGCATCATCGCCGAGCTCGCTGATTGTCACTTCAACTCGAGACGTTTGCCGGTTGCTTTGCACGATTCGTTCCACCCGAGAAACGAATTCCTTCCCCATATACAGCGGCCAGCCCCCGATGGTAACAGTCGAACAGGCCTGCAACATCGACATCAAGGTCACGAGTCGCGCCACGTCATTCTCCAGTCGAGCCACGACTTCGCGAGCATTGCTATCGCCACTGATCCATAAACGCGCCAAATCCTCACAGTATCGACGCATAAAGTCTGAGGACGCCGATAACCGAATTCCCAGGTCGGCGCTCCTGCGTATAACTGAGGGGAAACCAAGAACTGAGTCGACACACCCGCGCCAACCACAAACCTCACACGTCTCAGCCTCCCCACCAAACGGCAGGTGCCCAACAACATTGGGGTTAATGGTGTCGTTGGTTATGCGGTGCAACACGGTCGGTACCGCAGCACCAATGCCAATACCGTATTGAACGTGCAGGAGGCTGTGTACACCTCCGACCGTTCCTACTGCCCCATTGGCTTCAGCTGCGCATGAGGCCACGTCGTGGACGTAACACGGCAATTCAGGTGCATCGAGTTGTTCGCGCAATAAACCGCGGACTTCAACGTGTTTCCACCCCAAATATTGAGATTCTTCGATTCCCGTGTGATCGCTGGATGGGTGTCCACCAATCGCAACACCAATCCCAGTTAATACCCGCGGGTGCGTCTCTAAAAGCCTCTTGATAGTTTTCCCTAGCCGACGAAACACTATCTCCGGGTCCGAATCGGGCTCCGATCGCTCGGTATGGCGGGCGAGTTCTTGCCCCGAAAGGTCACGTAAGAGCACCGTCATACGGTCGATGCGTAAGTCAATCCCTACCGATGCCTGCTTTCCAGCCTTCATACGAATGAGGACGGCGGGGCGACCTCCTGTTTCTTCATATCGGCCAGAATACTCATCAACCAAATCAACTTTGCGTAAATCCTGAATAATCCGGGTAATGCTCGCTTTTGTCAGTCCCGACCGGCGCGCCAGTTCAGGCCGAGAAATCGGACCATACTGTTGAATGAGCGAAAGCACAAAACGGATATTGTGCTCACGCATCTCGCGGTGTCGCAACGCGCCGGTCAACACGGACTGTCCTTCGTTCGTAGCGAGCAGCTACTCGGAATCACGCGCCGAGAATGTAAACGTTGCCTCGGCGCCCTCTCCTTCCACATCGACAAGAACGTGATGTCCCATCTCGATGTCGCCAAAGAGAATCTTCTCCGACAACGCATCCTCAATTTCGCGTTGGATTGCCCGACGCAACGGGCGCGCGCCAAGCACAGGGTCGAAGCCCTTCTCGGCCAGTAGTTCACGGGCCGCCGGCGTGAGCTCAATCGACATATCCTGTTCACGCATCCGCTCATCAAGCTTAGCGATCATGAGATCGACGATCTGAGCGATCTGTTCCTTCTGGAGCGGCGGGAACACGATCGTCTCATCAACGCGGTTGAGGAACTCGGGGCGGAAGTGGTTCTTCAGCTCCTCGTTGACCTTCTGCTTCATGCGCTCATAGTCATTAGCCATGGCCCCCTCGGCCTGGAAGCCGGTGAGCACACCCTTGTTAATATCGCGGGTACCGAGGTTTGTCGTCATGATGATAATGGTGTTCTTGAAATCAACGACGCGGCCCTGCGAATCAGTCAAGCGACCATCTTCGAGAATCTGCAACAGCGAGTTGAAGATATCGGCGTGCGCCTTTTCCACCTCGTCGAACAGAACAACCGAGAATGGGCGACGGCGAACCTTCTCGGTGAGCTGCCCGCCCTCGTCATATCCGACATAGCCGGGAGGCGCACCGAACAGGCGCGAAGCCGTGTGCTTCTCGGAAAACTCCGACATGTCGAGTTGAATGAGGGCGTCCTCGTCACCGAATAGGAACTCAGCGAGAGTTTTTGCCAGCTCCGTCTTACCGACACCGGTGGGGCCAGCAAAAATGAATGAGCCGCCCGGGCGCTTGGGGTCTTTGAGGCCGGAGCGGGTCCGACGAATGGACTGGGAGATGGCACGAACCGCGTCATCTTGACCAACGATCCGTTTGTGAAGCTCATCCTCCATGGTGAGAAGTTTCTTCGATTCAGCTTCCGTTAGCTTAACGACTGGAATACCGGTTGACATGGCGAGAACTTCAGCGATTTCGTCCTCGCCAATTTCACCGATGGTATCCATATCGCCGGACTTCCATGAGGCTTCTTTCGCTTCACGCTGCTCGATGAGAGTCTTTTCCTCATCGCGTAAAGCGGCAGCGCGTTCAAAGTCCTGGTTGTCGATGGCGGATTCCTTTTCCTGGCGCACCTTCGAGATCTTCTCGTCGAGTTCACGCAGTTCTGGCGGTGCCGTCATGCGATGGATGCGCAGGCGCGCTCCTGCTTCATCGATGAGGTCAATCGCCTTATCGGGAAGGAACCGGTCGGAGATGTAGCGGTCAGCCATTTGTGCGGCTGCCGCGATAGCTTCATCGGTAATGATGATGCGGTGATGCGCTTCGTAGCGATCGCGCAGTCCCTTGAGAATAGCGACGGTCTGTTCCACCGAGGGAGCTTCCACCTTAACCGGCTGGAAGCGACGTTCTAGTGCCGCATCTTTTTCAATGTACTTGCGGTACTCCTCGAGCGTGGTCGCTCCGATAGTTTGGAGTTCGCCGCGGGCCAGCATCGGCTTGAGAATCTGAGCAGCATCAATGGCGCCCTCGGCCGCACCGGCTCCAACAAGAGTGTGGATCTCGTCGATAAAGAGGATGATATCGCCACGAGACTTGATTTCTTTCAGAACTTTCTTCAAACGCTCTTCGAAATCACCGCGATAGCGAGAACCCGCGACAAGCGAGCCCATGTCGAGGCTGTAAATCTGTTTATCTTTGAGCGTTTCGGGAACGTCGCCACGAATGATCGATTGAGCGAGTCCTTCGACGACTGCGGTTTTACCGACACCGGGCTCACCGATGAGCACCGGGTTGTTCTTGGTGCGGCGCGAGAGAATCTGCATGACTCGCTCCATCTCCTGCACGCGTCCCACCACCGGGTCAAGATTTCCTTCGCGCGCAGCGTTGGTAAGCGAGCGTCCGAACTGTTCGAGAATCGCTGAGTTCGCGGGCTGCTGTTCACGCATTGGCGCTCCCGCCCCAACAGATTCACGGCCTCCACCGGATGTTCGCTGATAGCCCTGCAAAAGCTGGATGACGGTTTGACGCACCTGTCCCAGATCGGCACCCAGTTCAATGAGAACTTTGGCAGCGAGGCCTTCACCCTCGCGAATGAGGCCGAGCAGGATATGCTCGGTGCCGATGTAGTTGTGCCCCAGTTGTAGGGCTTCGCGCAACGACAGTTCAAGCACCTTTTTCGCACGCGGAGTAAAAGGGGTGTGTCCGGTGTTGGACTGTTGCCCTTCACCGATCATTTCTATGACTGCGGCGCGCACCGCGTCGCGCTCAATTCCCATCATTTCGAGCGCTTTTGCGGCCACACCTTCGCCCTCTTGAATGAGGCCAAGGAGTAGGTGCTCGGTGCCGAGGTAATTGTGCTTGAGGCTCTTTGCCTCATTCTGCGCCAGCACCACTACGCGCCGAGCTCTGTCGGTAAACCGTTCGAACATTCGTCCTCCTGCCATATGTACTAGGTCAAGACTATGAGTTCGACGGCCCGCTGTCGCGTCTGTTCACCACTAGCGTGAAAATCGACGCACTCGACCGCGTTTCGCGGCGCTCATGCCTCAATCATGAGAGTAACCGGCCCGTCATTGGTGAGGGATACAGCCATGTCTGCTCCGAAAATACCTGTTTCCACTCGCAAGCCATGTGCGGAGCGCAGTTCGTCGATGACGGCCTCCACGAGCGGTTCTGCCACTGGGCCGGGCGCGGCTTGATTCCAGGTCGGTCGCCGTCCTTTGCGCGCGTCACCATAGAGCGTGAACTGAGAGATCACGAGTACCGGAGCACCCAGATCGGAGGCCGACTTTTCATCGCGCATGATGCGAAGGCTGGCGATTTTACGTGCTATGGTTTCGACCTGTTTCGGCCCATCGTCATGAGTGACGCCGATGAGGACACATAGGCCGGGCTCACTGATCGCGCCGACTGTTCGTCCATCAACGACGACGCTCGCTTCGGTTACCCGTTGAATCAGTGCTTTCACTGCGGTTTCCTGACTCCTAGCCCTCCGCGCAACTCGGCTCCAGGACGCGTATCCGGGGACGCGGATGACTTCCCTTCCGGATCCACGATGACTTCTTGAGCGGCAGCGACCACACCGTCCTCAGTGACCACATCGAGAACAAGATCGAGAGCCAGTCCGCGGCGTACAACTGCCAGTGCAATCGGCCCTAGATCAGCGTGTCTGGCGACCGACGTTACCGAGCCTACTCGTCGCCCGGCTGCTTCAACATCATCTCCGGGCTTGACGGGAAGGGACTGAGAACCGTCGAGCTGGAGAAGGACGAGGCGACGCGGAGGCTTCCCGAGGTTTACGATGCGAGCGATTGTTTCTTGCCCGCAGTAGCAGCCTTTATTGAGGTGGACAGCGGTCCGCAACCAATCCAGTTCGTGAGGAACCGTCCGATCATCGACTTCTCGTGCCTGTCGAGGCCTGTGATCTTCGATGCGCAAGGCTTCCCAGGCATTACGTCCCGCCACACCGTTTTTTTCACTAATCCAATCGTGAGCAAAATCGTAGGCACGATTACGCTCGATAATGTGGAAAGCGCGAGTGCGTAGCAAAGCCGGATGATCAGTGTTTGTCGGAGTATAGGTAGCCCCGCCCTCGACTACGCCAGGCCACGGGTCGATCCAGGTGGCAACCCAACCGGGTTGCTGGCGGCGTGATTCGCGCAGCATCGATCCATCTGGATCATCTGTTCGCGACACGATTTCACCAATCACTCCAAGAGAGTCAGAGACGTTGTCTATTTCGACGCGAAGCATAAACTTCATACGTTCGAGAAATTCCACGAGGGCTGGGCCCCGTCCTCCTTCAACGACAAGGAAGGTCCGCTGTCCGTCATCCACCACGGCGGCGGCAAAATCGATTCGACCGTTGGCATCGAGAAGCAGAAGTTCGCGTGAATCTGCCGGCTGAATCCCGGTGATGATCTGGCTGGACAGTGTCGTCAACCACGACTGACGGTCGGGGCCGGAGACAGTCACAATATCGAGATCGCCACAGTCGCTAATGGCTCGGGAATCTTCGAGTGCCCACTGCTCGCCCGACAGATCACCATAATGCGCCGCTACCCCGGTATCGAGATCATCCTCGACAGCTCCGGATAGATCGAGCAGGAGGGGTTTACGCATGAGATTCATCTCCGAATATGTCGATTTCATCCGGGTCTTCCACCCGGCTCATCCGTCCACTCGTCGTGAGGTTCTTTTCTTCCGTTACCAGTGTTTCTGTCCAGAAGATATCGGAGTTGACCAGACCGAACATGCGTTCGCCTTCTGTAACAGCTTCGGCGGATGCCGCGCGGGCGATAGTGTCAATAAGTAGCCGTATTCGAGGACCGGCTACCTTTCCGACCCACAGGTGCGCACGACCTGTTGACAGCGCAGTCGTTACCTGGAGGAACTTGTCTTCCGGCTTATCCTCACTATTAAGTACCGACCAATAGGCGGTTTCTTCCCAAAGGATCCTTCTTCGGCGAAGGATTTGGACTCCTTCTAGCGCTGGAGTATCGGAGTCGAGATTCGCTGCCGTGTCGGTCGAGTAGACGGTGAGAGTTGAACGCACGTTATCATCAACGACGTAACCTTTGAATTCAAAGGTTACGAGACTGTTCTCTTCGGCAGCAGTCGTCGTCCCCCACCCCTGCCAAGTTCCAAGAAGCCACGTCAGGGACGCAACTCGTTCGGGAAGATTTTCTGGTATGACAATCATGTGTCCAGGCTAGGACTTTTGGCGCGTGTTGTCGCTTGCGCACGCGGGTTTAGACGCAGTCGGCGACATCGCGTCACGTTAAAGGGCCCCAATGTGGACGAGAATATAAATGGGGACTACCGCCATGAGGAACTTTGTTGCACCACGAGCGAAGGCGCCAGCCTCAGTGCATCGACGATTATGTTCGCCGACTAGACCATCGACGATTGCGATAACCGCTCCAATGGCTAGCCCAAGTACACCGGAGGTCACAACGATAGAAACAGTCGGACTGAGCGAGCCAGGGAGGGATGGGAAAGCGAGCGCAATGATATGTGTGTCTTGCCCGAGGAGAGCGGCAACACCGCCCATGAACAATCCTGCCGCCGTTCCAACACCAAGACTTCCCACAGCATTCGCCCTCACGGAGGAGCCAAATTGATTCCCAACGACGGTGAGTGAGGTGACGACAGCTGCACCGATAAGAATCACCGACCATAGTGGCGAGGTCGTTAGACTCACCCACGCTGATCCGAGTATGGCAGTCAGTCCTGCCGTTACCGACGCTGAGATTGATTCAACAAGCTCTTCTCTGGGTTGAGGTCTTCCCATTTCGACGATCGCAGCGACCAACACTGCGGCTCCCAATGCCACTGTTCCCCACGCCATGTCGTCGGTGACGCGTACAGCAAACACCGTTGATACGCCGATCAGTGTTGCCGTAATCGCAGCCGGATAGCGGTTCGGTGCGTGCACGAGCCCCGACCAACCATTGGCGAGGATGAGGATTGCGAAAATCACCGTAATGGTGACGACATCACGCAGTTGGGTGATCGAATACGCTGTCGCCATGACGAGGGAAAGAACAACAACAATCGACGCGGAGAGGTACCGCAACGGAACTTCGATAATGCTACGGATACCACCAGCATTATCGGGAATGGAGGTGAGTTGAGCCCGGGATTTGGACTCTGTACGCCCTCGCATGCGCCTCGATCGCCGACGCATTGTTCCGAGATTAGCAGAGTGCTGACGGATCCGCGTCCCACGCGGAAACTCCGAAGAACCTGGTTGATCACTCACTCTCTGATCGTCCCATATTTTCCCTTTTGTGAACCACTCGATGCCATATCGAGAGCAGTCCCACGATTTTGACTCGCAGATACTTGAACAGCTCGCGCTGGGCTGTAACGTGCATTACACTAGAAAGTGACATCGGGTTGAGAAAGCCCCGGGCTCCACCAAAAGCCGCTACGAGCGGCCATAGCGCCGACTGGCGC
>JAUNVP010000016.1 GCA_030537615.1 Actinomycetaceae bacterium | reverse complement strand
AACAAAAAACAAAACAAAAAAACACACTATCGAGTTCACAGAACAACCCCCACACGATCACTCGCACGTGCCTAAATCGACAGTGGTTGCAATCGGAGTTGAAAAAGGTCCCGTTTCGAATCTTTGCTTCGTTGCGGAACCGGATTACTACTTTAACGACCAATAATCAGCATGTCAACTCCACGTTCAAAACCCCGGTATCTCAACGTTTTCGCACCGTGTTTTCGCTGCGCTCACGCACCAACACTGTGCACATAAGCGGGACGGACCCCGAAACCGCGACACCGAACTGGCACAAGCGCTAGTCGGTGTGACGAAACATCCACCTTTCCCACTTGCCATTTTTAATGACAGGGTGTCAGATAGATTTATGAATGATCTACACGAACCGACGACAACAACGGCTTCAGCCCAGCGATGGTACACACTTGCCGCACTGGCGGCATCCGTCTCCCTCATCATCATCGACGGAACCATCGTCAACGTCGCGCTACCGACAATTATTTCGGATCTGCGTCTGATCGGTAGCCAGGCGGAATGGGTAACGAGCATCTACTCGCTCATTTTCGCGGCACTGCTTATCCCCATCGGTAAGCTCGCAGACACCTACGGAAGACGCAAGTTCCTGCTTGGCGGCCTCGTTGTTTTCGTTGCCGCGTCGCTCCTCGCGGGACTCTCCTCAACAGCGGTGACACTGATCGCTGCGCGCGCACTCCAAGGGTTCGGAGGGGCCGCCGTACTGCCGACGACACTGTCGACGGTCAATGCCACTTTCCGCGGTCGAGATCGCGCGATAGCGTTTGCAGTGTGGGGCTCGGTGATGTCGGGAATGGCCGCTGTTGGCCCGCTTCTCGGCGGTTGGATCGCCACCCACGCAACCTGGCATTGGATCTTCTTTATCAATATCCCGCTCGGACTACTCATCGGTCTCGCTACCATCGTCACGGTTCCCGAAACGATCGACCCACCGGACGACCCACGCCTGGATCCGCTCGGTATTATCCTCGCCATCCTTGCCTTTGGGGGACTTGTCTTCGGACTCATTGAAGGACAATCACACGGCTGGTGGCGCCCACTTCCTCACCTGTTTGACAGTTCGTGGCCATTGTCGATTGCAGCGCTCGCACTCATCGGTGGCACCATCGCGTTCACACTATTTATCGTCACCGAACTTAAGCGAGGTCATCAGGGGCGCCCGACTACCCTCGACCTCACCCTTTTCCGTCACGCCTCATTTAGCTGGGGTAACTTCGCCGCTTTCGCCATCGCAACCGGAGAGTTCGGATTGATCTTTACTCTTCCGCTCTTCATGCAACTGAGTCTCGGACTCACTCCCATTGGTTCAGGTTGGGTGCTGACAGCAATGGCTGCGGGAGCATTCATCGCGGGAGGTATCGCAGCTCCCTTCGCCCGCCGCACGCACCCAGCCACGGTTGCTACCACAGGTCTAGCGTTGGAGGTTGTCGGGGTCGGTATTCTTGCGCTGATGGTGGACGTCTCGATGAATCTCCTTACCCTGACCATTCCTCTCGTGATTTACGGCCTCGGTCTGGGAATGGCCTCTGCTCAACTGACATCCACGGTTCTTCACGATGTGCCACCACACCAATCCGGTCAGGCTTCGGCAACACAATCAACAACCCGGCAACTCGGCTCCGCCCTCGGCATCGCCATCATTGGCTCGGCCCTATTTGGGCTGACACACTTCTTCGCCAATGCCAATCCACTGGATCACGGAATGAATCCTGATTCACTCGCCCAGGCAACGCCCTATGCGTTGTGGGCCGCCAACCTATTCCTCATCTTCGGATTCCTCGCCACACTCAAACTCCCAAGAAAATAGCGCGACCACAAAGGGCCCCGACAACCCGGGGCCCTTGTTGGTGCGGTGCGCCTAGATGCGCTCCATAATGAGTTCGCGGACGCGACCGGCATCAGCCTGACCGCGAGTTGCTTTCATGACCGGGCCGATGAGAGCGCCGACCGCCGCCATCTTCCCGCCTCTGATCTTCTCCACGACATCGGGGTTATCAGCCATAGCCGCTTCGACAGCTTCGATCAGTGGGCCATCGTCGGAGACCACCGCAAGGCCGCGTGAATCGACGACCTCGGACGGGCTCCCTTCGCCCGCAAGGACACCCTCGAGCGCTTGGCGGGCCAGCTTATCGTTAATCTTGCCGTCCTCAACAAGCTGCTGCAGCTGCGCCACATCCTTGGCGGTCACGTTCAACTGCTCGAGCTCAACGTCCTGTTCCTTAGCCGTACGTGAGAGCTCACCCATCCACCATTTGCGAGCGGCAGCCGCGGATGCTCCCTCTGCCACAGTTGCCTCAATGAGATCAACCGCATCGGCATTGACGACGTCACGCATCTCCATATCGGTAAAGCCCCATTCCGCGCGAAGACGACGTCGGCGCGCAGTCGGCAACTCAGGAAGTGTCGCCCGAAGCTCTTCCACCCATTCGCGAGAAGGAGCCACCGGCACCAGATCGGGTTCGGGGAAGTAACGGTAATCCTCTGCGTCGGACTTTTCGCGCCCCGGAGACGTCGATCCGTCTTCGGAATGGAAGTGACGGGTTTCCTGGACGATTGCCATGCCATCAGACAGAAGCTGTGCCTGGCGTGAAATCTCGTACCTCACAGCCTTATCGATGGCGCGGAACGAGTTGACATTCTTCGTTTCCGTGCGCGTGCCCAGTGGAGCATCCGGACTCGGGCGCAGTGAAATATTGACATCCGCGCGCACGTTACCGCGCTCCATTCGCGCTTCAGACACGCCGAGAGCGCGGAACATATCGCGTAGGGTCTGGACGTACTTCGCCGCCACTTCGGGAGCCCGTTCGCCGGCCCCCTCAATCGGCCGGGTCACAATCTCGACGAGGGGAACCCCCGCACGATTGTAGTCAACGAGCGAATAGTCAGCGCCGTGGATACGACCTTCCGCACCGCCAATGTGAGTGTTCTTACCCGCGTCCTCTTCCATGTGGGCGCGTTCGATTTCGACGCGGAAAATCTCTCCGTCTTCCAGTTCAACATCGACCCAACCGTCGTAGGCGATGGGCTCATCGTACTGGGAGGTCTGGAACGCCTTAGTTAAATCGGGGTAGAAGTAGTTCTTACGAGCAAAGCGGCAGTACTCGGCAATCGAACAGTTGAGAGCCAAGCCGATCTTAATCGCGTATTCCACCGCCTTCTCATTGACCACCGGCAAAGATCCCGGGAGTCCAAGAGACACGGGAGTGACATACGTATTCGGCGCGCCACCGAACGCGTTTGGTGCGGCATCGAACATTTTAGTCTGTGTTCCGAGCTCAACGTGGACCTCGAGGCCGAGCACCGGGTCAAACTTCTTGACCGCTTCGGAGTACTTCATCAGCTTTGCCATCTTAGGCCTCCCCATTCCAATCCTTAGCCGGACATTGACCGGCCACGTCCTCCATCATTTCGACTGCCCGCGCAACTCGATACATTGCGTCATCTCTGCGAGCAGGGGCAATGATTTGGAAACCAACCGGTAGACCATCGGATAGTCCGGCAGGAACCGACATGGCCGGTACCCCCGCGAGGTTGGCCGGAATCGTCGCGATGTCATTGAGATACATCGCCATGACATCGTCCACCTTCTCACCGAACTTAAACGCGGTCGTCGGAGCCGTCGGAGATACCAGGACATCGACCTGGTCAAAAGCCGCGTCAAAATCACGTTGGACGAGAGTGCGAACTTTTTGAGCTGAGCCGTAATAGGCATCGAAATAACCGGCTGATAGCACGTGGGTACCCAAAATGATGCGGCGCTTCACTTCGTCACCAAAGCCGGCTCCGCGAGAAGCCGCCATGACGCGCTCGGAGGTAATCGGACCTTCGTCAGGCTCAACTCGCAACCCGTATCGCATTCCATCAAACCGCGCGAGGTTTGACGATACTTCCGCGGGCATAATGAGGTAGTAGGCGGCCAGAGCGTAGTCGAAGTTCGGACACGAAACTTCCACGATCTCGGCACCTCGGCTGCGGAGATAGTCCACAGCCGCGTCAAATACGGAAACTACTCCCGGTTCATATCCCTCGCCAGTCAATTCCCGGACAATCCCGACGCGCACACCTTTCAGATCCATTTCGCCGTTCTTCACGGCGGCGGTCAGCGAATCGAGGGGTTCGGGAAGAGACGTTGAATCACGTGGGTCATGACCGCCGATCAGTTCTTGGAGTAATGCCGCGTCCTCAACTGTACGCGTGACGGGACCGATCTGGTCGAGCGAGGACGCCATCGCGATAAGGCCGTAGCGAGAGACTGCGCCATAGGTTGGTTTAACTCCCACCGTGCCCGTTACTGAACCCGGCTGGCGGATTGATCCACCGGTGTCCGAACCAAGTGCGAGCGGAACCATGAAGGCCGCAACAGCCGCCGCCGAACCTCCACCGGATCCACCCGGAATCCGTTCCAGATCCCACGGGTTACGGGTGGGGCCAAAAGCCGAATGTTCGGTAGAGGATCCCATCGCAAACTCATCCATATTCGTCTTCCCAACGATAGGGAGACCCGCTTCTTTGATCTTCTCGATCACGGTCGCGTCATAGGGAGGCAACCAGCCGTCGAGGATCTTTGACGCGCAAGTCGTCGGCACTGCCCGCGTCACCATGTTGTCTTTGATGGCGATAGGTACGCCCGCGAGCGGATGGAGCTCGTCCCCGGCTGCCCGCGCTTGATCGACTTTGGCTGCGGTCGCTAGCGCGCCCTCACGATCAACGTGCAAGAACGCGTGGACGCGCCCCTCCAGCGCATCGATGCGGTCGAGGCACGCGGTCGTGAGATCGGTCGAGGTGAGCTCTCCTGAGCGGAGAAGTTCTGCCAGTTCACTGGCTGATTTGAAAAGAAAGTCAGTCACGTCAGTCCTCCTCCAGAATCTGCGGCACCACGAACTGGCCGTCTTGAGAAGCGGGTGCGCACGCCATCACTTCGTCACGGTCAAGTGTCTCGCCAATCTCATCGGCACGCATGACGTTGGTCAGTGGAATCGGGTGGGACGTTGCTGGAACGTCGGGGGTCGCTACTTCAGAAACCTTTGCGACCGACTCGGCAACCACGCCGAGTTCTCCAGCAAAACGCTCGATTTCCTCATCGGTCAAAGCTATTCGGGCCAACCCGGCTACGCGGGCTACCTCCTGAGAAGAAATTGTAGACATGACTGCCAGTATAGGATCCTGAACTACTATTCGTCGCCTTCGTTTCAGATTCGGTCAAGTTGTCCTAGAGTGGAGTAATGCACTTCATTCGTCGTTTCCTTCCCCAACCACAACGGACATTTCGGTTGGCAAAAATCGTCGCGGGTGCAACCGTCGCAGCCCAGTTTGCAACAATCTTTACGCTGGTAGCGATTGACGAAGTCCGTAAACGACGAGCGCCGGGAGGGGGTGGTTTCCCCGCCCTTGCTCCAACCGACATTCGGGTCGCGAAGAATACGGTGACGACGTACACCGAAGGTCAATCGCTCTACAAGGACATGCTCGATTCCATTGAGCGAGCCGAGAAGTACATTTTCTTTGAAACGTACATCTGGAAGGCTGATCGCATCGGTAAACAGTTTAAGGACGCTCTCATTCGGGCAGCTGAGCGCGGCGTTAAGGTGTACTGCATTTACGATGGTTTTGGAAACCTCGTCGTTGACCCACGTTTCAAGCTATTTCCCCGTCACCGCAACCTCAACGTCATCCGGGTTCCTGAAGTGCGTCTCGGCCTCTTCTTGTTTGATCTGCGACGAACCGGGCGAGATCACCGCAAGATCCTCGTCGTTGACGGTGAGGTTGGTTTCGTCGGCGGCTACAACATCGGTGAACTGTACGAAACAGAATGGCGCGACACTCACATTCGAATCGTGGGAGCAGCCGTGTGGGAACTCGAGAATGGGTTCGTCGAGTTCTGGAATCACTTCAAGAAACGACGTCAACCCGGTCTGCCCGACCGCGGTGCACGACGTTGGCAAGCGGATGTATCGGCCGCGCTCAACAGTCCAGCCCAGATGCTCTACCCGGTCCGTGGACTCTATATCGATGCTCTTGAGCGAGCCTCGAGCCACGCGTATATTACCTCTGCCTACTTCATTCCTGACCGTGAGATTTGTCGCGCAATCTCCGCAGCCGCGCGCCGCGGCGTTGACGTCAAGATCCTCGTTCCAAAGAACTCGAACCACGTCGTGGCCGATTGGATATCGTCCGCGTTTTTCGACGAGCTCCTCGCTGCCGGTGCAGAAATCTGGTTGTATAAGCACGCCATGATTCACGCGAAGACGGCGACGGTTGATGGCCGGTGGTCAACTGTAGGAACCGCCAACATTGATCGGCTGTCGATGTTCGGGAACTACGAAATTAACATGCAATTCCACTCGAAGGCTTTTGCTCGACATATGGAACAAGCTTTCCAGAATGATTTGACGACGGCGCAACAATTGACACTGGACGAATGGGAGCAACGCCCACTCATCCAACGGGGGGTCGAGCGGCTACTTCGTCCTCTCGCACCGCTGATTTAGTGGCTTCGAGATACGCCAGACAATGTAAGTGGGGCATCTGCTTTTCACAGATGCCCCACCGAGCTTAGTAATTGAGATGCGTTAACTTGCGCGGCGGACGCGAGCGGTGCGGCGGCGCATTGCGCGGCGCTCGTCTTCGCTCTTGCCTCCCCACACTCCAGCATCTTGGTTGTTGTCGAGTGCCCACTGCAGACAGATCGCCTGGACCTCGCAGGTAGCACACACGGCTTTTGCTTCGGCAGCCTGGGCAATGGCTGGTCCAGTGTTCCCGATCGGGAAGAATAACTCTGGATCCACGCTCAGACATGCGGCGCGACTACGCCAATCCATTTTGTGCTCCTCATGGTGAAACGCGCGAGATTTCTCGCGCGTGCGGGTTCTTTAGGTATTCTCAGTCTCACCCACAAAACCAGCTTTCACAAGAGATTTCGCATTGTTTCACAAGGAACCTCATGTGCAAATAGTCACGTTTGGTGGACGTTTGTCAAACTCGTACCACCAACCGTTCCATTTCGCCCACAGATGTGTCCCTGCTCTCAGCCCTATAGGCAAATTGAGTGATCGCGCAATATGAGCCGATACGTCGCCGACTATCGTCACGACTCCAATCTCATCGAAAGCCTGAATGCCACCGATCATCTCATGTTCGCGAAGTTCTTCCATGGGAAGCAGCTCTCGACACACCTCGGACACATGAGATGGGACCGCGCCGATGATTCGGATTCGTTCCGGTCGTCGAGCATCGTCTCGTGCGTTGCGCTCGGGGTGAAGAAGTTCGTCCAACGAAACGAGCCTCGATAGAATGGTGAAATCGAACGGATGAGGACCGAGGATTCGATGCCAGCTCGCCTCCTCCCCCGAGGCGCTGTCCTCAATCAAACATATCGGAAGTGGTCCGATTCCCTCCCAACCGGACGTTATAACGGGAGATCTGTCCATCTCGCTTGGAGCATTCTCTAACGCGGTGACGATGTCTGCGCCCCAACCGAGAGTTTTAGCTCTGCGCGCCGAGACCGTAATGAGCGACCTGTGGCCGTTGGTCGTGAAACGTTCACTCGGGTCGATCCCGACAACGAGTACACCGTTGAACTGATGAGCCACGGTACGCCACCATTCACGACCAGCTCCCACCCCCACCTGGGAGTCGATCGTGTCGATGATCGCAGTGAGATCGTCGATGAGCACAGGTAGCGCGAGTTGCGCGGCGATACGCACCGCTTGCACTACGTGGTGCGGAGTAGCCTGATCGACGACGAACGTTTGACCTGTCGCCTGACCGATCCGAACAGCAGCGGGAAGATGCGCGTGGATCAGTTCAACGATGTCGGTGCGTTCAGATCGCGCCCCGACGACGTAGGTGAGCCCGTCGTCGAGCGCGATCAGGCGATAACACCGATGATCGATATCGTCGGCGACACCGATAATCACCCGCGAGTCGGTGTCTTCTACCAGCCCCGTTGCCGCGGTTGAACTCATGCGCGCAGGCAACGGTGTTTTCCACAGCGTTGGTGGTGCGACCGTAGCTGCGGTATACCGCGTAACGTCAGCCACTGACAACCTCGCCCACTGCACAACTCGACCACTTTCATTAATAAGCGCACGACCGGGGATGCGCGGAATCGCGGCACCGTCTCCAGTTCCGATGACATCAACGGAATCAGCCACCTGAGCGGTGCGAAGACAGATACGCAAGGTAAGGTTCGCGCGCATATGCGGTGACACTACTCCCGCGGGGCTCTGGGTCGCAGCTATGAGGTGGATTCCGAGGGAACGCCCTCGTGCGGCCACGTCGATGAATCGTTCGATGAGGCCGGGATGGGTGCGGATCATGGCGCGGAACTCGTCAATGACGCAGAGAATCCGCGGTGGCGCTGTTGAACGATCGACCTGTTCCCATTCGCTCAAACTCGAAAAGCTACGGTTCGCGAAGATTCGTTCTCTATCGATGAGCTCAGCACTGAGGCCGGCGATAGCTCGCTCGGTCAATGCCGAATCAAGATCCGTGACCACTCCTTCGCCGTGGGGAAGGAAAGCGAGGTCACGAAACGTTGCTCCTCCTTTGTAATCGACAAAGATGATTCTCAGCTCACTGGGGTCGTATGCTCTCGCGAGCTGAAAGATCCACGTTCGTAAGGCTTCGGATTTCCCCGATCCAGTGGTACCGGCAACCAGCGCATGGGGGCCGTCTTCGACGAGGTCAATAGCGACCGGCCCGTTTGCATCGGCCCCTATCCACGCTCTCAAACCGCTTTGCTCAAGGCTTTGTCTCACGGGAAGATCACTCGCGTCGACAATCGTTGGAATCGTCGTTTTCTCAGCGGCGGATCGGGGAACTACCGCGTGACGGCACGGCGCTTCACCCTCGATTTCAAAGACGGTGTCCCACTCTTGTTCAGTACTGACGCGGCCGACAGCGAAAAGGAGTTGCTCTCCATCCATCAGGCGGTAGCCCGAGACAGTGCAATCGATTCCTCGTCCCCGCGCGGCGACACATAGCTGCGTGAGTATCCACTCCAGCCAGGCGCTGTCGCGAGTTCGTATTCCAATCCGCGCCCCCGTTGCGACAGGTGCGCACCAAGGAGTTTTTCTCTGGCGCCGCGGAACAACGCACAGGAGTGATCCAACCCGGAGATGGCGGTGACGTCGAGCCGGGGTGAGGTCGAGTAGCCAATCGTCGCGTCGAGCGACGCGTCCCGACAGCGATTGGAGCAAGGCACCGTAAACGATTCCGATCGGATCGCGTGCTTGATGCCGACTCCGATACGCCAGCATGACGTAACCAGCAACGAACACGCTGACGATGAGTATCTGACCCGCCAACCACCATCCGGCGAGGCGGGAAAGTAGCCATGTCAGTGACAGGAAAGGAAGGATTATCAGCCATGCTCGCCAGCTTCGCCGCTGCGGTTCCCTCACCGCGAGCGCGTCAAATGACAGGTGTCCTGGTAAAGCACGAACCTCAAACACATTCGCTCCGATACCCACGACTGATCCCGCACTGGCTCTCGCGCGCCTACATCGTCTCGCAATTATCCAGTCGCGAGCGAAGCCGGGAAGAAGTGCGCGCTTGCTCCCTAGATATACGCCGTTCAAAGAACCAAGATCGTCAATCTCAACGACGAGCCCGCGACGTTGCTGACGCACGCGCATTCGACAATGCTGGCGTGACGTTTGCCGATCGCGAAGTGAATCGCGTCCCCGCCCCAGAGTCCGCCACTGCGCGTCGAGCGCAATGAGCAGGCCCGCATCTGGGCCTATCACACACGCCAGATGGAGACGCGAATCCAACAAATCATGCACCCCGTCATTCCAGCGTGCACAGCTCCCAATCGCTAGTGGCAGACGAGAACCTGTGGATAACCATAACTGTGGATGACTACACATTCCCCGACATCCGGCTTCAAGAAATCCGAGGTCATTACGCCGACAGAAGTAAGCCCGCTGTTTCTCGCAGAGGAATTCAGTCACAATGGGACCATGACTGAACGTGATCTATTGAGTGACATCCCCGACGCGCATCCTGAGGATTCACAACTCGAAATCGCGCAACAACGGTGGCACGAGCTTGCTGACACCATTGAGCGAGCGAGGATTGCGTACTATAACGAGGACGCCCCTCAGCTATCCGATGCCCAATACGACGAGTATTTTGTCGAGTTGCAGGAATTGGAAAAACGCTTCCCGACACTCGCCACCAGCGATTCCCCAACCGCCACCGTCGGTGGATTTGCAACAGAGGCGTTCAGTCCCGTCGAACACGATATTCCCATGCTCAGCCTCGACGACGTGTTTTCGATTGAGCAGACTCACCAGTGGGTTGATCGATGCCGGACAAATCTTGGCGTCGACCACATGGCCATGACGGCAGAGGTGAAAGTCGATGGTCTCGCCGTATCTATCCTCTACGTAGATGGCGTCTATACTCGTGCAGCAACGCGCGGCGATGGACGTGTCGGTGAAGACGTGACCGCGAATGTCGCCACCATTGCCAACGTTCCCGACCGTCTCACCGGCTCAGGTATTCCTCGCCGGGTTGAAATCCGCGGCGAAGTGTATTTCCCCGTCGATGCGTTTACCCAATTCAATGAAGATCGCCATGCCGCAGGCCTCAAACAATTCGTTAATCCTCGTAACGCTGCGGCTGGTTCTCTCAGGCAAAAGGACCCGCAGGAAACGGCCTCACGTCCACTCGCGCTCGTTGCGCACGGGATCGGAGTGTATGAGGGCGCGTCGGTGGAACCAGACTCACAGCACGAGTGGTACGAACTCATGGAGTCGTGGGGACTTCCTGTGTCTCCTTACACGAGGCTCATTCACAGTCATGACGAGGTGGACGACGTCATTTCCTACTTCGGGCAACACCGCGATGACCTCATTCACGAAATCGACGGCATCGTATTCAAAGTCGATTCGCGGCGTTACCAGGCTGCGCTCGGATCAACGTCGCGAGCACCGCGGTGGGCTGCGGCATATAAATATCCACCTCAAGAAGTGCATACCCGCCTACTCGACATTCGCACCCAGGTTGGACGAACAGGACGTGTCACGCCATTTGGAGTAATGGAAAAAGTTCTTGTTGCCGGCTCACATGTGTCTCGCGCGACCTTGCATAATGCGCAAGAGGTTGAGCGAAAGGGAGTTCTCATCGGAGATACCGTCGTGCTACGGAAGGCCGGAGATGTCATTCCTGAAATCGTTGCGCCGGTGGAAGCTGCACGCGATGGTAGCGAGCGGCCGTTCGTCATGCCGACGCACTGCCCGTCGTGTGGCACAGCACTGGCTCCCGCTAAGGAAGGAGACGTTGATCTCCGATGCCCGAACCAGGCTAACTGTCCAGCACAGATCACCGAACGACTAGCGTTTATCGGGGGCCGTGGCGCTCTCGACATCGAGGGTTTAGGAGATGAAACCGCATTAGCCTTGACACAACCGGAGCTGGATCGCGATGAGGTCGCATCGGCACTCGTCAGCGGCGACCCGGTGGTCCTCGCTGATCTCACAGTTGTTCAACTTGACCGGGAAGCCATTACCGGACTCCCTCACGCGGACCAGCTCAAAGCGGCCGAAGCAGTGCTTCCTCCGCCTCAAGAGCCCGCTTTGCGATCGAGCGCGCAACTGTTTGATTTGACGGCTGAAGGCCTCAAAGACGTCTATGTCTGGAAGTACACGACGATTCCGCAAGCGCAGCGAAAAGGTAGCTCGCACGGTTGGCGTCAGATCCGGTATTTCTGGAAGATGGGCCATATGCGCAAAGACGGTTCAGGCTGGCGTAAAGGACAGGAAGAAGGGCCAAATAAGGGTCTTGAAACGATGTTGAGCGAGCTCGAGCGCGCCAAAGAACAACCGTTGTGGCGCGTCCTCGTCTCTTTGTCGATTCGGCATGTCGGTCCCACAGCGGCGCAAGCTCTCGCCAGTACGTTCGAATCAATGGATGCGATTCGATCCGCGTCGGTAGATGATCTCGCGCAAGTCGACGGGGTCGGTCGCGTGATCGCCGATTCTCTCGTTGAATGGTTTGCGGTGGATTGGCACGTCGATATTTTGACTGCGTGGGCTGAGGCCGGGGTGCGGATGGCGGACGAGGAGCGAAATCAACTTCCTGCCACACTTGACGGATTAACCATTGTCGTCACCGGAACAATGCCCGGTTATGATCGGGAGTCAGCTAAAGCGGCGATAGTCGCTCGTGGGGCCAAAGCAGCGTCGAGCGTGTCAAAGAAAACGTCGCTCGTCGTTGCCGGTCCCGGAGCTGGATCGAAAGCAGCGAAAGCGGAGAGTCTCGGTATCCCGATCATCGAGGAAACGAAGTTCGACACACTTCTAACAGGTGGACTTGACGCAGTTCTCGACTAGGTTCGACTACGTGTCGAGGAGTGCGACGATCCGCACTTTCGTTCCCGGTACCCCGCTACGGCGTTCCCATTCGATCGATCCATGAAGTTCTCCGACAACAACTGTCGAAACAATCTGCGTTCCAAGCCCCGATTGGGCGCGACCGTCTTCGATGCCGACACCGTCATCAGTAACCGTCACCGTGAGTTTACGACCTTGCCGGGTTGCTTCGACGATGACTGAACCACCGTAGTCTCGGTAACCGTGCTCAACCGAGTTAGTCACCAACTCGGTGAGGACGGTTGCTAACGCTTGCGCTGCGTCCGCATCCACCGTACCGAATTCACCGCGAATATCGACACTCACTTGCTGATTGGTTTTCGCCAACACAGCTGCGAGTCGGAGGACCTGTTTTGCAACTTCATCGAAATCAACGCGTTCATCGACGTTTTGAGAAAGCGCGGCATGCACTGTTGCGATAGTCGTCACTCGTCGTTCTGCTTCGGTCAGCGCAGTGCGAACTTCCTCGTTATCTGAGCGGCGCGCCTGGAGACGAATGAGGGCAGATACCGTCTGCAAATTATTCTTGACACGGTGATGAATCTCCCGAATGGTCGCGTCCTTCGTCATCAGTTCGAGTTCGCGCCGGCGCATCTCGGAGACGTCGCGAGTCAGGAGCACTGCTCCGAGACGAGTGCCATGTTCAACGAGAGGAACAGCTCTCATCGTCACTGTCGCCTGGGGAGATTCGACTTCAACACGCCACGATGCCTTCCCCATTACGACAACCGCTAGCGTTTCCTCAATGCGCTGGTCTTCCTTCACGACTACCGTGACATCTTCGATGAGGCTACGCCCCACTGGATTTTCTCGGATTCCCAACCGACGTAAACATGACACAGCGTTCGGGGTCGCTTCACGCACAATTCCATCGCTATCGAGTAGCAATGCCCCGTCCATGACGCGCGGTTGCCCGTGGGTGACAGATGTCGGAGTGGCATCGTAAGGATACTCTCCTCGACTAATCATCTCGGCAAGAATGTCCGAAGCATCGAGTGTCCAGTTCTCTGCTCCTGATAGAAAACGCGGAGCGGAGAGATTCGATTCACGAGTAATGACAGCAATTGACCGACCGTTGCGCACGACGGGAATGACGATTTCCGTCATGGAGTACGTTCCGGCCCACCGAGCGGCGGCCGGGCGGATGACTTGCTGAGTGTCCATCGCCTGCTGTAGGGGCTCGGTCCGCGTCGGTTGAATGTACATTCCGACAATGTCTTCGAGGTGGACAGTTGAGGCCGTGGCGGGCCGCGCATGAGCGACGGACAAAAACCGTCCTCCCGGTTCCGGTAGCCACATCACCAAGTCAGCCGCAGATAGGTCGGAGATTACCTGCCAATCCGCGAGAATCAGGTGAAGCCAATCGAGATCCTCGTGATAGAGGTTGGCACCGGCCGCGGTGCGCGCAAATTCGGTCAGACTCTGCATACGTCCTACTCTACGTTTACAGGTGCCGAAAATACGCAAACAGCATACGCTTGTTAGTGAGATGCGAGGAGAATCCCATGAAATTTGACGCTGAAGTGACTTATGGCGCACCGATGGCACAGGTGTGGTCTATGTTGCGAGATACCCAGTTCCATGAAGCTCGACTCCGAGCGGCTCACGTCGACGCGAAATCAGTCGACGTGCTTGAGGACGGCGATTCGTTTACCTCGGTTGTCGAAATCGTGCACGACTCCACCAAGCTGAAACTTCCCTCGATGGCAAAACGCTTACTCCCCTCTGACAGTATCCGGGCAACAATCAGCGAACGGTGGGATATGACAACCGGTGAGGGTGTGCTTGCAGTTGACCTCGGAGGGCTACCCGTTCAACTTGAGGCGACATCACGTTTGCACGACGAGGGGGAAAGCGTGACTCGAACCGTACGCGGTGATCTCACGGTCACAGTTCCCATGATTGGGAAGAAACTTGAAGCTGAAGCCGTTAAACAAGTGGGTGAAATCGTTGCAGCAGAAGAGCAAGCTGCCGCCGATTATCTCAATTAAACATGCGCGATAAGCCATCTCCTGAAAGGATTGAGTTATGAGTGATAAGAAACCAAAATCCCTGTGGCTCGAACGCACGGGAAAGGGCTCCTACGTCGGCTACTCCTCGGAGGGCCCATCGGTTCGTATCGGACACGGCGAAGGCGAGTTCACCCCTGGTGACCTATTAAAGCTCGCCCTGGCGGGCTGCAATGCGACGAGTTCTGACGCGCGGTTCTCGCATGCTCTGGGAGACGATTACCAAGCGACCATTGGTGTCAGCGCCGATTATGACAAAGACACGGATCGCTTTACCCACATGGATATTGAGATTGTCACTGACCTGTCCGAACTACCTGATGAGGACCGGGAGCAGGTAGAAAAGCGCGCCCGTGCCGCCATTGACCGTCGATGCACGATCGGTCACACGCTGGAAAATGGTATGACGATTAAACTCGTCATCTCGTCGGAGTTCTAATAACAAAGGAAGTAGATGGGCATCGTCCGAGATCTCAAGAGCATTCCCGGCAACGTCTCGCGGGGAGTGAAGGCAACCGGTTCTGCGCTGGCGGCTCTCAAGTCGGCGCGATCAGTCAGTGATGTCATTGACACAATGATCGATATTCCCAACGAGTCGATCATCCGGAAAGTTAACGAGCTACGCAAAGAACACCCGCACGCGACTCCAGCAGATCTAGAAAGAATTGTTACAAAACAGTTCCGACGTCTTGCGTCCGGCACGTCGGGTGCTGCGGGTGCCACCGCGGCGTTTCCTGGATTGGGAACAATCGCCGGTCTTGGGGTGTCGTCGGCCCAACTGGTCGGTTTTGTCACTCAGGCAGGCTATTACGTCCTCACCCTCGCGCATATCCATGGAATTCCCATCGATGACATCGACAAGCGCCGCCTACTCGTTCTGACCTCACTGATGGGTGAGCAGGGGGCGGAGATCGCGTCCTCTCAGTTCGGTTTCTCAACGCTCACTGCTCTCAAGGGATACGCATCTGATGTCCAGCGCCAGACCATCAAACGTGTTAATACAGCTTTGGCCAAGCAAGCGAGTAAGCAGGCGACTCGCCGGGGCATCACAGCCACCTTTGGGCGCGTCATGCCCTTCGGTATTGGTGCCGCGCTCGGATGGGTTATCGGTCGATCGATGGCCGGTAACGTCATTGACGGAGTGACGAATGCGCTTGGACCGGCGCCGACAGAGTTTGCCTACCCCGTCGACGTGGATCTCACGATCCACGCCTGACGACTGCTACGGTAGTGCCATAAGCGTCTACCGACCTGGGGGTTTTGTGATCCTAAATACCGCCTACGAAGATCTACTGCGCGATGTACTTGCCCACGGGGCACAAAAGTCCGATCGTACCGGGACTGGAACGGTATCCGTATTCGGGCGTCAACTACGTTTTGACCTGGCTGATTCATTCCCCCTCATCACGACGAAGCGGGTGCATTTCAAATCCGTTGTTGGCGAGCTCCTGTGGTTCTTGCGGGGCGATTCAAATGTGCGTTGGTTACAAGAACACGGGATTCAAATCTGGAACGAATGGGCGGATGAGGACGGCGAACTCGGCCCGGTGTACGGCGTGCAGTGGAGGTCGTGGCCGACCCCAGACGGAGGGCATGTCGACCAGCTCTCTGAGGTCCTGAACACGGTGAAAGCTGATCCGGATTCTCGCCGCATGATGGTATCGGCATGGAACGTGTCGGAACTCGACAAGATGGCGCTTGCTCCTTGCCACGCGTTTTTCCAACTCTACGTCGCCGATGGAAAACTGTCTCTTCAGATCTATCAGCGCTCAGCCGACCTGTTCCTCGGTGTGCCGTTCAACATCGCCTCGTATGCTCTCCTCACCCATATGATTGCTCAGCAAAGTGATCTCGCCGTCGGTGAACTCATCTGGACCGGCGGAGATTGCCACATTTACTCCAACCACCGTGAACAGGTGCGCACGCAACTGGAACGCGAACCGTATCCGTTCCCACAGTTGCGTCTCAACCGGGCACCGTCACTGTTCGATTATTCTTTCGACGACATCGTCATCGAGGGGTATCAGCACCACCCCACTATTAAAGCGCCGGTCGCGGTTTAGAGGTCACTGTGACGATTGGGATGATTTGGGCGCAGGACGCCAACGGTTTGCTCGGCACCGGCACTGGAATGGTGTGGCGAGTGCCGGCTGATTTTATGCACTTTAAGAAAACGACGATGGGTAATCCTGTCATCATGGGCCGCGCTTCGTGGGAAGCTCTCGGTGACGCTGCTCCCCTGCCGGGCCGCAAGAACATCGTTATCACTCATAAACCGATGTATCACGCTCCCGGTGCTGAGGTGGCACACAGTCTGGAAGACGCTATTATGCTGGCGCGCTGGAGTTCGGACCAGATCTGGATCGCCGGGGGTGGACAGGTCTATACCGAAGCCATGGGGATTGCCGATGAGCTTATCGTCACCGACCTCGATATGGCGTTTGAGGCCGATGAATCGGCAGTCTACGCTCCACACATATCCCCGCGACAGTGGACCGTCGATCCGGAACGCTCTGACTCGCAGTGGCGCGAAAAATCCGGCGATGCGCGGTGGAAGATTACTACCTACGTTCGATCCAGCCACGCGCGATAGTTGGCACTGACTTCTGATCGGAAGCGCACACATGCGTGCGCAAGCACGCCGCATCATGTCAAGCGATTCGAGCGAGATCTCCGAACAATCTTCTGCGCTCATCGGTGCGGGCTTCCGGCTTGATCTCCCTTCACCGCGAGGAGGGAAGAAAGAGTCTCCTATCAGGGAAAGTGTTCTGACCACGCAAGATCGGCTCAGTTCACGCGTTCAAATCTCGAAATATGCCCGTTCCTCGTCGCTGAGAGCGCGTTCGACACAGCCGGCAAATCTGTTGTTCAGTGGCGGAAGATCCGTGACGGGAAACCATTTGACCTCGGTATTCTCGCCATCGGCAGGGTACGGGTCTCCACTGCGGTAAGTAGCGTGAAAGGCGATGTCAAGATAGCTCGTGGTGTCACCATTGTCATAGGCAACCGGTCCGACCACGTCGACACCGAGCAGGCGCTCAATGCGAATGGTTATGTTTGCTTCTTCCTTGGCTTCGCGCATTGCCGTAACGGCCGGTTGCTCACGGGGGTCGATAATCCCGGTGATAGGAGTCCACTGCCCGTTGTCACTTCGTTTAACGAGGAGGACGTGAGTGCGTTCAGTGTTCGTGACGACAGCAGTTACTCCCGATAACCATAGTTCTGCGGTTCCGATGTGCTTGCGAAGTTCAACGATGAAAGGAGGAATAGACATACCGGTATTCTATCGCCGACTCGTGCCTAGCCCCGCGTTGGCATGATGTGGCAACTCAATGGGGGAAATCGACCGTATTGAAACGGACGCGTATTCTTGATCTGTGTTGAAATCTGAACGCATGCTACGAGCCATTGTTGTCATCGTATTCTTCACCTACGTTGGCCAATTTCTACTCAACACAGCTATCGCACCGCTATCTCGGGCGATGGGTCTGGCCGAGTGGCACATCGGAGCCGCCATCTCCCTAGCCGCCGTCATGGTGACTGTGCTCAGTCAGCGTTGGGGGCGCGCCTCGGTCTCGGTTGGCCGCAAGCCCGTCCTTGTCTTTGCCCTGTCATTAGCTCTGACCGCCGGGATCATTTTCGCTGTCGTGACCTACTTGCGAATGTCATTCATGATCAGTGCCGGAATAGCGGCAACCGGAATCATCATTGCCCGGGGCGGATTCTTTGGTGCTGCCGTGGCGGCTGTTCCTCCCACTGGTCAAGCATTAATTGCAGAGCTGACGCCCGATGAGCAGTCGCGGGTAAAAGGAATGGCTACTTTTGGAGCCTCCTTCAATATCGCAGCCATGGCTGGAGCGCTCATATCTGGGTTACTGGCTGCCTGGTGGCTACTAGCTCCGGTCTATGCCACACCGATTAGTGTGGGTATCGCTCTGGTAGTTGCGCTCGTTTTCATACCGAAATCTGAGTCGAATACCTTGCTTGAGAATCCGCCCTCACTCTCCCCTGCTGACCGTCGAATACGGCCCTACCTCATCGTTGGATTCGGCATGTTCTTTGCAATGGGTGTCCTGCAGATCATTACCGGCTTCATCGTCCAGGATCGCTTTGGCTACGAACCCTCCCAAGCGGTGTTAATCACCGGTATCGCAATGCTTGCCTCCGGTGGTGGAACGGTGTTTTCTCAACTTGTGCTCGTACCGCGACTATCGTGGCCGCCGCGACGTTTACTTCGTATCGGTCTCAGTTTAGTTTGCGTCTCGGCACTGGTTGTCGCTCTTCCTGTCCCTATCATCGTATTACTCGGTGCCGCCATCGGTATCGGCGTTGGGATGGGATTGGCCGCCCCCGGCTACAATGCGGGCGCCAGCCTTTCTGTGAAACCGGAAGAACAAGGCGCTGTTGCCGGACTACTCTCAGCCACGGGCGGGCTGACGTGGGTATTTGCGCCGATCACTGGCACGTTAGTTTACGGTTGGAATAACGTAGCCGCAGTTTTGTTCGCGGTCGTAGCGGCAGGGATTTCAACGATTATCGTGTGGGTTCATCCTGAGTTCCGCGTCCAGCGACGGTTCGCCGATGTGCTTCATCGAAGTGACAAATAGCCGGGCAACATCGAGTGCGATTTATTAGTGGTCAACGAGTTCACTGCCGACGTGCAGCTCGTATTCTCAACCACAGAGCAAGTGCCAGTGCGACCACCGAAAGCACGGCGATATAGGGTTGCAACGGTGCCCAAATGCCCAGGGCTCCGGCAGTACCCAACAGTAGAAGGACGATTTTATTGCATACCGGGCATGCCACAGCGAAAAGCGCAAGCGTGACTCCCCCGACCAGGCGACCATTCTTCTGGAACTCCATAGGAGGAGCTTGAACTGCAAACCATGCGAACGTCAACGCGGTGGTCAGTCCAATTACCGGGTATTCCCACCAGCGGATCGGGACTTCACGTCCAAAGATCGGATTGGGGATGACATCGGTGGGTAGACCAAGAAAGAGGAGGACAGCGATCGCCCATGCGGTCGCAACCAGAAGTTTCTTACGACGCGCTCGGTGGCGAGTTTCGCTTGAGCCGCGATATCCAGTGCCAATCCCAGTGGGCTGAGGTTGGCTGAGAATCGCTAATGTCCGCTCTGTAAATTCGTTCGGCATTGTCCCTCCTCCGTCGCGGCAATCATACCCCAGGGGGTTTATATGAGCGCGGTGAGGCCGCGAAACAACACAAGGGTGGCACCGACGAATGCGACGGCCATAGCAAACTTCCGGGCTGTCTGCGCCGAAACAAAGGCGATCAAACGTTTGGCGAGAAGTGTTCCAGCAGCGATTCCCATCGCTCCAATCAGTAATGTCGGGATACTCAACGTGCTGCTCGCCCGATCAATACTGACCGTCATTTTAAGCGGAATATTCACGACATTCATGGCGAGGAAGTACGGTTGCAAAGTTGCGGCGAACTTCAGCTGATTCCACCGAGTCGCTTGTGCATAGGCGGTCATGGCTGGTCCGGACTGCGCCACTGAAGCGGAGAGAAATCCCCCAACGAAGCCGGTGATGTAGTCGTAGATTTTACCGTTCGCCTCAGGGAGTTTTGGCGCCACCAGTCCGAAGGTCACCATGACGAGCATAAGACCCCCGACATAGAGGTCAAGCGATGCTGATTCAAGCTGTCTCATTGCCAAGACGGTGATAACAATAGCGGGCACGGAGGCGAGTGAGAAACGCCCGGCTATCCCCCAGTCAATGTTCTCCCGCTTTTGCACCATAAGCGTCAACGCCGTAATCATCCCTACGACATTTCCCCACAACACGCCCTCAATTGGACCGTATAACGCAACGAAGATAGGGACAGTAACCAAACCAAATCCCATCCCGGAAATACTCTGCACGATAGATCCGAGAACGATAATCGCGAAGAACGGAAGTAGAACACTCACAGGCTCCATATCGTCAGGTTAGACCACTACCGCAAATTGGGCGCGGTGACATATCGCACGAGCTTCTCATTTGCATTGTTCAAGCTAGGCTCCTAGAGTGGAACTACCGACGCGGGGTGGAGCAGTTCGGTAGCTCGCCGGGCTCATAACCCGGAGGTCGTCAGTTCAAATCTGGCCCCCGCTACTGCAAACCGCTTCTGATCAGGTAAAACACTTGGTCGGAAGCGGTTATTTTTATGCTCAAACTGATCGGTGACCCAACACGTGCCCCAATACAAATTAGAATTCGAACTCAAGGGGATCGGCCTTCCCCGAATCCTACGAGCTTTAACATACTGCCTTCTACGCATGAGAGTCGTGCGTTCACCCCGATGACGCAGATAGTAATGAAAAGGCTCGCTTGTTTCATTAATCCCGTTGCCCCAATAACGTACATGAAAGCATCGTCACTACCTTGGACCAGGGTGCGTCGCACACCGGGTACCGCTGGTTGATCAGTCCCAGCCATTCGACTGTGGGATTGAGTGTGCGAGACACCTGATATCACGGCCACCACGCCCCGAATGCAGACGGGTGCTGTTAGTTCCTACGATGATTGAAATTCAGTAGTTTCTGAGGCGCTCTCATCACTTTCCGATTTTGTTGCGAGTCTTTCTTGGATTACTCCCCACAGGTATGCGATTGCGATGACTACGATTAAAACGGTTATTCCTACGATCCATCTCGGCATATTCTGCCCTCACTTTCCGTCAATTTCACGGATTTTTGAATCGGGCATTCCGACCGTGTTACAAAATGCGATAGCTGATAACTTATGAAGGTTGACGTTCGCTCCTGACAGGTCCCGCCCCTCGTCCTCCATAAATTTAGTAATTACCTCTGTCTGCTCTGATCCATTCATTTCAAGAAAGTCCGCACAGCTCGTATCTCCACCATTATTGGCTGATGAGCCAGAGCATCCTGCGACTATTACAGACGAAGCTAGGAGAGCCACGACCGCTCGCCAACCCCTGCGATGAACTCCATGAGTGGCCATATCTTCAATCCTTTGCCCTTCTTGCGCATCATTGCGCACATAGATCTCACTGATTTTCGCGGGCAAACTATACGTCTGCGCGCTCAGCGCCGTTTGAGCACTATATTTGATAATGCCTTACACCCAAATAAAATCAATAGAGTCCATATAAGCAACAAAATTATCCATCGTTTGGGACAAACTAAGAATATGATGAGTGGCTAAACGGTCGGTCTATTAGAAGCTAATCCACAAGCTACGACGTCCCGGCCACAGCAGATACGAGCCATACGCGATGAGAATCGAACCGGCAACGACGATGAGTGCAATAATCAGCCGGCTGGGCAGTATCTAGCCTCCTGCGTTATTTTCGAACGGAGTCCGTCGGATGCTCTCGAGATTATCCTCCCGCAGTAACCGTCCGTTGGGATCGCCGTCGAGGAAAGACGAGCGCTCCAACGATTCCCGCGAGGAACGGGAGGACAACGAGAGCAAACGGTTGGAATAGTAGCATCTGCCCAAGGTGTAAATCCGCCAAGTATTGGGGCTCTCCGAGCATCCGGTGGACTAGGTTGGCTATCACAGTTACGCCGTAGAATATGGTGAGCGTGAGTCCACCACCGATTACCCCGAGGGCGACAGTGATGCCCGCATACCAGGCTCCGAACCAGCGCCGCACAGCTGAATTTGCACCGATAGCATCGAGAATATCGAGAGTTTTCCGCACTTCGAGTCCAGACAGTATCGCCAACATCAGGGTGATAAACATGATGATCGCTGTCAGTAGCACAAGATAGAACACGTATTCCATCATCGCCTCGTAATCGGCAGCATTGACGACAACATTGACCTGCGGTACGGCATCATGCGCAGCCTGCGTGGCTCGATGAGTCGACCACCAGTTTGGGGTGGTGTCAAAGCGCACGAGTTGAGCGACCGGCACGCTCTTGAGACCAAGCTGCTCGGCAGCCTGGGGCGAGAGCATGACGGCATCGCCCTGGCTGTCAGGAAGCTCATACGCGGTAGCGGGAACCGTGAGGGTGCGAAGTTCGATCCGCACGGGAATATCTTCATTGTCCTTAACATCGGCGAGCGTAGCGAAGTTGTCTGAAAAAGCTGGATCTGGAATCTCCTCAAAAGTTGGTGATGAGACTAATCCTGCCAATACGACGGTCGTTTTCCCGTCGTGGATAAGGCCGGGGTCATTGACGAGTACTCCCCCATTTCGCAACACCTCAGCGGCATGGGTAGCGTCACCGAGTTTCTGTGCTCCGGATTGGGAAATAAAAGTTCCGTCATCGATGAGAAACTCGGGAGTCAAAACCCCAAACGTGTTGGCGGGACTAGTGTGAGTCGCTATGTCAAGAAACCGGCAGGACAGTTCCTGTTGCTCAGTCTCGGGCGCCCCCTCCAGTTCTGGGTGAATTGAGTGAGGATTAGCACCGGGGCAACCGTGGTATTGGCCGTCGGGCGACCTTGCGCCCAGCCGGAAGATGACAGCGTCATCGGAGGCTTTGACGTAGAGGTCGTTAAGGTTGTGAGGCCGCGTTGCGACAAGCCGATCAAGGCGCGAGTCTCCTTTCGTGTCCAGCATCAAATGCGCATTTTCTCGGGTCATCAAGTCGAGATAGTTTCCACCTAAGATTGCTTGGGCGGTCACCGTTGTATATGCATTCAATTCATCGACGGCACGCTCGAAGCGTTGGGTAGCAAGTTCCTTATCGAGAGTTCCCGATTGGGGCACGATGACACCGTGCTTTTGATCCATAAGCTGATCACTGTCCGGTTGCATCAATGTAGAAACACCAAACAAAGCGGTGACAATGAAGATGCCTCCGGTCGCGAGGGTAATGGCAGCTATGGCCGGAACTGTGCGGTGACGGCGACGACGCAGATCGAGGATCGCGAGGGACGCCGCTTGTTTCCAGATGGAACGCCTGCGCTCTGTAGAAGAGGCGCGCCGCCGCGTGAGTCGCTTGTCGAGACTGTGGAAAGTAACGGGAACGAGTATGACGATCCCCAGCGCTATCCCAGTAACGTACAGAGGAAGCGCAAGACTGATGTGCGAATTTGTCACCAAAGACAAAACGATGAGGACGCATGAGCCGACCAGCAATCCGACACCCGTGACCGTCATTCTCCGGGAGGGCGCTGAAGGGGTAAGAGCCCGAGCTTCTTCCGCCCGTTTAACTTGACCGTAGCCGATGCGTGCCGATACGTAGCTAATGATTACCGCAAGAACTAGTTGGGAGAGCAGGTTGTACCAACTGAAGGGAACGATATAGAGACGCTCATGTCTGGAGCTAAAGTACGCCCAAACCACCACCATCGCTAGCAGGTGACCAAGGACAATACCGGCACTGACGAGTATCGCTTGGATAAGCGAGAGCACGATGAACCACTGGCGCCTGGTCGCCCCCACAGTCTGGACGATTCTGCCGGTGTGGATCGATGATTGGGCGAACAGTATCGACAGTGGAACGAGCAGCGCCGTAGCGAAAATGGCAAGTGACGCAACGAGGGAAAATGCCAGTAGCCACAATGGGTCGGTTTCGTATTCCCAGTTGAATTCGCTTTTGGATTGATCTATCGGTGGGTTAGCGATGACTGCTCGGGAAGTAACCACCAGACCTTCTCGGTTGGCTTCACGCACCTGCTCCCAATCAATTGGAGTATCACCAACAATCTTGAAAGTCGTTATGTCTGGGATCTCAATCGCGATAGCTTCATCAGCCGATGACAGCGGTTTTGAATCTCCAGACAGTAGCGTATCGAGTACGCGAGATATCTGTGGGAAGGTTCCGGGTGCCATGAAGATACCCGTACCGTCAATGAGACCGACAACTGTGGCCTGGACGGGTTGCTCGGTGGTGTCGCCAAACGGCCCCATGCGGATGATACGAACCGTGTCTCCCAATGAAATATCGAGGGCTTCGGCATCTGTTTGGCTGATGGCTATGTCACCGGCAGACTGGGGAGGACGACCACTAGCTATGACAGCTCCCTGAGAGATATATTTCCAGGGGCCTTGGACCGCTGTGAATTGTGGATAAGCTAAGCTTTCTGCACCAGCGAGAATGGAGTACTCGGTGGCGATCACCGGCACGATTTCAGCTTCACCGGCGAGGTCTCTGAGTGCCCCAGCGCGTTCGCGCACTTTTTGCACGGTCCAGGGATTGGAATCCTCCGTGTCGTGAGTCGACGTTGCTCGGTCAAATCCACGACCTAAAGGCTCTTGGATGATGTTCTTATCAACGGCAAAGTCAACGCTAGCCTGCGCATTTTCAATTCGTTGATAGGCATGCTTAATGGCGGGTTCGTCAACGAGGTGCACAAGCGGCTTGGCATTGATCATGACGGTTGCCACAGCAACTAGACCAATGACAATGATTGCTCTGAGCCAGTGAGAACGGGTATCGCGCCATGCCAGGCGAATCAATGCTCGTATCTTAGCCATAGCTCTCACCGCATCTCATCTGTCGTGACGAACTGACCGTCGCGCAAGTAGAGGATCTTGTCAGCCCAAGTGGCAAGGCGAGCCTCGTGAGTAACGATAAGACAGGTGGCTCCTTCATCGACCCGCTCACGCAGGAGCCGCATCACTTCATCGGACGCTACTGAGTCAAGCGCACCCGTCGGTTCATCTGCAAGCAGAATACGACCGTGAGTAACAAGGGCTCGGGCTACTGCGACACGCTGAGCTTGGCCGCCGGAGAGGTCACCGGCCCATCTGTGCGTTGCATCTGATACTCCCATCAGTTTGAGTGCATGGCGCGCCGCCTCCCGTGCGCGAGAAACTGCTATACCGTCGAGTTCGAGTGGAAGCGCGACGTTTTCTTCGGCCGTCAAGTTGTCGATGAGGTTGTAGTCCTGGAAAACATAGCCAACGTGACGACGCCGGTGGATAGCACGTTCTCGCTCAGAGAAATTGCCGAGTATCTCTCCTCCGAAGAGGACTTGACCGGCCGTTGGAGTGAGCATTCCACCAGCAATTTTAAGCAAGGTGGTCTTTCCCGAGCCAGACGGCCCCATAATGGCTACCATTTCACCGGTATGCACCGCCAGATCGATGCCTTTGAGCACTTCGTTCGTTCGGTTCCCATCGGGGAAGGTGTGGTGGATTCCCCGCAGTTCGAGAATGGGAGTCTTCTGTTGCGTAGTATTTTGGGTGGTCATCCGTCTACCTCCGACTGACGTTGCGATGAAGCATGGACAAGTGCTCCGGCCTGTACGTGTTCGAGCCACCGTAGCTCGGCCTCGGTGAGGAATACTTGCCGGTCAAGAAACATGTGCCACCCGGCTTCACTGACTCCTCCTGGTGGAGCGAGACGTTTGCGTTGACCGAGTTCTTGAAGGACGCGCAAGGTTGCGTCGCGTTGGCGATCAAGTACGCGCTGGGCTCGGCTGGGATCTTGATGGATTGCAATCGCGAGTTTGATCGAAAATTCATCACGGGATGGCTGAGATCGATCGACCGGTGTCCCCCACCAGTCCTCAATAGCCGACTGCCCCCGACGCGTCAGTGCGTACAGATCGATAGCTGGCTTACCGGGTTCTTGCGATGGCTCTGTTCCGGCGGACTCAATTAAACCATCACGCTCGAGGCGCTGGAGCGTACTGTACGCTTGCCCGATGTTCAGTGGCCAAGCTCCCCCAGTAACATCTTGGAATCGGGCACGCAGACGGTACGCGCCTTGCGGCCCATCTGCCAAAAGGGCAAGTAATGCGTGCTTGACACTCATATAGACTCCGTTCCGAGTATCAGCGGCTCAGCCTCGAACCACCCACCCGTTCATAGTTACTGAGTAACCAATACACCTATAGTTACTCAGTAACTATGCAATGTCAAGAGCGAAATCTCCCTATTGCGCCGCTATTGTCCACCGACCAGCAGCAGACGACGCATCGACAAAGTCGGCGTACAGTCCACCTCTTTCCAACAACTCTCGCGGCGTGCCGACCTCAGCAATCCGTGCCGGCCCGCCATTTTCCTGCGGTTGCAACACAACAATTTGGTCAGCATCTCGAACCGTTGATAAACGGTGGGCAACCACAAACACAGTTCGACCTTGAGCCAGTTTCTTCATCACGGCTGTAATCGCCGCTTCATTCTCACCATCCAGGGCGGAGGTAATCTCATCAAGCAACAGGATGGGCGCATCTTTGATAAACGCGCGCACAATCGACACTCGTTGACGCTCACCACCGGAGAGTTTGAGTCCGCCTTGCCCCACCACGGTGTCCCAGCCGTCGGGCAGAGACTCAATCACCTGGTCGAGTCGGGCCTTGCGAGCGGCCTCCTCCAGCTCTTCATCGGTGGCGTGAGGACGTGCCATACGAACGTTTTCACGAATCGTCGTATCAAACAGGTAGACGTCCTGGAAAACCATGGATGTCAACTCCATCAGCTTCTCGGTGGGAATCTTCCGCACATCGACCCCGCCAATCGTCACGCTCCCCTCGTCAACATCCCAGAACCGCCCGATCAGGCGCAAAATCGTTGATTTACCAGAACCCGACGGGCCGACCAGTGCGGTGACTGTCCCGGCATCCGCCGCAACGGTAATATCTTTAAGCACAGGTTTATCTGAGCTATAGCCGAAGGTGACGTTGTTGAGAGCCACGTCTAAATTCGGTACGGCAACGACAGCTTCACTATCAGGCTCAGGAAGAGTCGGCGCGTACATAATGTCAACGATCGCTTTGAGGGCAACAGTAGAGTTATGAACTTCGGATGCGTACAGTACCGACTGTGACAGAGGTCCAAGCATACGCGCTACTACCACCATGATCGCTAGAAATCCGATCGCATCAAGGCGTGCACTCATCACATTCGACAGTCCAAGCGCCAGCACTGCAGCGAATGCGACCTGCAAAATGAGTGCAAAATATCCGGCCGGACGTCCCTTAACAGTCAGCGCATGACGCACCGCGACATCTTCAGCATCGAGAGCGGAATCGAGCGGTTTCCATCCTTGTTTCGTCACTCCGGTGGCGCGCAATACCGGCTGGAGACGGGCAAACTCTATGAGCCGACCCGCCGCATTGACTGCAGCCTCGGTCTCAATTTCGGATGCGCGAGTCGCAGCGGTGCGCATCATTTTCCACACCAGTGCGAGGAATGGAATCGTGGCGATCATGATGACCGCGAGCGTCCAGTCCACGAGCAATACCGCAATCACCATGACGGCTGGCACCACAAAAGCATTGATAATTGCTGGCAAAATAATCGATGCCAGGTGAGAGATGGTGTTGATTTCGCGCGACATAGCAGAGGCTATGGCTGCCTCTCGTTCCGAATTGAACCAGCCGAGTGGGAGCTTGAGTACCCGGTCGGCGATCCGATCAATGAGTGCGTCACACACGTCATACACAGAGATCCGCAACGATCTCACCGTGGTGTAGGACTGCAGGATGAGGAAAATCAGTCCCAAAGCGCAGACAAGAATCAGCCACATGATGGTCGATTCTGCTCCGGCGAGGAAAGCGCGCAGGAAGGGAATCATGAGCGCCAACGTGATGCCTTCGATGACAGCCGCCAACGTGAATAGGATCGTCAGGTTTCGCAGTTCACGTACTCCAACGACTTGTCCAAGTAACTTCAGCATGTCTACTGCTCCTCCACGTACGATTCAATCTGTTGGGCCTGCCAGAGGGCCGCATAGGTGCCACCGCGTTGAATCAACTCGTTATGGCGCCCAGCTTCAATCAGCGTGCCCTCTTCGATGACGAGAATCTGATCGGCGTTGGCTACTGTTGCCAATCGGTGCGCAATGATAATGACGGTACGTCCGACTGAAAGTGCTGACAGGGCCTGGTGGATCGCCCGCTCCGATTGTGGATCGGCCTGCGCGGTGGCTTCATCAAGAATGAGGATCGGTGCATCGTGAAGGTAGGCGCGAGCAATAGTGATGCGCTGTCTTTCACCACCGGAAAGAAAGCCTCCTTCAGAGCCAATCACCGTGTCGTAGCCGTGCGGCAACCGCATAATGCGATCGTGAATACAGGCAGCGCGCGCAGCCTCTTCAATCTTTTCAAACGGTATGTTCTCGTGTCCCAGTGCAATGTTCTGGGCTACGGTGTCATGTGCGAGAGCAATGTCTTGGAATACGATGGCGACCCGTGACAGCAACCATTCAAAGCTCACCTCGCGCACATCAACGCCGCCGATGCGCACTGTTCCCGAATCGGGATCATAAAAGCGTGCGATCAATCGGGCCAGTGTGGTTTTTCCGCCGCCGGATGGACCCACCAACGCTGTTACTGTACCGGCTTGAGCGGTGAAACTGATGCCGTGAATGACCGGATTGTCCGCGTCGTAGCCGAAGGTCACGTTGTCGAACTTGACGGAGCCAGGCTGCGGCCCATCATCCGAGAGTGTTTCGCCTTCCGACATTGGTTCGGCTGAAATCAGCTCTGCGGTGTCTTGGGCCGCCTGGCGCGCCTCATACAGGTGTTGCATGAGCGAAACCAGTTGCATGAGGCCGGAGGGAATACCGATACCGATCATGAAGAAGGGCAGGGTGTAACCGACCTCCATCCATCCCTTGTGGACAAAAAGCACCGCGAGCGGCGCTACCGTCGCAATGACACTACCGGGGTGAAGAAATGCGTAGGTAATCGACATTCCACGACCGAACTTATTCGTCCAGTCGTAGGAGATATCCGAGAAGCTTTGGCGGGCATCGTTGAACCGAGTGCGCGCTGAATCTGCCGCTTGAAAGTTCTTGAACTCCTTGATTCCTTCGACCATTTCAACCGCAGCGGCTGACAGCCGAGTCTGAGCTGCTGAGAACTTGTTCATGATTTCTGTCGCGTGTGCGTTCGCGATAGCCCCCGTGACAGCGAGAATCAGTGCCCACAAAACAATGAGAACGAGGCTGAACACCCAATCAACCCACAGAAGGTAGGCAAATCCACCGATGAGTGACACTCCCGCAAAGGTCGCATCCCCCGCTAAGTGCGCGACGATCGTGTGAATCGATGCCGTGTCATCAACGACCATTTTCCGAATCGAACCCGATGATGTTTGGTCAACTCGACCGAGGGGAATCCTGCCGAGAGAGCGAACGAGATCCTTGCGTAGTGCGTGGCGAAGTTTCGCTTCGGCAACGTGAGTAAGTCCAAGTCCGATGCTGTAGAGGAACTGCGAAACCAGGGCGGCACCAATGGCGAAAATCGCCCACATCCACAGTCTGTCCCGCGTACCGCCCATCCACCGTACAGCTATTTCCGTCAGTGCGATGTAGGGCACCACCGAAAACACTGCGGCAACTCCGGTCATGATTCCGGTTACGACCATTGCCTTTTTTGACGGGCTAATCAGCTCGCCTATTGTCATAGACATTGTGCTCCTTTCTAGTGCAACCACCACGCGAGCGCAGCTGTACCCCACAGGAGAATGACTGCGATTGTGTCACGCATGCGCCACGGATCGTGTTCGAGTTCGGTACGGCGCGCATAGGCGCCGAAACCGCGAGAGTCCATTGAGAGGGCGACCCGCTCACCGTGGCGAACAGCGGTAATGATGAGCGGCACAACCGAGGTCACCCATCGGTTGATAGGGGCCGCAATGCCCCATGAGTCTCCTACTCCCCGCAGTCGCCGTGCCGTTCGCAAAAGCGCGAAATCGACCGCGAAACGGGAGACAAACGCAAGGCTGGCAGTACCGGCTGCACCAATGCGGTAGGGCAAACACAAGGTGGCCGTCATTGATCGGACGATGGCTTCTGGGTTCGTGGCGATTCCTGCCGCGAGTACCAGGCCCAGTAGTGCACCGACGAAAGTGCCGGCGGTCGATGATTCACCGATTTCGCGGACCCCCTCATACATGTTCGGATTAACCGCATTCGAGACCACCCACATCATGAGAGCGGCGATGATCCAAATGGCAGCCACAGAGCCCACCGTGCGTTTCACACCGGCCCGAGAGGTCAGAATCGCCAGACTGGCAATCGTCATAGCTGCCAAATTTAAGCTGGTACTTTCGATGACAAAGAGCGCAACGATCGGCGCAATCACGCCTAAGAACAGTGCGAAGGGGTTGAATTGTCCGAGCCACGATAGGTTTCCAGTTGGTCGCTCTGCTCGCTTCGCGTCAACGGTATGACTGAGAGGAAGAGCGATGATGTGGCTGGCGTAAGTTTGCGCAAGTTCAAGGTCGTGGGTGGCCATAATGACGGTTTTCCCACTGTCTCGCAACTGGGTAATAAACCGCATGAGCTCTCGTGTGTTATTCCAGTCCTGCCCGTAGGTCGGTTCATCGAGTGCCACGATGCTCTTATTCTCACTCACCATCGTGGCTACCGAGAGTCGGCGTGACTGTCCGCCCGAGAGGGTGAGCGGGTGTTTGGCTCGATGCGTGAGCAAATCAAACTGTCCCAGTAGTTCCTCCACGGTTTCCATTGCAGTTCCACCGACACCGATCTCACGTTCAACGCTGGTTTCTACGAACTGGTGTTCCGGGTTTTGGAAAACGTAACCCACGTCGCGGTTTCGTTTAGTCAGCTCCCGCCCGTGGATGTGGGCCCGTGTTGCTTCAAAGCTGAGGATACCGGCAAGGCCGGACAGTAGCGAAGACTTTCCACTGCCATTTGGTCCCACGACGGCCACTAGTTCCCCGCCTCCTAACCGCACATCTATCGCTGGAGCACGACCAGGAATACGGAAGTTTGCTAGTTCTACACTCGCCTCACCAGATGCTGTATCAAGAGCATCGAGACGTTGCCATACGCCCTGAGATTTGCGGTAATAGGTGACTGAGGACGGGTCGCATAAATCGCTCAGCGTCGGCAAAGCGATGCCGGCTTCACTGCAGGTAAGAGCTCGTTCGCACGCTACTGTCTCGGAGCTTGGCATGTTCTGGTTCTGCGATAGAGCCACCGAGGAGCGCACGGCCCGCGGGAGCCAGATCCCTTCTACTTCCAGCTCACGCGCATGTGAGAAGAACACTTCGCGGGCCGTGCCACAAGCGATTATTTCTCCATCCCTATTGAGCGCAATCACCTGATCGACGATGGGTAAAAGCGGATCGAGGTCGTGGTCGATGACCAAAGCTCCCATTCCGCGAGCGACCAACGGCGGAATGACTGAGTAGAAGTCATCTCGGCCCAGGGTATCGATCGTAGAGGTTGGCTCATCGAGAATGAGGAGTTTGGGTTCCATAGCGAGAGCCACAGCTAAGGCTAACCGTTGCCGTAATCCACCCGATAGTTTCCACGGATCGTCCCATAGACGATGTTCGAGCCCCACGGCGCACAAGGCACTGAGCGCGCGGCTTTCAATCTCAGCGGGAGTCAGACAGAGATTTTGGAGTGGAAAGCAGACTTCATCGTGAACAGTGCGGGTGACCACTGCCGCATCGGGGTTTTGCCCTACATACGCGACGCGAGTGGCAATGTCGACGACCTCCGCATCGGCAATCTCGATCCCATCGAGTGCGACGGTTCCTTGATAATCCGAGGGAATGGAGTGGGGAATCAAACCCGCAACCGTGCGGATAAGCGTTGATTTACCGCATCCGGAAGGGCCGACGACGGCTGTTACTTGCCCGCTGAGCTGGTTGAGTGAGATGCGCCCGAGAATCCACTGCTCATGACCGTGGTAGCGGACCGATAGCTGATCGACCGCTACGAATCCACTCATTGTCCGTCCCACGCGATAGCGACGCCAGCCTGATTGAGTAAGCGCCCGATAAGAACCGTGACGGCCACACCAATCCACGCGGAAACGACGGCGATAGCAACGAAGGCGATCTGCATGGTGGTACTCGCGCCCTGCACGATTGCCACGGCGTAGGCCAGGCCGTTGAGGAACCCGAATACAGTTCCAGCAATACCGAATGACCACCAGGTCCATTTGCGGTAGAGCATGAGGGCGAGGGGAATCTCGATGTAGAGCGCACCGATAACGTTACCGGCGATTGCGGCAGGCCCCATCGGGTGACTAAATGCCGTGATAATCCCCATGATGAAACCAGCGATGACGGCAGCTCCCGGACGCCGAATCACGACCGGAGGGAGGGCGTAAGGTACTACCCACACCCCCATGAGCGCACATGCTGCGAGGACTCCGTTCGGCGTTGTTGACCATGCGGCACCAATATAGGTCAGTGGCACGACAATGATAGCGCCGACCACCGCCAACGCAGCCACTGTCATGAGATTGCGTGTACCAAGAACAGAGTTATTCAGGCCTTTGCGGCTGGACGTGCGAACTGTTGGTTGTTGTGTACTCACAATAACTCCAAGACGATTTAGGCTAAGGTTAGCCTAACCAAAGATAATCGCTAATTCTAGTTCGGATTTCACAGTGGTCTATGCATTAAAACACAGCATCGATTCAGTGCTAGACACACTCGAACGCTCTGGGCCGCAGAGACTTTCCCTCCGCACATCCAGACAAGAGTCTTCGCCCCCCACTCCTACCACTGCCCTTAAGAAAACACGAAGGTGGGGCGGCCACGAAGTGACCGCCCCACCTGGGGTTCGCTACCGACCTGTAATGCAGTGAACCCCCCTTAAGGCCCATCGACGCTAGGCAATACCCGCTTAAATTGCTTGTAGCGTCTCACTGGGCTTAGTTGTCGCCTTCAGCTGCTTTCTTGCGAACAGCTTCGGCTACGCGGTTGTGAGCATCCCAAATCTCCTGGGGTAGATCCCGGAACGCCTTCAGGTGTGCTTCACGGTTGTTGATCTCTTGGAGCCAGCGCTCGTAATCGAGGCTGAGGATCTTGTCGAGGTCGTCGCGATCGCCCTCGAATCCGTCAAGATTCAGTTCCTCGACAGTCGGGAGGATACCGACCGGAGTCTGGTTACCCTTGGCGCGGCCTTCCTTGACATCCAGGAGCCACAGCAGGGCGCGCAGGTTGTCTCGGTATCCGGGCCACAGGAAGTGTCCATCTTCGGGATCCTTCTGGAACCAGTTGACGTGCGCGAAGATGGGGAGTTCTTTCGCATCGCGGAAGGTCTCCAACCAGTGCTTAGCGTAGTCACCCTCAGGGTAGGACATGAACGGACGCATCGACATCGGGTCGTAGCGCAACACGCCTTCTTTACCTTCGGCGGCGAAAGTAGCTTCCGCGCCGAGAGTGAGGCCATCGTACACGCCCTCAGGAACATCCTTGATGGCGCGAATCAGCGGTTCACGGTCACGCACGCGACCACCAAAAATAATGGCGTCGATCGGCACGCCGGACGGGCTCTCATAATCGGGCGCAACATTTGGGACATTCGACAGCGACGTGGTGAAGCGCGAGTTCGGGTGCGCCCATTCGTCACCCTTCGCCTTGGAACGCTGACGCTCGACGGGGCGATCGGAGATCTTGTTGCCCTTCCAGTCGATCCATCCGGTAACATCCTCGGGGAAGTCCTTCGTCTTACCTTCCCACCACAGTTCTTCGGTGTCAGGATTGTACGCCACGTTGGTGAACAGGGTGCGAGTACCTTCTTCGATCGCCTTCATCGCGGTCGGGTTGGATTCGTAGTTGGTGTCCTTGGCGACACCGAAAGCACCGTATTCGGGGTTCATGCCGTAGATGCGCCCGTCCTCGGGATTAACCCACAGCCAGACAATGTCATCGCCATAGAAGTAGACCTCGTAGCGGTCGCCAAGAGCGTCAGGGGCGAGCATCATCGCGAGGTTCGTCTTTCCGGAGGCTGAGGGGAAACCACCGCAGACGTAGTACGTCTTGTCCTTTTCCTTGTCCTTGATGCCGATCAGCATGAACTGTTCGGAGAGGAATTCTCCCGATGCCCAGCCATCGTAGGCCGCCTGACGCAGACCGTGAGCAATCTTCCCCAGGAGGGCGTTGCCGCCGTAGGACGAGCCAAAGTGGAGAATCGTACGATCATCGGCGACGGTGGCGAAAAGACGGTTGTCATTTTCAGTTCCTTGCCCAAGGTTTTCGAGGTCGCCAGTGACGTGGACGGCGCGGACGAAGACATCGGGCTCTTCGACATCGTTGAGGTACTTAACGCCTACTCGCGCCATGCGGATCATGTGGAGAGCTACGGTGCGGTTGTCTGTAAGCTCAACGCCGCGAGCCCACTTCTCAAGTGGTGATCCTGGTGCTGCCATGAGGTAAGGCACGACATACATAGTCTTACCCTTTGACGCACCGGTCATCCGCTCGATCTGCTGTTCGGTGGTGGCATCTGCATCACGCCAGTTGTTGTACACACCGCGATCGCTCGGGTTATGCGTGGCGACGACTGTGCGCTCTTCTGAACGAGCAGTGTCCTTGTAGTAGGAACGAGAGTAGTAACGGTCTTTACCAGCGGGTTGAATTTCGCCGTCCGCGAGAGCAGCTTGGACGAGGCGCTCATCGTCCTTTGCGTCGATTACTTCAATCGTGTCGGGCTGGGTGATTCCCGCCCACTTTTCGACGTATTCAATTACAGCGGGGTTGGTGAGTCCTGCATCTTGCAGGATCTGTGCGACGTTGGTCATATCATTCCAATCGTTCGGGTTGATGAACTCAAAAGTTAGGGTATCCGAAACTTTGCGGTTTAGCTAGGTCTAAAGGCCGCTGTCAACACCGTTCGCGGTCACGTCCGATAACCACGTGAGACGCCCTCTCGACGGATCATGCTCATATGAATAAACCCGCTTTAACCAGCTAAGTTGCCGCGTTTGAAAGGCTTCGACCCGCTAGAATGAAAGCGAGACGATTCAATGGAGGTGTGCGATGAATAAACGCATCGTTTCAACAGCAGTCATCGGCGGGATCGAAGCTCTTGCCATCGTCTTCTTTCCGGTCGTGATGCCGAATAAGGATGCTTTGGTCGCCGGCCTACTGATCGGTATTCCATCTATCCTTCTCTTTGTCGGCGTATTTGCCGGATTGATGCGCAATCCCGTATGGATCCATCCGCTCGTCGTCCTATTGGCAACGGCTGTTCTTGTCCTCTGGCATCTGAACTCAAGTGCATGGATTTACATGGTGGCTTATGCCGGAGCCTCCCTGATTGGCGTATTCATTGGGACGGGAACTCGTAAACTCATTGCCGACGCTCGCGAAAACCAATAGCCTCCGACAGTTGGCTAAAGCATGCCTCGGCGCCCAACCTGAGATAACCTCGTGCATATCGACGAAGGAGACGAAAGGTAATCAATGGTCGGAAGCGTATTTTCCCGTCTAGCAAAGGCTGCGGCTCGAGGAGCGGCCGATTATCTGTCTCGCACTCTTGATCCTCGTCGAAAGCCACGCCGCTCTCCCCGTTCGACGCGAAGTAGCCGCCCCGCTCACCGTCATCCATCAAAGCCGCGTGCTACACGCGAACACGCGTCGTATTTCGTGTCAGATCACTATAAACTCCCCCGGTTTGATTACGCTCCCAGACCGAACGGCGCTGCAGATCCTGGTGAAGTGGTGTGGGCGTGGGTTCCGTATGAAGAGGACTACAGCCGCGGTAAGGATCGTCCGGTACTCGTTCTCGCCGATGTGCCCGAGGGCGTGTTATGCGCGCAGATGACGAGTAAGGATCACGACCGCGATGCCGCACAGGAAGCCCGCTGGGGACGCTATTGGATGGACATTGGCACCGGCGAATGGGATCACCAAAGACGCCCCTCGGAGGTTCGACTCGACCGGCTCGTGATCATTCCCCGCTCCGAAGTGCGGCGCGAAGGCGGTAAATTGGACCGCGGGTTGTACCTGGCAGTGACAGGACGCATCCGGCAAGTGAGGGCGCGGCAGGGGGTGTGATGAGACAGCACGGTTATCTCAGTAAAAGCTGCGAGGATTGAAATTATGTCACACAGGTCCGACGATGAGTTCCCTCCTGGACTCTATGAATCGGTAGTGGATCGCGATCTTTACGCGCTTATTTCACAATTGGTTGCTGACCGGGCAGTTCTTTCTTCCATTGACGACGCCGATTTACCGCATTTCTTAGCCCAACACGTTGCTAAGGTCTTTGAACGCCGACTTCAAGAAACCAAGAAAGAAGACCGCTTAACACTTGCTTCGTCCTTTCTTGGGGCACTCGAAAGTAGTTCAGGTTTCTCCAGCGACGATTTCAACAACTATTTGGTGTTAACCGGAAAGAAAGCGCAAGCTCAATATCTTGCAGAAGTCAAAGAAACGCCGCTTGCTAAGGAGATTATTCGGCCGAGTACATCATTAAACGAAGCGGCCTTAATGACCAATGCTGAGCACGATGTCTCTCTTCAAGCCGAGCTAAGCAAAGAATTTGCTTCGGCGGATCGCGTCGACGCAATTATCGCGTTCGTTAAGTGGACAGGTTTAACCACCCTTGACCAGCAGTTCCGGCAACTTCGCGCACGAGGCGTTCCTATCCGTATCATTACCACAACCTACACGGGTGCGACCGATCGAAAAGCACTCGATCGTCTCGTCAACGAATACGGCGCCCAAGTCAAAGTCAACTACAAAACAACGTCGACTCGCCTCCACGCTAAAGCGTGGATGATTTACCGAAATACTGGATTCCACACGGCTTTTGTAGGCTCGTCGAACCTCTCTCATTCTGCCATCGTTGACGGTTTGGAATGGAATGTACGTATTGCTCGCGCGTCGACTCCAGCGCTCTTTGACAAGCTCGAATCAACTTTCGAGTCATATTGGAATTCTCCGTCATTCATCCCATATGACCCGGATCAGGACGCAAACGAGTTCGACCGCGAAATCGATAGGGCTCGGTTTGGCAGTCGCGGCCGCCCCCACTTGGACTTCACCGCACTCGATATTCACCCTTACCCCTACCAGCAAGCCATGCTCGACGCACTCCAGGCATCACGCAACCAGGGGCATCACCGTAATCTCGTCGTTGCCGCAACAGGTACCGGAAAAACGGTCGTTGGCGCATTCGACTATAAACGTTTGTCTGCTCGCTTCAAAGACGAGTTAGGACGAGCCCCTCGAACGCTCTTTGTCGCACATCGTTACGAGATTCTCGAGCAGTCAGCACGCACTTTCCGCGACGTTACGAAAAATAGAGAAATAGGTTACTCAACGTCACAAGGTGTCAACTTCAGCGAGCTGACCGCTCGAGAAATGACACGTCACGCTAATATTGTGTTTGCGACTATTCAATCACTGCACGAGAAATCACTAGAAGCGCTACCTGCTGACTTCTTTGACATCCTCATCATCGACGAGTTCCACCATGCCGAAGCAAAGTCCTATCAGCGTTTGATCGACTATTTTGACACCCGGGAGCTGATCGGTCTTACCGCGACTCCTGAGCGTGGCGATGGCATAAACGTTGCTAATCGTTATTTTGGCGGCCGAATTGCGAGCGAACTACGACTATGGGACGCCCTTGAAGAGGAGCTACTGTGCCCGTTCCACTATCACGTCAATGCTGACGGTACCGATCTATCTGCGGTCAAAATGGCAGCCGGTGACTACCAAGCAAGTCAGCTCAGTAATGTCCTGACGGGAAACGACGCTCGGGTGAGACTTATCGTCCAGGCGATTCAAGACAAGATTCTCGATCCGAAGTCTATGCGTGCGCTGTGTTTCTGCGTTGATATTCAGCATGCCGAATACATGACCCAGGCATTTGAAAAGGTCGGGTTCAAGGCCGCACTTGTCACCTCACGAGGATCTACAATTCCCCGAAACGAAGCTATAGCAAAACTCAAGAACGGCGAAGTGCAAATCATTTGTACAGTTGACATATTTAACGAAGGTGTCGACGTTCCTGAGATTGATACGATCCTCATGCTCCGTCCCACTCAATCACCGGTTATTTTTCTCCAACAACTCGGACGCGGTCTCCGCCTCGCACCAGGTAAAACTGTCTTGACCGTCCTAGACTTCGTTGGTAACCAGGCAAAAGGCTTCAGATTCGATCTCAAACTACGAGCTCTCACTCAAACTACACGCCGCGGCCTCGAAAAAGGTGTCAGAGACGGATTCTCCAAGCTTCCAGCAGGAAGCCACATCTTGTTCGATGAGAAAAGCCAGGAGATCGTTCTTCGTTCGATTCAAGAAAATCTCAATATCACAACGCCCAAATTACCGGTAGAAATTCGACAGTTTGCGAGTGCTCGACGCATCGACTCGCTCTCTTTATCCACGTATCCACTGCATCAGTTTCTCACCGATGCTCAACGAGATCTCGCAACCATATACGGACGCAGTAAATGGCGCAATCATCCCGTCTCATGGCAACGTCTCTTGCATCTAGCGAGAACAGGCGATGATCTACCCGCTGATAGTTTCGATGATATTCGAAACCGGCTCCGAGTCTTCTGCCATGTTGAAGACCCAGATCGTGTTGCGGCGTATCGAAATCTCCTCACCACTAGTCAGCGGTACCGCGAGCTCAGCGATCGCGACAAAATCTACGCTCATATGCTGATGTATACCGTTTGGCCAAAAGGAGAGCGGGACGGACGTAGATTCAAGTCCGTCGATGATGCTCTGGCGGTACTTCGATCAAACTCACAGGTGATCGAAGAAATCCTTCAGATCATGACCTACTCACAAACAACATCACATCATTTGTTTGAGGCTCCCAAAGGGCCACTCTCTCAAACTCCTCTCCAGGTTGGCGCGCAGTATTCAAGGGAAGAACTACTCGCAGGATTGCAACTCGGTTTTGAATTTAACGGTCAGGCACCGGGCAATATGCGTGAAGGGGTGAAATTCTGTCCGCACACCAATACGGATGCTCTACTGGTGACGCTAGTCAAATCGGAGACAGATTATTCACCACAAACGCTCTACCGTGATTACGCGCTTACTCAGAGCTTGTTTCACTGGGAGTCCCAAAGTACTACATCGAGCTCCTCTCCCACCGGACGCCGTTATCGAGAACATGCTCAGCGCGGAACTAATATCGCCTTATTTATTCGAAACAATAAGCGAAACGATCTAGGCGAAGGCGTGCCCTATACCTTCGCTGGGCCTGCCCACTTCGTTAGTTCACAAGGCTCGCGCCCCATGCAAATTGTGTGGGAACTGGACCACGCTCTCCCTCCAGAACTCTTCATCGCCGCCCGTGCCGTCGCCTCATAACGTCTCGTTATCATGTTTCGGCTAGGAGAGAGCCTTTTGCGGTCTTTCTCACGTAGATTCGCATTGTGCGTAGAAATTCGTAACAGTTAATAGGTAAAGCAAAGCCGATAACAAGGGTAAAACTGTGTCATCTCATCAGAACACGAAAGAAGTTAACGCAAAGGAATGGACATCCAGCGTCTCGCGCGGGGTCTTCTATCCTTCAACGATTATTCTGCTCGTTCTCGTTGCAGCTGCGATTATTATCCCCACACAACTTGAAGCGGCAATCTCGTGGGCATCGACAACAGTCATCAATAACCTGTCGTGGTACTACGTTCTCGTGGCAACGGGATTCGTATTTTTCGTTCTCATACTGGCGTTCTCACGCATCGGAGATATCAAACTCGGCGATGATGATGATGATCCCGACTATTCGCTCAGCTCCTGGTTCGCTATGCTTTTTGCCGCCGGCATGGGCATCGGACTCGTCTTTTACGGTGCCGGCGAACCGCTCTCTCACTTCGCATCACCGCGCCCTGGAAGCATCGGGGAAGAAGCATTCCTTGCCCGCGATGCCATGTCCTCAACGTTCCTACACTGGGGACTGCACCCGTGGTCGATTTACGTCATTGTTGGCCTTGCCATTGCTTACACTCACCACCGGAAAAAACGCCCGATCTCAATCCGTTGGACGCTCGAGCCTCTATTCGGTGAAGATCGAGTGAAAGGCACCGTCGGTGACGTCATTGACTCTGTTGCCGTACTGGGCACCGTCCTCGGTATCGCTACTTCTCTCGGCTTCGGCGTTAATCAAGTAGCTGCCGGTATCGAGTACCTCACCGGCTTTGAGGCAACTCGGACTGTACTTGTGGTCCTCGTCATTGCTATATCAAGCCTTGCCGCACTGTCAGTCGCAACGGGGCTAGATAACGGTATTAAGATACTGTCCAATATCAACCTCATTCTTGCCGGGCTTCTGGCATTTGCAGTTGCGGCACTTGGCCCGACCACATTCATTCTGAGTGAGTTTGTCCAAGACATCGGCTACTACCTCAACGATTTCTTCAAACTAGCGTTCCAGACTCTCCCGTTTGAGGGCGTAGCGGGCACCACATGGTTGACCTCATGGACTACCTACTACTGGGGTTGGTGGATGTCGTGGTCACCGTTCGTAGGAATCTTCATTGCGCGTATTTCTCGCGGACGCACGATCCGCGAATTCATTGTCGGCGTCCTTGCCGTCCCCACCCTGGTCACATTCCTCTGGTTTGCGATCATGGGCGGAAACGGCCTCTACCAACAAATGTTTGGTGAAGGCAACCTCATTGGCGCCGACGGTCTTGTCGACGTTAACACTGTGCTGTTCCAATCATTTGAGGCACTACCGATGTCAGGAATCCTCTCGGGAGCGGCGATGATTGTTGTTATCATCTTCTTCGTCACGTCCTCCGACTCCGGCTCCTACGTCATGTCGATGCTCTCGACCGCAGGCAACCCCAACCCACAACTATTTGTGCGACTGACCTGGGCGATCATGGTTGGAGCGGTAACTGCGGCCATGATCGGCTCTGCTTCGACAAGCACCGGTATGGCAGCGCTTCAGTCACTCGCTATCTTGGCGGCCTTCCCGTTCTCATTCATCATGGTTGCGATGAGTATCGCACTGTGGAAAAACGCTCAAATGGATCGGTTGAAAGCACTGCAACGCGAGTCCGCTCACCAACGCGATGTTCTCGTGCAGGACGTCTCTGCCCACGTCGTTGACGATCTGTCAGTCGCTGCCGAAGAAGTCATTCAGCGGCGTCCACAACGCTCTCCCATTCCCGTGGCGCCAGAAATCGCAACCGTCCTACGACGTGCCAAACGCCGCTACCGTAGAAAGCCCCGCGACAAGCAGGAGTAAACTGCCCGAAAAACAGCGGTGAGTAGAGTACCTTCAAACCAGGAGGAATCATGACTCACCCGATCCGCAAACACATCGCTTCGATTGCGCCGCAACTTATTCAGTTGCGGCGCAATCTGCATCAAATTCCCGAACCTGGCCTTGATTTGCCCCTCACTGCAACTCGTATTCGTCGCGAGATTGACGAACTCGGCCTCGAGACTGTCGAGTGCCAGACGGCCACCGGTATCATGGCGATTTTACGAGGTGAGGCCGAGGGCGAAAATCGTCCGCTCATTCTCTTGCGTGCTGATATGGACGGCCTGCCGATCGTCGAAGATACCGGGCTCGAATGGGCCTCGACCAACGGGGCGATGCACGCTTGCGGTCACGACGTTCACATGGCTGGTCTCGTCGGTGCCATGCGCGCATTGCACCATGTGCGCACCGAGTTGCGTGGAGACGTGATCTTCATGTTCCAATCGGGTGAAGAAGGCCATGACGGTGCCCAGTACATGATCAACGAAAATCTATTGGAGGCCGCGGGACGTTTGCCTGACCACGCCTATGCGCTACACGTGTGGGCATCACGGTTCCCCACCGGTTTCATTGGCTCAAAGCCCGGCCCCATCATGGCCTCATCAGACACCCTCAAGATCACGGTTCGAGGCCGCGGCGGCCACGGTTCCGCCCCGCACGAAAATCTCGACCCGATTCCGGTGGCGGCGCAGATTATTCTCGATGCCCAGGTGATGATTGCACGTGAGTTCAGTATTTTCGACCCGGTTGTTGCCACCTGTGGGCAAATCCATGCGGGGACGGCCTCGAACATTACCCCTGATGCCGCGACGCTGGAATACACCCTTCGAGCTTTCAACCCTGCCACCCGCATCCGTCTAGTCAATCGCCTCACGGAGTTGGCGCAGGCGACGGCACGTACTCATTCGATGTCGGCGGAGGTTGAGCGTATTGAACTGTATCCAGTCACCATGAACGATGATGCCGAATACCAGTTCGTGCGTGAGGTCGTCGAATGCGCTTTCCCCGGTCGTTGGGGTATGCAGTCTGAGCCGATGGCGGCTGCCGAGGATTTCTCCAAGGTACTAGAACACATTCCCGGCTGCTTCGTGTCGGTGTCAGCGGTTCCGGCCGAGGGCGATCACCGCACGGCCCCCTTCAACCACTCGGCGCGCGCGATTTTCGCCGATGAAGTGGTGGCCGATTGCGCGAGTGTATTGGCAACACTCGCATTCGAACGGCTTACTGACGAGTAAGAATATCTCCCGGCTCGCACTCTAGTGCCCGACATATCGCGCTCAGAGAGGTAAATCGGACGGCACGCGCTTTACCGTTCTTGAGATTAGACAAGTTCGCCAGGGTAATACCAGTCGCTTCGGAAAGTTGGGTGAGTGTCCAGTTGCGCTGAGCGAGAATGGCATCGAGAGTCACGACAATGTCGTGGTCGTCCCTCAGATCCTGCTCAGACAAGGTAATCAACCTCGCGTTGAAGCTCAACACCCTTCTGAATAAGTGCTGGAAGCATCATAATAATGATGCCCGGAACAATCCACACCACACCATCGCCGTAGCTCCACCACTCACCGTTCCACCCGATAACTCTGCCTCCATCGGTGAGTTGTGCGTGGATCAGGGGACTGTGCTGAGTAATTGTCTCCGCAATAATCTCAACGGCGAATCGGGTAATGAGCGTCGCTAAACCACCGAAGAATAGCGTTCTACCAAGGAACGTAACTTGTCGGAGGAATGATCGGTCGAAGAACGTGTGACGCTGGTACGCGAGTAGCACGCGAATGAGTGCGACGATGAGAATCACAGCTGCAACGACGTATACGAGGAACGGGAGTGCAACCAGAAACTTCTTCCCACCGGCTGCGACTACTGGCACCGACACCCCATCGAAGCTGTACTCGGTGTATTTGCGAGTCACCAGGACGGTAGGAGCACTAATCAGTACGGGGGCCGCAATCAGGTTAACAAGCAGTCCGACTGTTTCATAGGCGAGGAGTAGCCAACACAGCAACAACGCGATTGGCCCGACTTGGCCACGTTTCCACCAGTAAACCAGGACGCTCCCCACGAGCAAGAACACCAGGAAAATGATGATTGGAATTATCACCAGAGAATATATCGCCACAGTAGCTCCTTCTGCACGAGCAATAACCGCACCCCACTAGATTTTATCGTTTATCAATATTATCGATTATCGATAAACGCCGGGGTGTAGTCAAGGCTTTGGTCTTCCTGTTTTCTCCTGGGAACTGTTTTAGGGAGAGCCTACGGTAGCCACACAGGGCCTACGCCCGCACAGCAGCACCCAGGTGCCCCAGGCGTCAGCCCGGGAACGAGGGCGAATATGAGCTTCTAATTGAAATCGAGTAGCTTCTCGACAATCTCAGCGGCGGGCTCCGATTCTCCGCAGAATCCCACCCCTTGGCCCGCATAAACCGGCGTCACGTCGAGGGGCTCGGGTAAGGCTTCCAGCTCATCAAGTCTGCCGCTCCATTCATTGACAAATGGAGTGCGAATCGCACGGCCTCCATACTCCGCTGGCCAAGCAAGCTTCTTCGCCCGATCAAACACAGAGGTATACACCGTGTCGTCGGCGGTGGCTTCAGCAAGGATCTTTCGATTCGCGGGCTTAGCGTCGGATTCCTCCGCGGTAATAAACCGAGTACCCACCCATGCGGCCTCCGCACCAGCTTCCAAGACAGCACGAACCCCCGCAGCCGTTGCGATCCCACCGCCGGCGAGAACCGGTCTATCGGTGCGTTTCAAGGTTTCAGCCAGTAGTGGAAGCATCGCAACGTCGTTGCGACCGTGCCCCCCCGGCTTCCATACCGCGAGCGACAATACCGTCGACCCCCGCGCGGATTGCCGCGTCGATGTCGCGGACGTTCCCCACCTGAGTCAAAACTACTGAGCCAGCATCCTTCGCACGCGAAACCCACGGTCTAATGTTGCCGAAAGAAAGGCATATAACTGCCGGCCGATGGACTAACGCCCTATTAAAAGCACTATCGTCCTTTTCCAGCGCCCACGCCATAAATGCTGCCCCCACCGGAAGGCCGGATGGAATGAGCGCAAACTGTTCGTCAATAAACCGCGGGGAATCAGCAGAGCCAAATCCCATCATGCCTAACGCGCCAGTTTCAGACACCGCCGTCGCTAACCGCGCTCGCCCCACGTACGCCATCGGCGCACACACCAGCGGGCGTGACCATCCAACGATGTCGAACATCCTTACTCCTATTGTCTGAGAGGAACTCCGTTCCCATCGTAGGACCAGCGCGGTGAATTGCTCACCAGATACAGGATCCCCTCGACCAGTCCCCACAACGTTGAAACCCATGCCAAAAGACCGAAAGACAGCAGGGTGATCAACAACTGAAGGATTCCGAGGGCGTGGCGTCCAAGATAGAAGTTATGGATGCCGAATGTACCGAGAAAAATACCTAGGGCGCCAGCTACCACAGACGATCTCGACGCGTAGCCGACCGGCGAGTGATAGACGGGAGCAGTCTGATTTGCGTCGTATTGTCCTTCGTAACGAGGGCTGATCGGGTTTCCTGCCCCCACTCCATACCGGCTGTTCGGTTGTTCCCAACCAGACGGCGGCTGATACGAATTATTGTCGCCATTCATCGGTGGTTGCTGCGACATGAGTGCTCCCCTTCCGCGCGCGTTTCGCCTCTAGATTACCCGAGGATTGAGCGAAGTCATACACGAGAAGACAGACCACACAGGTTCACAGCTTCCGCGGTTAACGGCCTTAGCTATTGTCGAGTGCTCTTTCGAAATCTCGCAGTGCTGACTCGTTCACGACGGCAAACACGACGCGCGAAATGGAATGACATTCGTGGAGATGTTCCTCAGCCCAACTCCGTACCGTATCCACTGCTATGCGTGCGACTTCCCTTCGATCCCAGCCGTAGACGCCGGCCGAAATGGCGGGAAATGCCACCGAATGTGCTGCGAGTTTGGCAGCTTCGTCAAGACTCGAACGGAATGCAGAAGCTAGTAGAGCCGGATCGGTCTGCCCCGCATGGCGGTTGGGTCCAACCGTGTGGACAACCCACTGGGAGGGAAGGTCGAACCCCGGTGTTGCTACTGCCTGACCGACGGGGAGACCGTCGACAAGCTCACCCGCACGAAGTTTCTTACACGCTTCAAGCAAGCGAGGACCGGCCGCGCGGTGAATCGCACCATCTACTCCCCCGCCACCAAGCAACCTCGAATTGGCAGCGTTGACAATGACATCAACATCAAGGGTCGTAATATCCGCAATCTCAACAGAAATATCCATTATTTTCCCTCTCTTTTTCCCCACACTACGCGACCACTGTAAGAATTCCCACGGCCACCGATCATAAAAGGCATTTCTGATAGGAGAGTCCTACTATTGAAGCGGCAGTAGAAAGGTCAACGATCATCATGAAACGCATTGGCTTCGCAGATTCTCCTCGTTCCACCGTTGGTGTTGAGTGGGAGATGCAAGTCATCGATCAACAAACCGGTGAGCTCCGCCAAGAGGTTGGCGAAATTGAACGGGCTCTCGTGCGCAATGGGCAACCGCACCCGCAAGTCAACCACGAGATTATTCAATCGACCCTCGAAATTACGTCGCAGGCTCGGACAACAATCGACAGCTGTATGCGCGATCTAACCGACGTGCTCCGTGATTTAGAAAAGCCGCTGGCAGATACTGGAACTACCCTCATCGCCTCGGCAACTCACCCCACCGGGGATCCCCACGCGCAGACAGCGACTCCAACTGAGCACTACGACAACCTCATCAACACTGCCCAGTATTGGGCCCGCCGGATTCTCACCTGCGGGCTACATATCCACGTTGGTATTGAGGACGTCGAAAAGGTTCACCCGATCTCAAACGCTGTACTCAGTCACCTGTGCGAGCTCCAAGCAGTTGCCGCAAACTCTCCATTTTGGCGCGGCGAAGATACCGGATACGCATCTTTTCGACCGACGATTTTCCACCAGCTCCCCAGTGCTGGAATTCCCCCGCAGTTCGACGACTGGGACGAATACTCACTCGCTGTCAATCAACTGATCGACTCCGGTTTTATCCGCTCCGCGCACAATCTATTCTGGGATATGCGACCGGCTCCACATCTGGGCACGCTCGAAGTCCGGATTTTCGACACTGCATCTAATCTTCAAGACGTGGCCGCACTCTGTGCAATCGCCCATGCCCTCGTCGAACACTATTCGACGCAACTAGATCGCGGGCAGGAACTCCCCCGCCACCCGGACTGGATCGTACGACGAAACTCGTTTGCCTCGTCTCGATACGGCCTCGACACGACTGTCGCCGTTCCCGTTGGAGACAGCGTCGAACTCATTCCCGTGCGCGAACGACTCGCGACACTACTCGACACGCTCGAGCCTGCCGCTGAGCGCGTGGGTTGTGTATCAGAGCTCGCCAATGCCCGCACGCTCATCGAAGGAACGCCGGGCTACGAGCGTCAACGCTCTCATTTTGAACGCGGTGGTTTCGATGCCGTCATTGCCGGCCTCCGCGCAGAAATGGAGGCCGGCAAGCCGGTCAGCGTTTAGCCTTCCGCCTCAGCCGACGGTTCGGCTGACGGCTCATCCGAGGACTCCGGGCTATCGCCTTCCATATCAGGATCGATATCGGGAGATTCTGAATCGATCTGATTTTGTAGACGGAACGCGTCTTCGAGTGCCTTTTGTAGATTCGTTTGCTGGAGGCCGTACGCCGCCCAATCGCCTTCCTTCATCGCCTCGTCAGACGCTACCATCGCGTCACGGGCCTTCTGCAAAGCCGCTGTCAATCGCTGCTGAAGTGTCTGTTCGACATCGGGCTCATCGGTACTTGCCGACCCATCGGACGATCCTGCACCATCGGCGAGCTCTGCTGCGGAGTCACCCTTAAACGTTTGATCCAATGATCCTTCGAGAGTGTCTGCGAATCCAACGGAGTCACCGAACGCCGTCAGCACCTTGCGGAGCACGGGATACTTGGTGGAACCGGTGCCCTGGAGATAGACGGGCTGGACGTAGAGCAAACCGCCGCCGACCGGAAGCGTCAAGAGATTACCGCGAATGACCTCCGATCCTTCCTGGTCCATCAGGTTGAGTTCGCGAGCAATATTCGCATTCGCGTCAAAGTTGTTCTGCACCTGACCGGGGCCGGGAACTGTTGTCGAGGACGGAAGCGCCAGCAGGCGAAGTTTGCCAAAGCCCTCGCGAATCTTGCCCGGTTCGGATCCGGTCTCAGAATCAACCGCCAGGAATCCGGCCATCGGTTCACGATCAGCCTGTCCACCCGGTACAAAGACCGAGGTCAATGAGAACTCAGCGGAGTCTTGTCCCGGCATTTGCATCGTCAGGTAGTACGGTGGCTGCACCGGAACGCTGCCATCTTGAGAACGATTCGAGGTCGGATTCTCCGACAGTCGCCAGCGGTCACCACCGGTGTAGAAATTCTCAGCCTTGGTCACATGGTAGGCCGCAAGCAAGGAGCGCTGTACCTTGAACAAGTCTTGCGGGTAGCGCATATGCGCCATGAGGTCACCCGAGATCTCACTCAAAGGTTTCACCTGACCAGGGAACGCTTTCATCCACGACTTGAGAATCGGATCTTCCGTATCCCATTGGTAGAGGCTGATCGACCCGTCATAGGCGTCAACGACGGCCTTCACCGAGTTGCGCATATAGTTCAGATGGTTCGAGGGCGTATAGAGCTGGGTGCCTGCACTAGAAGCATCGAAGGTTGCTTGCGTGACATCGATATGTTGCGCGTACGGATACTGGTTAGACGTCGTGTACCCATCGACAATCCACACCAGACGCTTGGGCGTCGAAGGGTCTCCATCGAGATCAACAACTGCCGGGTAGGGCTTGCGGTCAAGTGTCAAGTACGGAGCAACTTTTGATACTCGCAGCGCAGGATCACGGTCGTAGAGAATCTGCGATTCGGAGTTGATCTGCGATGCAAAGAAGATATTCGTCGACTGGAACTTAATCGCGAAGAGGAGCTTGTTGAAGAAATTCCCGATCGAGGGGCCACCATCTCCCTGGAAGGTTGTTGGCACCTGCCCGTCAGAACCCTCATCCGGGTAGTCGAGTTCGAGTGGGTCGGCCCCTTCGGGAGCACCAACGATGGAGTATTCGGGTGAGGAGGGTGAGAAGTAGACGCGCTGTTCATACTCGCCCATATCGCCGCGAGAAGGAATTCCTTCCTCCCACCAGGCCGGCTCGCCCTTCGAATCGACGCGGTTACCGTAGGCTGCGACAATGCCGTATCCGTGGGTAAAGATCGTGTGACGATTAACCCAGTTCTGTTCGTTCTGGTCGAGACCATCGAGGTTAAGTTCACGCACTGCAATGACCGTGTCGCGTTTGACACCGTCAACCTCGTAGCGATCGACGTTCAGTTGATCTTCGAAGGTGTAGTACGAGCGCGATTGCTTGAGTTGGCGAACAGTAGGTGAAATCACGTCCGGGTCAATCAGGCGAATTTGCTGGGTTGAGGCCGCGTCATCTCGCAACTGTCCCGGAGACGTGTCGGTACGAGCCGTATACGTCTGATGTTCAACGTCCTCAAGTCCATAGGCCGCTAAAGTCGCATCGATGTTGCGTTGGATATATGGAGCTTCGAGGGCGCGTTCGTTCGGACGCACCTTGAACTGTTGAATGAGAGCGGGGTACGCCATGCCGACAACGAGCGCCGACACCACTGTGACCGCAACGCCGGCAACGGGGAGATGCCACGTTCCCTTGAACGCTGCAATGAGGAAAAGAACGGCGACAATGATTGACGTTGCGGCAAGAATGGTTTGCGCCGGGATGCTTGCGTGCACTTGCGAGTAGAGGGCGCCATCGATACGCGATCCACCCTGCGTCAGCAGAACGTATCGGGTAATAAAGTAGCGAAGCCCCACAACGAGCGACAAAATCGCGGCGAGAATACCGATCTGACGGCGTGCAGGTTTAGTGACCCGCAGGCTTGGACTGATGGCAATCGCTCCGTACAGATAGTGGACGATGACGGTTGCAATGAGGCTGACGACGAATACCGTTGTCAAAAGCGACACAACCATCTGCAAAATAGGCAGGGTGAATACGTAGAAGCCGACGTCGAGCCCCCAGTGCGGATCTGTCTTACCGAATGATGTTCGGTTCATCCATAGGAGGATTTGCCGCCAGTCCGTCGCTAGTCCAAGTCCGGTAAATAAACCGATGCCAAAAGGTATCCCCCAAAAGACGATACGACGCAGCGGCTCGAGTGCCTGCTGGTATTCGCGCAGATTCGCGCCGAAATCACCCCGAATGATTGTTGGACGTTTCTTATACGCCCAGTTCATATTTAAGCCGACGATAGTTGCATTAGCGACTGTGGCAACGAGCACGATGACGCTGATGGAAATCCACTTGGTCCACAGGATCCGCTGTGCTGAGAGCTGGTTGAACCACAGGACCTCAGTCCACAGATCGGACAGCAAATAAATGAGCATTGCCACCGCAACAAGTACGATGACGGTCAGCCGGAAGGGGGTTAATCCTTTCGACGGTCGTTTCGGTGGACGTTGGCCTTTATTCGGCGGTTGCGGAAAACCTGAAATAGGGAAGGATGTCACGTCGTGCCTTTCACGATTCTGGTTGCCGAGTCAATGTTCCTAGTCTATCGAGTGGAAGGCGATAAGCCACCTGAGAGACAATAGTTGTATGAACGTGACTTCCTCTTCTGTATCACCGGTAGAACGCGCTTTGCGCCACACAGTCGTCGAGATCGAAAAATCTGCAGCGAGTCTCGGATGGGATCGAGCCTCGACCGTGTACGCGCTCGTCCCCACGATTTCTCTTCTCGAACTCGATGAGCTTCCCGACGACATGCGTTCGCATCTGCGTAAGCAATGGGATGGGACCAGCGATGCCTTGACTGCCGTAATCCAAGAGGATCTTCCAGGCATTGATCTCGAAGACACGCTCGCGCAACTGGGTTGGCCAGATTCAGTCGCCGGTGCGGCTGTGTGCACGGAGCGCGTGATGGTTCCCACTGATGTCCAAGCGGCCGCTCCAGACGATCCGGTTGAAGCCGTCGAGTTCTTTGCCAACCACCCTGAGCGTGACGATGTCCGTATTGTTGCCGGGGTTATGAGAACGGGCGAAATTTGGTGTGCGGTGCGCACCCGATCGCACGATCATGATGATGAGGTCGCGCAAGGTGACAGTCTAGTGCCGGGGTTGACCGACGCGCTGCTTACGACATTTGCTCCGGCCGAGGAGCGAATCTCCTATGACGGTGACGGTAGTTGCGGTAACTGCGGGTGCGGTTCAAACGGTTGTGGCCAGTAGCTACTCGTTGTCCGCTAACGCGGCCTCACACGTCGGATGGTTGACCGTCGATCCGGTTCGGATCGATTCGAGTGCGCTGCGGGCTTCGTCTAGCGTTGAAACCGGCCAGACGTTTAACCCATCGGGAACGTTGCCTACGACCTCGTCGCAGTTTGAACGCGGGGCGAGGAACCATTGGGCACCATCGCGAGTTGCACCGTACATTTTCTGCTTGATTCCACCGATCGGTTGTACTTCACCGTTGTATCCTATGGCACCGGTGCCGGCGATGATTGCTCCGCCTGTCGAGTTGCCTCCGGTCAGATGATCGATGATTCCAAGTGCGAAGATTGTGCCCGCCGATGGGCCGCCCACATCTTCCAAATGGATGGTGACGGGGAACGGTAGTTTGACGTCAGCGGTGAGATAAATCCCGAACTTTGAGCCAACAAAGTCGAGGGTCGTTCTATCTGGCTTGTATGTCTCGAAGGAGATTGAACGCTCTTCGCCGTTGCGGGTCACCTCCATCGTGACCTCCGATCCCGGTGCTAAATCACGGGCGAGTGCGAATGGTACGGATGCTCGGTTCACTTCATGGCGCACTCCGTCGGGAGTGGTGATCGCGACGAGTATGTCGCCGTCTTCCACGAGGCCTTCTGCGTTCGAGCCCGACACTGCGCCATGAATGGTCACGACAGCCGGAACGTCGTAGCCAAGGTTCTCAAGTGCGGCAGCCGCAGCCGTCGATTGCGAAGCGGTCATCTGCTGCATTGACCATTCACGCAACTGTTCGCGGGTCACGTCCTGCGGATACACATCGCGTTCTTTGATAACGGTCGCATCGGCTGACAGCCACGCGGCCACGAGTTGCGCGAGCGACACGTGCGATCCCGGTCCCCCGTACGAAGAAACCGTAACCATGCGCAACTCACCCCCCGTTGACTCGACCGCATCGTCCGACTCGATCTCAATCATGGGGGTGTCTTGGTAGCGCGCTAATACATCGTAGGTCGGGCCGGGTTTTTCGATGACGTAGGGCATCGGGATCACCAGCCCCACTACGAGGATGAGAAGCAAAACGAGCGCGCCAATAATCGGCACGCGGAAAAGCCGGAAGAACTCTTTGACTCCTCGCGGGCGACTCTCCTCAGAAAGAACTACCGCACCCTGATCACTTTGCTGCATCTCGTTTTCCCATCTCTGCACTCACCCATTGTGAAGAACTGGAGCCTATTTTTCCAATGCCCACACCCACGATTGATTTTTCCCAGCGTCGAGGTCGCACCTATTTATTGGTTAAAACACCTGCGCATACAGACAGCTTCGGCATGAGACGGTAGTTTAGAACTATGAGTGAACATGAATCCTCCGGTTGGGAAGAAATGCTCCGAGGTATTCTCGGCCCTGAAGCAGCAGAAGAGATCATTCGGGCGATGCACCAGCAGGGCATCGATCCGACCACTATGCTCGGTGGAATGCTCCCCTCGAACCCAGTTGAGATGCAGTCGATGATGGCGCAGATGCGCTACATCCTCGATTCAAACGATGGTCCCATCAACTGGAAAATGGCGCATGATATCGCCCACCAAAAAGCGTGGGGGGCAGGCGACCCGCAGATCAGTGCCGCTGAGGGACAGCGTATTCGGCAAGCACTTCAAGTCGCTGACCTGTGGCTCGATGCCGTCACCGAGCTAGAACCTGGGCAGGGCACCCGCAACGCGTGGCGGCGAACGGATTGGCTCGATGAAACACTCGACGTGTGGAAACAAATGGTCGAACCCGTCGCAGTCAACGCCTCCCGAGCACTATCGGAAACTCTCGCCGCACAGATGGATGAGATGACCAACGCGGGAATAGGCGAACTACCTCCTGGATTAGCGAATCTCATGGGACAAGCTAAACCCATGATGGAGAATATGGCTGCCGTCGTCTTTGGTTCCCAAATCGGTCAGGCTCTCGGCGGTCTCGCTCACGAAGCTCTGGGGTCAACCGACGTCGGCCTTCCACTGGGGGAGAATTCAATGACCGCGCTCGTCGCGCCAAATATCGATGCATTTGCTGATGGTTTTGATATTCCTGCCGACGAAGTCAACCAGTTCCTTGCCCTACGGGAAGTGGCGCACGCCCGACTATTTGCCTCAGTACCTTGGCTAAGGCCGGAGATTCTCGGCGCTATTCAACGCTACAGCGCCGAAATTCGGATCGACACCGATGCCATGCGCGACGCGGCCTCCTCAGTTGATCCGATGGACACCGAAGCTTTGCAAAATGCCCTGTCGGGACAGATCTTCAATGCGGAGCCAACCGAGAGCCAATCGAAGGCGCTTGAAAAGCTTGAAACCCTCCTTGCTCTTGTCGAAGGGTGGGTTGATACCGTCACGCACAATGCGGGTCGTGCATATTTGCCTCACCTTGACCAGCTCCAAGAAATCATGCGCCGCCGCCGCATTCACGGCGGCCCTGCCGAACAGCTCCTCGCTTCCCTCATTGGATTACAGTTGCGCCCCCGACAAGCCCGTAACGCGGCGGAACTGTGGCGCATCGTTTCCGATCAGCAGGGGGTGAGCGAGCGCGATGCGCTGTGGTCTCATCCGGATCTTGCCCCCACTGGCGATGAGCTAGCAGAACCCACCCAGTTCCTGGAGCGACGCGCTGAGCAAGCCGACCACGATGCAGAAATCGATGCCGCATTGGATCAGATGCTCGATGGAACGCTCGGATGGGCGGACGGTCTTGAGCCCGGCCAAGATTCTGAGGGAGACGCTCGCACCGACCTCGACTAGTCCATCCCCGACGAAGTTATCCACAGCAGTTGGAGGGACGATAGACACCGGCTAGAGCGGCTGACAGGCTAAACACATTGCACACGAAACTCTCGGCCAACAGGCAATGTGAGGAGCCGTCATGCGACTACGCGCTGGACTCGGGGTTTTCCATCGACCCGATGGAATCCAAATCGGAAGCTATCCCAATGCCGTCATCTTCGACAATCTGTCGGCACGCGAACGCGAACTATTGGTATTTTTGCGCCGCCACCTACCGAGCTCTCGAGTGCGGTCAAAAGCTGAGACGCTCGGGATTCCCCAAGCACGCTTCGACGAACTAACGGCAATGCTCGATCAAGCCGATGTACTTGCTCCCCCATACCCGTCGGCTACCAAGAACTCAGCAAGTGTTCAGATCACGATTGCGAAATCTCAGGATACTCTCCAGTTTCACCGCCTCAAGCCGCTTCTCGAACCACTCGTCCACAGCCTCCACGATGACGGCCTCAGCATCGGCATCGACTACCGCGGTACAGATATCGGGCCAGAGGCGCCTCAAAAGCTCAGCACTCTCCTCGACTGTCCGTTGACAGACACTCTGAACCCCACCTTGGGCGTGCTCGTGTTCCCAAGGGCACCATCCATTGCGCTAGCCACCCACTATTTTTGCCAACATATTCCGTACCGCAGTGTCGTTGTGACAGAAACAACCGTAGAAGTTGGTCCTCTCACCCAGTTCGGCGCAAGTCCGTGTTTACATTGTGTCGACCTGCACTATAGCGACGCGGATCCACACTTCGATACCGTACGCTCGCAGTTGAGTGACCAGCCCTTCCCCGCTCTTGCCGATAGGGTATTGATGACAGCGGGATACGCTACCGCAGTCGCTATCGTCGATAGCATCCGAGGATGTGGTCTGCTCCCTGGAGAAGTACGGGGCATTGCCAGTGATCTAGTCACCGAGCGTTTCCGCTTCCCAGTCCACCCGGCCTGTGGTTGCGGTCTCACTCCCGTTCAATGGCTTGACGGACAATCGCTAGTAGCTGAGAGCCAAACTGCTCCAATTTAACGGCTCCAATCCCGCGTATTTTGCCGAGCTGCACGAGAGTACGTGGTTTCGCATCGGCAATGGCAAGTAGAGTCTGGTCGGTCAAGATCATAAATTCTGGCCGAGACAATGTCTGAGCCACATCATGTCGCCACTGCTTCAATTCCTCGAAAAGCACTCGGACATCCGCGGACATCTCCTCTGTTTGACGAGGCCGCGGTTTCCGTTGAACAACCTCCGGTTCTGCGGACGGCCAGATTCCGTCGAGAAAACGAGACATCTTCTGACGGCTGTTACGTCCACCCCCCGAAAGCGCGTACGACAGATACAAATGAGTTTTGGCTCGGGTAATACCAACATAGAGCAGGCGTTTTTCTTCCTCGATAGCGTCCCGACCTCGAGCTAAAGAGATAGGAATCCGTCCATCAGATACGCCAGCAAGGAAAACAGCCTCCCACTCAAGTCCTTTTGCGGCATGCAGTGACGACAGAGTCACTTCGGCTGTCACGGGAGCCAACTGCGCTTCTGAACGTTCAATGAGTTCGTGAACAAACTGCTGGAGCGACAATGTTTCCCGTTCCACAGCAAGATTGACCAGAGCGTCAAGGCTATCCCACCGTTGTCGCACGGCTCCAATAGTCGACGGCGCCTGAGCGGTCCATCCCAGCTCACTAACAACTCCCTTGACCGCTTCTAGCATGTCCGCTCCGGACGTGTCATCAGCAGAGGTCCTCGCCAGTTGCCGCAATATAACCATGGCGCGCCGGATCTCTTCCCGTTCAAAGAACTTCTGGCCGCCGCGCACAGTAAACCCGATGCCCGCTTGAGCCAGGGCAGCTTCAAAGGCTTCCGACTGCGCGTTTGTCCGATACAAGATCGCGATATCTTCGGGGGCAATCCCCTCCTTGTACAGGGCACGGATCCGCTGGACAATGCCCTCGGCCTCATCGGTTTCATCACGATATACATCGAAGCGAACTGCCGGGCCTGATTCTCTTTGTGAATGCAGACGAACAATCCCCTCGGGACGGCGCGAGTATCGACCGACGGGCGCATCAAGAACGCGGTTGGCGATCGTCACGATCTGCGGTGTCGATCGGTAGTCGCGATTCAGCTCAACGAGACGGGCACCGGGATGATGATCAACAAACGTCGATAAATACCGTGGGTTCGCGCCGGCAAACGAGTATATCGTCTGCGCAATGTCGCCCACGACACACACGTCGTGTCGGTCGCCGAGCCACTGGTTGAGCAACTCGTATTGCAACGTGGAGACATCCTGGAACTCATCGACGACGAAATGCTGATATCGGGCACGTACTTGACGCGCCACATCATCACGCTCGTGAAGCATCCCCACGGTGAGAAGCAAAACGTCCTCAAAATCGATCGCGTTACGCTCGTCTTTAGCGTCCTCATACACCTCCAGCAGGGTCGCCATCTCTGTCGCATCGAGCCCAGCCGGTGGTTCGCGTAATGCGCGCGTCAGAGCTTCGGGATAGTCCTCCGCCCTGATCATTGAAACCTTTGCCCATTCGATTTCGTCCGCAATATCGCGCACGGCCGAACGATCGACGCTCACTCCCAAACGGGTACAGGCCGCCGCCACAATCGACGCCTTGTGTTCCATGAGATCGGGAAGAGGCCCCCCGACGACCTGAGGCCAAAAGTGCCGTAACTGCAATAGCGCCGCCGAATGGAAAGTTCGCGCCGCTGCGGCGTGAACTCCAAGCACTCGCAACCGCGAGCGCATTTCCGCCGCCGCACGGTTAGTGAACGTCACTGCAAGGACGGTGGCTGGATCGAAAGCGCCCGTCGCCGCACCGTAAGCGAGCCGATAGGTAATCGCTCGGGTCTTTCCCGTTCCGGCC
>JAUNVP010000028.1 GCA_030537615.1 Actinomycetaceae bacterium | reverse complement strand
CAGACACCCCCGGAAAATCAAACAACCCCGCAGACGGAAACACCGCAACACTCGCCGCCTTAAACACCGGCGACGACTCATCGACCTCCGTAAAGGAATCACTCAAAGCTCCTGACACTAAAGAGAGTAAGAGCGTCGTAATTGCGACTAAGTGCGGTATTCTCATTCGGCTTCCTCCACATTTGCGTAAATGTCGCTCGCGAGCCACTGACCATCCCAGACGACATTAACCTGGAAAAAAGCCCTTCTTTCTGGCATCACTTGAGGTTCTGGATCTTCTGCCGAGTACGACAGCCATTCACTCGCACGGCAAAGCACAACCACCGCAGTATCTCCGGTTTCTTTATCCGTTGTATATTCCCAAACTCGCAGGGGAACGTATTGCAGGTTAGCTCCCCAAGCACCCTGCGCATACTGTTGTGCAATGTTTTCGTAAGCTGCCCAGCAGGTTTCACATTCTTCGTGGGTTAGTGGTTCCATGACTGATGTGTCGTTGGTGTTGTTGAAGTATCCGAGTTGTTCGATGTAGTAGAACGCGAATTGTTCAGCGCCACGCTGAGAGTTCTCATCAATAAACTCCCCCGGCTGAGGAAGCGGATACGGGTAAGGGTCCTCCGGCTGGGCAATAAGCCCCTCCAATGAAGGAGACTGCGAGACAGATGGCGACGCAGACACCGCTACTGATGGGGATTCTAGGGGCGGGTAACTAATCGTCGGCGACGGCGCAGCCTGCTGATCAGAGCTCGAACACCCCGCCAAAACAAGCACACCCACCAGCACTATCCCCACGCCAATGGACCTCAACCTATTCATACGGCCTCCTGACCACACCCAGGACTTACTGTATGAAACCACCCCTGACCAGCGGAACCCCACCAACCGAATTGTGGAAAACCCATCCACCATCCGAAACACCCCAAGGTACAAGGTAGTGATCTTTCGAGACCATTTACTACGACAAACACTCCAACCCTGTACCCGCACGCAAACCACCCCAAGGTACAAGATCACCACTAGACGTGCTCCCCAATGAACTCAAAAGCCTCACCCCTGTACCCACACGCAAACCACCCCAAGGTACAAGATCACCACCAGACGTGCTCTCCAAAACACACGAAAACCCACCTACCCTGTACCTACGTGAGGTAGAAGATAAGTGGGGTCGGAATGAATCGCGACTTTGGGAGTCACCTAAGGGAACACCGTTTACAACATCTCGGCCTCCTGACACGCTCAAAGCGTTACCTATGCGAGCCCTGTTTCCCACCACAGTCTCATCATCCAAGGGGACTGTTATTAACCGCGACAATCGCGGCCTCGGCTCTCATGAGAAAGCCGAACTGATGCGAAAGTCATTCACGATCGTCCTCATGCCACGGCTATCGAAACCGAGAACGCATATGACAACAAGCCCATGCTTGCCATTAACGAGAAACCCGGCTTCCAACGGACCTATCACGGCGGTATCTGGATCTCAAAACCCTAACCAAGGTACAGGGTTACCGAATTATCCGAGCCCCATGTCACCTCACATGCGGCCACCTTGTACCTAGACGAGGGCGCAGCGATCCGCATTCAGGCGCACGCGAAGCGTATCTCCGGCTACCTCGTGCAGCGGAATATCAACTGTCGCAGTTTTCCCCGGAACGACCTCAACCGTGATCTCATTGGCCCCGCGCACCGTCCGTTGCTCCAGGACCGCAAGCTCAACGAATTGGCCGTCCACATCGGCCTCCACCGCAACAAATGCGTCAGGACCGCAGGCCAACACAGCATCTGACGGGATCTCAACTCCCAACCCTGTACCTTCATGGGAGGTGAGGAATGGGCCGTATCCGAGGAACTGCGCAACCGCCTGCGACCCCGGAGACGCCCACACGTCCTCCGGTGTCCCGATTCGCGACAACCAGCCATCCTCTAGGATCGCGATCGTATCTGCAACCGTGAAAGCCTCGTCCTGATCGTGCGTAACATAGACGGCAGTGGTGCCCGCACGTTGAACGATCGAGCGGACCTCAACGGCAAGTTGCTCGCGCAACGAACGATCGAGGGCGGATAGCGGCTCGTCGAGGAGAAGTAACTGCGGTGCTGGTGCCAGTGCCCGCGCCAATGCAACTCTTTGTGCCTGTCCCCCTGACAGCGTCGAAATAGCGCGCTCAGCATAGCCGGGCAGACCCACCAGATCGAGCAATTCGTCAACGCGGGCATCCCATTGCTCACGCGGCAAGCGTCCCTTGAGGCCATAGGACACGTTCCCACCAACACTGCGATGGTTAAACAGCTGCCCGTCTTGGAACATGAGTCCGAAACCGCGGCGATGCACCGGCACCGCGGTCACGTCCTCGTCGGCAAAAATGATACGGCCTCGCATCTTTTCTAAGCCTGCTATCGCCCTAAGAAGCGACGATTTCCCCGACCCCGACGGCCCTAGCAGTGCAATGATCTGCCCAGCAGGAAGCGTTAGTGACACATCCTTCACGGCGTGAACCGCACCGTAAAAGACGTTGGCGTTTTCAACAATGAGGCCGGTCATGGGCGTCCTCTTTCTATCTGGTGGCTGGTATCCGTACGCATTTCAACAACAGCCATGACGGACCCAGCCAAAAGCGCGAGCAGGACTGAAGCCGCGAGCGCCATCCCCTGTTCTACGGCTCCCGGCTCCGACACCAGCCGGTAAATGGCTACCGGAAGCGTTGGCGTTGTGGGGCGCGCGAGAAATGAGGTCGCTCCGAATTCTCCGAGCGACATGGAAAAAGCGAAAGCCGCACCGATCGCGAGGGAACGGAGGACGAAAGGCCCCTCCACGGTGGCTAAGCTCCGCGCGGGCCCGGCGCCAAGAACGCGAGCCACCTCGCGTTGGCGCGGATCGATCGACGCGAGCACCGGTGTCACAACGCGCACAACCAACGGGATCGCGACCATAGCCTGCGCCATCGGGATCAGCCACCATGAGCCACGCAGATCGAGCGGAGGCTTATCGAGTGCGATGAGGAAACCGAACCCCACGGTCACCGCGGAAACTCCCAGTGGAAGCATGAACAGTGCGTCAAGGAATGAAATCGCCGCGCGTCCCGGTCGGCTTCTGGCTCGGCGAGTGACAACGATTGACACGAGAACACCGATAACGACAGCGGTGGCCATTGCAACAACGGCGATAACAATCGACCTCCAGGTGGCCGAGAGAACCGACTCGCGCATGACACGCACGGCAGCAGCATCCGCAAGATCAGTGTAGTTAGCCACCGTCAGTTGCCCCGAGCGATGGAGGGAGCGCCAGATCAGATTCCCGAGTGGTGCGACGAGTAACCCAACGATCACGAGGATTGTTACTCCGAAGGCGGGCCAGTCCCGACGCGAAAGCCGACGCGCTCGCACGTCAGTTCGCATCGTCTGAGTGCTTGCCCCGGCGCGTCGAGCACGCGATCCGAACCACAGTGACAAAGCGATGACAATCAGTTGGACAATTGACAGCACCGATGCGGAGCGCAGATCGAGCAGACCGGTAGTGAGGAAGTAGATCTCTGTTTCTACCGTTGACGTGCGGGTTCCACCGAGGACGAGGACGAGGCCGAAAGATGTCGTACAGAATAGAAAAATGACTGCGGCCGCAGAGGCAAGAGCTGGCATCAGACGCGGAAGAGTAACCGTGAAGAACACCCTCGTCGGCGACGCGCCGAGGGCGGTCGCGGCCTCCTCCGCCCGCGGATCGAGTCGCACCCACATGTTGCCCAGCGTGCGCACCCCCACGGAGTAATTGAAAAAGACCATGCCGATGATGATGGCTGCGTGAGTACCGTCCAACTCGAGGAAGGCGAGCGGAGCACCTTCTGCGAACAGTGACCGGAATGCGACACCCACGACCACTGACGGCAAGACGAACGGGACGGCGACAATTCCGCGCAAGGCACCGCGCCCGAAAAAACGCGTGCGATACAAAATCCATGCCCCTGGAACGCTAAGAATGATGCAGATCGTGGTCGCAATCGTCGACATCCACACCGTCTGCCAGATCACGCGCCATGTGCGCGGGCGACCAAGCACGTCAGCAACACCGGAGAAATCCCAGGCGCCCGCCGCGTCAACGAAGCCTCGACCAATGAGTGTCAGTGTCGGGAGAAGGAAAAATACGGATAAAAACGCGACGGGCACACCCACCGCCACGACCCACCCCACGAGAGGGAAGGCAAAGTCGGTAACGTGCGCCCGCCGCATCTTAACCGTCGTCATACGGACTACTGTCCCATGATGTCAGCCCAGGTGGTCAGCCACTCCTGCTGCTTTTGCGCAATTGTCTTGGCATCCATCTGGTGAGGCTCCTCTGCCATGGGCCCAAATTTCTCGAGTGCTTCGGGAGCCTTAGCCTCCGAGTTCACGGGGAACATGTAGTTTGCGGCGGAGATTTCTTCCTGCTGCTGTGTCTGAAGCATGAAATTCATGAACGCTTTCGCGCCCTCGACGTTCTTCGCCCCATTCAACACTCCCATGTACTCAACCTGGTGGAAACAGGTGTCAAGCAGGGCACCTGTCGACGAGGCTGTACCTTCATCATTCACGGAGTAAGCCGGGGATGATGAGTACGACACCATCATCGGGCGCGGCCCAGCGGCCTCACCCGCAGAATAGTCAACTCCGAAAGCGTCGGACCATCCCTTCGTGATCTTGACGCCGTTCGCGTTCAAATCCTTCCAGTACTGCTGCCAATCATCTCCGAACTGAGAGATTGTAGCGACCAGGAAAGCCATGCCCGGTGAGGACGAAGTGGGGTTCATCGCGACCAGTAGGTCCTTGTACTGTGGATCCGCGAGATCCTCGAAGGTTACTGGCTCGTCCAGCCCCTTCTCCTCGAACCAGGCGTGATCGATGTTCACGCACACGTCGCCCTGATCAAAGGGCACGAGGCCGGGCGCCTCGGGAATGGCCTGTTCCATGATGGCCGGATCAACTTCAGGTTTGTCCTCGGAAAAAACGCCGGCCTCAATCGCTCGATATGCGGTGATGTTATCCACTCCGAACACGACGTCACCAAGAGGGTTTTCCTTCGTGAGGACGAGTTTGTTGACCATTTCACCACCACCACTGAGCTGGGTCACGGTTGCGGTGTATCCAGTCTCGTCCGTGAATCGCGTGAGCAGTTCGTCAGACAGCTCAAGCGAGTCGTATGACAGTACCTCTACCGTCTTCGACTCGGTCTCAGACGGCGCATCGCTTGATGGCTCGCCGTTTTGCGAACATCCGGACAATACGAGAGCACCAACCGCGAGGGCGGCAATGCTCGGTAAGAATCGTTTCATGACTTCTCCTCTCAACGGTGCCGAAACAACCATCCATGTGCTGAGGAGGCGGTGACCTGCATCCGAACAGGTAACCGGAGAAATCTCGACTTCCTTCGGCGGTACTAGCCGCATCAGGTTCGAGGGTCTGCGCGTGTGCGCACTCTCAGCAATAACTGCTCCCCTGTCGCGCCTCCACCCTACCCCACCGTGAGAAAGAGGGCTAAACCAGGTCGCCACTCGACAAAACCGAAGGTACAGGATTGCCGAAAACTAGCACGGCTTCACAAATAACGGCATGATAGAAGGCAGGAACCCGAACGGGCCATCGATACAAAGAATGAGGAACCCAACATGAACGTCCCTTACAAAGTCGCCAGCGCCGGCGCCCTCGCAGTATCCGGCATCATCGCTAACCAGGTCGTCGACAAAGGGTGGAAGGCCGTCACCGGCCACGAATCCCCTCAGGGACAAGATGAAGATAACGCAGCGATCGTAGAACTCCTCGTGTTTGCTGTTGTTTCAGGTGTTCTCGTATCGCTTGCACGCCGTTACGCGCTACGTGGCACCAAGAAGTTCTTCGGCAACTCAATCTGAGGTCTGCGCGATCGAGCCCCTGTTCAATGAACAGGGGCTCTCCTTATTGAAATTCTATTTGGCAGGTGTTCGTCAGAACGGTTTAATCGCCGATTCAACAAGCGTGCACACGGCCTCCACCGCTTGAGGGTCTTCGGAGGAGACGACGACCTCATCGCCCATCTGCGCGCCGAGCGTCATAATCATCAGACCTGAGGTCGCCTCAACGGTTTCATCCCGCAAAGTAATGTACACGGGGCTGTCGAATTCGGCAGCTTTGCGCGCAATTACCGCAGCAGGACGCGCGTGTAATCCGACTTCAGACGCTACCTGGACTGTTTTTTCCGGCATCTTTGCCTCCTCGCCAAGTAATGAACGTTCTTGTAACTTCTAGGCTCTCACAAATCACAGCAAACGAGTTCCATCAAATGCGTGCGTTAGGGCACAAAACAGGCAAGACACACCTAAATGTACGTATCGTATATACAGCCCTATTTGTCCACATGGTAGGAAGATCGTGACTAGAGCAAACCCCGACCAGAAAGTCATTTACGGCACCCCCGTCGTCGAAGGCATCGCCTATGGACCAGTCGCATGGACGCGGCGGCCTCCGATCCCCGACTTGTCAGCACCAGACCTTCCTGAAACTGCCCGCGACGAAGCGAGACAACAATTCACCGCGGCGGCCGATGCCGTTGTCGAGCATCTACTCGAACGCGCGGCAGCCTCCGATGGTCACGCCGCTGCACTCCTCGAAGTCACTGCGTCGATCGCCTCTGACCCAGCGTGGCGCAAAGACGCCCTCCGCCGTATTTCCCGAGGCACTCCGCCAGTGCAGGCAACGATGGGCGCAACCGACCAGTTCGTCACCCAGTTTGAACGCGCCGGCGGGATTTTGGCCGAACGCACGACCGACCTGCGTGACGTGCGAGACCGCGTGATCGCCCGTCTCGAAGGCCGACCTGAACCCGGAATCCCACATCCAGAACACCCTGTCGTTCTCTTCGCCGATGACCTCACCCCGGCCGATACCGCAGGCCTCGACCCATCGATGTATCTCGCCCTCGTCACCGAGCTCGGTGGCCCGACCTCCCACACTTCTATCATTGCTCGCCAACTCGGCCTCCCCTGCATCGTTGCCGCACGACGCATCGATGAAGTCGAGGAAGACACGCACGTGCTTATTGACGGACAGCGCGGCACCATCACTCTCGGTGTTGATGAAAAAACCGCACGCAAACGGCTAACTGTCGATCGCGAACGCCGTGCCTTGATCGAGTCGTGGACTCCTCCCGCACGGTTGAAAGATGGGAGAGATTTCGAGCTTCTCGCGAATGTGCGCGACGGAGAAACTGCACGCGAAGCCCGTAACGCCGGCGCGGCCGGAATCGGCCTGTTGCGGACTGAACTGTGCTTCCTCAACGCGCATGCGGAACCTTCCGTCAAGAAGCAACGCGCGATCTACGAACCCGCGCTCCAAGCATTCGCTGATTCGAAGGTCATTATTCGCACGCTTGACGCCGGCTCCGACAAACCTGTTCCTTATGCCACGCTTGCTGAAGAAGCGAACCCAGCACTCGGAGTGCGGGGATTGCGTACCTCCGGCCATAATCCACATCTGCTCCTCCACCAACTCGATGCGATCGCGGAGGCTGCGACCAGTTGCGGACATGAAAAAACGCTCGTGATGGCGCCGATGATTTCGACGCTCCCTGAGGCCGAGTGGTTTGCCGGCCTCGTCCGCGAACGGGGAATGTCTCCGGGCATCATGGTGGAGGTTCCATCGGTCGCTGTCTTGGCCGAACAGTTTATGGATCTCGTTGATTTCGTATCGATCGGCACCAATGATCTCACGCAGTACACCATGGCGGCCGATCGGCTCTCCCCCGACCTCGCTGAATACTCCGATCCGTGGCAACCCGGAGCACTCGCGTTGATTAATCGCACCGCCGAGGCGGGACGCGCCACCGGAACTCCCGTCGGTGTCTGCGGCGAGGCCGCTGCCGATCCTTTGCTTGCATGCGTGCTTGTCGGCATGGGAGTGACGTCCTTATCTGTCACACCCTCTGCGCTCAAAGCTGTTGGTGCGCAACTATCGCAAGTAACTTTAGAAGAGTGTCAGCACGCTGCCCGATCTGTCCTTGGGGCGTGGGACCAGGGCGATGCTCGGTATCGTGCTCGCAAGGAGCTCGGCATTTAGTTCCCCCTCTGGCTTCGCGGTTCTTGCACCGCGTCTCAACACCGAAATTTGCAAACCCAGTAATTGACCCCACCTATCCTCTACTTCACGTAGGTACAGGGTAGGTGGGTTTTCGTGTGGTTTGGGGGTGGGTGAGGTGGTGATCTTGTACCTTGGGTGGTTTGCGTGCGGGGGTACAGGGTTGGAGTGTTTGTCGTAGTAAATGGCCTCGAAAGATCACTACCTTGTACCTTGGGGTGTTTCGGATGGTGGATGGGTTTTCCACAATTCGGTTGGTGGGGTTCCGCTGGTCAGGGGTGGTTTCATACAGTAAGTCCTGGGTGTGGTCAGGAGGCCGTATGAATAGGTTGAGGTCCATTGGCGTGGGGATAGTGCTGGTGGGTGTGCTTGTTTTGGCGGGGTGTTCGAGCTCTGATCAGCAGGCTGCGCCGTCGCCGACGATTAGTTACCCGCCCCTAGAATCCCCATCAGTAGCGGTGTCTGCGTCGCCATCTGTCTCGCAGTCTCCTTCATTGGAGGGGCTTATTGCCCAGCCGGAGGACCCTTACCCGTATCCGCTTCCTCAGCCGGGGGAGTTTATTGATGAGAACTCTCAGCGTGGCGCTGAACAATTCGCGTTCTACTACATCGAACAACTCGGATACTTCAACAACACCAACGACACATCAGTCATGGAACCTTTGATTCATGAGGATTGCGATCGCTGCCGCGGCTCGATTAAGAACATTCAGGATCAGTACGCCGCAGGTTCGTGGGCGGCGAATTTGCAGTACATTCCAATGCGTGTGTGGCAGTACGAAGAAACCAATGCAGACAGTGGCGACACCATGGTGATAGTTCTATGCGGGGAGCACGATTGGATTTCGTGGGATCCTGGATTATCTGAACCAGAGTCTCACGAAGCAAAACGATTCTTCTATGAGATTCATATGCGCTGGGACGGGCGCTGGCGGGCGACTCAAACATGGGCGAAAGTAGAGAAGAATTAGCATGAAGCGTTTTCTCAGCCTTTTCACATTAACGGTGCTTGCAGTCTCCTGTTTAACTGCTTTCGGTGACGACAAGAGTACTCAAGATAGGAGCACGCCTTCGGGTTCGCCGGTGGGTGTTGCGGTGTTTCCGTCTGCGGGGTTGTTTGATTTTCCGGGGGTGTCTGGTCG
>JAUNVP010000015.1 GCA_030537615.1 Actinomycetaceae bacterium | reverse complement strand
ATCGAGCTGAAGCAGCGGAGTTACAAGTGAACATTACACTCAAAATCTGGCGCCAGAACGGCCCCAAAGACCGAGGCGCAATGCACGAGTACAAGGTCGCCGGGGTATCGGAAGACTCCTCATTCCTTGAGATGCTCGACATTCTCAACGAGGAACTTTTCCAGCGTGGCGAGGAACCGATCGCATTTGACTCTGACTGCCGTGAAGGTATCTGTGGCATGTGTGGCGTTGTTATTAACGGCATCGCCCACGGCCCGGAGGTCACCACAACGTGCCAGCTCCACATGCGTTCATTCAATGACGGCGACACGATCACCATTGAGCCCTGGCGCGCAACCGCGTTCCCGGTTATCAAGGACCTCGTTGTCGATCGTCGCGCCCTCGACCGCATTATCCAAGCAGGCGGCTACATTTCGGTGAATACCGGTGCGGCTCCCGACGCGCACGCAACCCCTGTCCCCAAGGACAAGGCGGACCGTGCATTCGAGGCTGCAGCCTGTATCGGCTGTGGCGCGTGCGTTGCAGCATGCCCGAATGCTGCCGCCATGCTATTCACCTCCGCGAAGGTCACCCACCTCGGACTCCTCCCGCAAGGCCAGCCCGAGAATCTGACCCGCGTAACCAACATGCTCAACCAGCATGATGCTGAAGGCTTCGGCACGTGCACCAACATTGGTGAATGTGCCGCCGTCTGCCCGAAGCAGATTCCGCTCGACGTCATTTCCACACTCAACCGTCAGTTGGGTAAGGCAGTGCTCAAGGGCGTTTAGACTCTCCTCTGGTTGTATTGGCCCTGGGGCCCCGGACTTCGGTTCGGGGCCCCAGCAAATTTATGACTCTCGGTAACGTACGTAGGCTCTGCCTTGCGTGCGTAGGCTCTGTGTCGCGTGCGCTACTGTTCGTCACCCGGTGCAGAGCTTGCCAGCCGCATGTTTTCGCGAGCACTCATCACCGCCAAAACAGCGACGACGGTGCCCCCGATTAAGCCGTGCCATGACACGGTCTCAGGGAGGACAGCAGATGCGACTGCGATAAGTAACAGTGCCACGGCATCGGCGTATAGCACGTAGGCGCTCAGCCGAAGCTGGCTACGCGATTTCTCGTGGTTGGGGCTAGCGGGATTACTAATGTCCTTCTTCGCAATCGAACCGATGATGATGGCGACTAGACCGATACCAACGGCAATCATTGACGCAATATGCAACGCGGTAGTCACTGTGAACACTCCTCGTACTTAGGCTGACCTCAGTCCAGTCTAGATGAGTTTGGCGTATTCCAGTGCTCTGGCGAGCCCGTCCTCATCAACCGATGTTGTTACCCAGTCTGCGGCCGCCTGAGCAGCCTCAGTCCCGTTCCCCATGGCAATGGACAGTCCCGCGGCCTCTAGCATCGATACATCGTTCGCGGAATCACCGACAGCTACAGTCTGGTCCAATGGGACTTCGAGGTGATCGGCGACCTCCCGCAACCCCGAGCCCTTGGACACCCCACGGGCTACCAGCTCGAAGGGGACGAGATTACCCGCCCCCACTGAACCGGGAACAATGACGTACCGATCATCAAAAAGGTCAGTGAGAGTTTCGGCAGTGTATCCCAATGACGGAGGAAGAGAAAACGCCAGTTTGGAGGCCGAGTCCGGCCGGTCGCTGCGTAAGAAGGGGCGCACCCGCTCCAGGTAGGGACCCCAGTGGCCAGCAACCCCAGTCTCGAGGCCGGAAACCGAGTCCTCGAAAGCCCGCATAAAGCCGTCTGTGGGGTGAAGCGTATCAGGAGTTTGCCAGGCCCAGTCAGCGTCGGCAGCAACCAAGAATTCGGTCAGTCGTTCAATGTCGGAGGTATCGAGACGGTGATCAAACAATACGGTTTCGCCCTGCACGCCGTATGAACCGTTGGTCGCAACTAGGCCGGAAAAGCCCAGATCCCACAGCCAGGGATAAATCTCTGGGCCGCAACGTCCCGTACACATGAACAGCAGATGACCGCGTTCTTTTGCTCTTGCGCACGCCTGGCGAGCGCTGTTGGGAACATTCTGTTCCTCATTGAGTAGCGTGCCATCAACATCAAGAAACACTAGGGAGCCCATATCTCCATCGTCTCATAGCCACGCATAAACCGAGAATTCAGTCTTTGAATGGGAGACTCCTCGAAACCAGCGTGTGTGCCCCGATCGTCGCTTCCGATATATTCTCCACTAGCGACTATCAGAGGAGGACCGGTGGCACATGGCACGATGCGTAAGCGCAGGACAAGTGCGCGTGTGGCAAAGCGGCGCCAACACGTTCGAGATCTTTTCCTCAGATTAGTCGGAACTATTTTAATCAGTGCCCTGTTTGGTTTCGGCACGTGGTTCGCCATCCAACGCACCGTGCTCCCCGGATATGTTGCCAATTCCGTCGAAGTCATCAGCGAGGACGAAGCATACGATGCCGACGCATTAGTGAAGTCGCTGGAACGTGTGCGATGGGGCCGTGAGGTCGATTTATTCATCTACATCGGACCCGAAGCGGACCGGCGAGATGATGAAGACGAGTTGTTCAATAGAGGTATCAGCCGTATCAGACCGGTTGCGCCGCAATACTTCACTTCTCGACAAGTTCTTCGAGCCGGTGTTGTGGGCATTTGGATTAATCCAAGTAGTGGCGAAACCATTGTTGCGAAAGAACCCGACACCATACTGTCGGCAGATGGAGAGTACGGGCAATCCCTCATTCAAGAGCCGCTCTTGCGCGGTGCGTTGAGTGCGGACGATATTGTTCGCGCCGTCGATGAACTGGCTCTTGCTGACGGCGCGGTCATCCTCCACGATATTCCCACCCACGCTGTCGCAGCCGGGCAGCTCATCGCGGTTGCCGTCGCCCCGATCGCGTGGATACTGCTACGCTCCCTCGCCCAATACTGGCGTTTTCGGTCGCGGTGTCCAGAATTGGCGAGCACTTCACGACGTGAGCGCAAAGAACTCGTGAAGTCTGTCAAAGATAAGTTCGGCCAGACGAGTACGAAGATTGACGACCGTGCTCTCGAGATTTCTGCGTGCCAATTGCCGACCTATCAGTCGCAGTTGGAGAATCGCTTCGATACCTGGCTCGACTATTACACGAACCTATCCGAACTGTGGTTCGACACCTATGGGCATAGTGATTCATGGCTTGCAGCTCATGCGCAGATGCCGACGCTGTGGGCGATTAAGAAACAGACCGACACTGTCAGCGGTGCTTTCGACGTATTGGTCGAGGACATGGCGGCCTGCGCGAAACCGGACGATTTCCGCCCCCGGCACTCAACTTCCGCGCACCAACTACAAGCCGCGATTGACAGCGCTCGCCTGTTAAGCATTGAGATGAGCACGCACACCGAGCCACTCACCAGGCAGATTGACCGCTGGGAACGGGTACTGCAATCGTCCCTCTCATCCGTGGGCAGTGTTGCAGAAGTCGAGCGAATCTTGCGACTGTGGGATGCGCTTGCCATCGACATGAGCCAACAGCTCGATCAGGTTTTGGCTGCATTCAAAGCAGAGCACGGCAAGCGATTCTCGGGGCAGGCTGATATCGAAAAACCGGCGATATTTCGAGCGGTCGCATCATCTGAGAAGGTCGAGGAGATCATCGAACTTAGCCCCTCCGATGCGCGTGATCTGGAGGTTTCTGGAAGCGTGCAGGGGAAGATGCACAAGCATGATCGGGCGGGGGCACTGCCGTATTCGTCACGCTTTGTTGCATTCGCCCTGACGATTGCTCTCCTGACTGGAGCCGGAGTGTCACTGACGGGCTTTATTGTCGGAGGGAAGAAGATGGGGTTTGACCCCTTCTATCCAGCTCCCACTGATTTGGCGAATAGTGAGGCGGAAACGCATACGCTCCTCAGTGAATATGCGGGTGAAGACAGCGACACACTGATTCATCCCACCAGCGTCTCCATCGAGGACGAAGCCGGGGTGCTCGAGCACCCCGAAGCTTTAAAAAACCACCTCGAGAATTTAGGCTTCGCCATTCCCTTGAACGTCAAAGTACTCAGCAGCGATCAACAGCAGTTCGAAACACATGATGACGGCTCTCGAACGGAGCGGTCGCTTGCCGAAATTTTTCCCCGTCATTTGAAAGAAAAACCATGCGATCCAGCCACTTTGGACTGCTCGGATCCGAACGGCTATTGGAAATATGACGCAGATGCGGTGGAACCCATTGACGACAATACCCTCATCGTATGGATGACCGGCGGAGCCGAATGCACACGGATTACCTGCGGAATGATTCGCGGCTATGTCCAGACTGAGAAGCAAGAGGGTCTGAAATACTCGTTGTACTCTGATGAGACGCTCCTCAACACCAAAGTGAGCCGCGACGTCGCCATCTGGAATGCTCTTGTTTCTGCTACCTATGAGACCCGCAATATTAAGATGATCCCCGACCGTCCTGAACCGGTTGCCAGTGGAACCTACGTCGCACGTGGCATCTTTTGGGCGGTTATCGTTGGGTTCGTCCTCTTCCTCGTTGGCTGGCCCTATTCGATTATTCGTAACCGTCGAAGTAAAGCCAGTGAAGTGTCGTCAACCCTCACCGGATTGTCGTTAACAATGGACTCGCGCGAACTCGATATGCTACGTGCCCAGATGTCGCATCCGTCCTATAGCAATGTGCTCGTAAAGCGATGGACCAAGTGGAAAAATGAGTTCGACGAGGTTGTCGAACTCTGCGGTTTCGGAACCGGAAACCCGCGCGCTAATCTCGACGACCAGGTACTATCCGTCCGATTCCTGCGTGTCCAAGCTCAATCGCTCCGCCGAACACTACGAATACTCGACTCCCAAGACGCCAGGGTTAAGCATTGGGACGATGAGGTGTCCGTTCTCTACGCCACGGAGTTCGCTCATCTCGACTACGAGGATGCGGTGGCGATCCACACCATTTCCCGCAAGTTCCTGGCGGGTGTGAAGAAGCCTGCCGAATCAATCCTCGAGCTTGATGCAATAGCGGCGCGATACCGAGGTGCGGCACGAGTGCGGTGCTTGGACTTTGTCCAACCGGTTGACGAATCCCTGTCTGACTTCCTTCACTCTGATGTTGATGTTCACCTTCTTACGTCGAGCGACGGGCAGGGTGATCAAGTTCTTGATTCGCGCTACCACCTATCGTCGTTAGTCCAGCGTAGTCCCGCGGCCTTCGCGGTTATTGCTGTCGTGTGTGCGTTGGCTGTTACCTACCAGTTTGTGCACATTCTGCGTCATATCAATCCGCAAACGGTTGAACTGTGGCAAAGCGAAATTGTTCTCGATGAACCTCGGTACGGTGTGCGCGAAGTCCTCATTGAAGACCTCGGTGACCACTTCGATGACGCGGCGGTGGAGGCCGCCATTCGGTCCGCAACCTACGCGTTTCCCACCAATGTGTTGATTACCGGTGCGAAAGAAGACCCGAATGGAGTGTACGCTCCTTTCATCAACGGTTACGACTACCTGGATTTTATTCAGGGCAGCTTCATCAACGAAACGTCAGAAAAACTCCCTGCCACCCCTCGCTCGCTCGTTATTCGCATAGCTGACCGAGTCTACGTCAATGCCTACGCATACGCGACGATTAATCCAGAGGTACTCGCCAAGTTGGAAGCGATCACTGTCGATGGTGACATCACCGATCAATTGGTTGACGCATTCACCACCGATCAGCCGATCCTTACCATGCAGATACCCACATACGAGCGGGAGTAATGGCCAGTTGAGTCGAGGTTCGTCCGCGCGCTGTGACAGCGTTAGAATGCGAGGGTGACTACACAGACTGATCCACTCATTCTCGGCATCGAATCGACGTGCGATGAAACTGGTGTCGCACTTGTGCGCGGAGGAACTCTTCTCGCGGACCGCACGGCGACCTCAATGGACGAGTACGCCAGGTACGGCGGCATCATTCCCGAAATCGCCTCCCGCGCGCATCTCGAATCGTTTCTTCCGACGATGGAGGCCGCACTCGCGGAGGCCGGTGTCGAGCTGAACGAGGTCGACGCGGTGGCAGTAGCGGCGGGGCCGGGCCTCGTGGGGTCTCTCACCGTCGGTATCTGCGCGGGCAAAGCCCTGGCATCGGCACTGGGAGTTCCCATTTACGGCGTCAATCACGTGCTCGGACACCTCGCCGTCGATGAACTGGTCGATGGGCCAATGCCGGAGAAGTTCATCGGTCTAGTTGTCTCGGGCGGGCACTCGAATCTCCTGCTCGTCAACGACCTTGCAACCGATGTTGTAGAGCTCGGCGGTACGCTCGATGATGCTGCGGGCGAAGCCTTCGATAAGGTGGGGCGACTGCTCGGCCTGCCGTATCCGGGTGGACCGCATGTCGATCGACTGTCCCAAGAGGGCGATCGTGAAGCTATCCGCTTTCCCCGCGGCCTCGCGGCCGGGAAAGACAAGGAGCGGTACAAGTACGATTTCTCATTCTCAGGCTTAAAAACCGCTGTTTCTCGCTACCTCAAAGCGCTTGAAGTCGAAGGAACCGAACCGAATGCGGCGGATATCTGCGCCGGTTTTTCCGAAGCGGTCAATGATTCCCTCACTGCCAAAGCTGTGCGTGCCTGTCTCGATCACGATTGTGACACGATCGTAGTCGGTGGGGGATTTTCCGCGAATTCCCGGCTCCGTCAGCTTCTCACCGAGCGGGCTGAGGCCGCTGGCATCACCGTTCGCATGCCCCCACTGCGTTTTTGCACCGACAACGGTGCTCAGATCGCGGCGATGGGATCGCAGCTCGCGCGTGCGGGGGTAGCCCCGTCGAGCTGGGAGTTCTCACCTGATTCACAGATGTCACTCGAACACATGTCGATGCCGTAGCTACTGCCTTGGCGCCTGGGCTTTGAGATCGTTGGGCTTGTTCGCCTCGAACGTTAGCGGATCGAGCGGATGATCGGCTTTGAGTTCTGCTCGCATAAAGTCCACCATCGCCTTGGCTGCCAGTGTGTAGCGGTTTCCCACGATCTTCATGCGCTGGTAGGGCGCGCCGACGCGGATAATTTCGTTGATACCTTCGAGCTCGGCGCGGCAGTCGAGGTCGTCGGCAATGGGCAGTAGCTCGGGAAGCATACGCCGCAAGGTCGTGACCACGTCCTCTTGGTTCCCCTCGTCGTCAATAATCAGGGTGGCATCCATACCGTAGCGCGAGGCGCGCCACTTGTTCTCCGCGACGAACCAGTCGGGAATCCGCGGCAGAGTTTCCCCGCGATCATACATACGCGAAAAGTACTCGACGAGACATTGGGTGAGGGCGGTGAGGACTGCGACTTCAAAAATATTCGTCGCGGCATCAAATACTCGCACCTCGATGGTGCCCAGACCCGGCGAGGGGCGAATGTCCCACCGCACTTCGTTAAAGCTATTGATCACGCCGGTTTTCATAATGTCGTCGACGTAGGACTCGAGGTCTTCCCAGCGTTCGAACTGGCGGGGAATACCGGCGGTGGGAAGTTGCTGGAAGAACATGGCTCGGTTAGATGCGTATCCGGTGTCTTCACCAGCCCAATAGGGGGACGAGGACGAAATCGCTTGCAGATGCGCAAATCGTGTGAGAAGCGCATTCATAATCGGCAGAACCTTGTCGCGGCTTTCGATTCCGACGTGGACGTGGACGCCGTAGAGCTGCATCTGTCGTCCCCAGTACTGGGTGCGTTCAACGAGTTCGGCGTAGCGTTCTGAGTCGGTGACCCGCTGGTAGGCGGGCATCGCAAACGGGTGCGTGCCGGCGGTAGCTAAATCGATGCGCATTGGAGTAGTGACGGGACGAATGATCGAGACTGTTTCGCGCAGATCGTCCATACACTCACGAACCGTTTTTCGCGGATTCGACGTGACTTCGATGGTGTTGAGAAGCATTTCTCGGTGGATATGAGGATTCTTCCCTTTAAGTTCGACGATATCCATGACGGCATCGGCACTTTGCCGCAAATCGCCGGTATCCATATCGACCATCTGCAGTTCCCATTCGACACCGATGGTAGAGCGGTCGGAGTCTGCGAACTTCATATTTTCTCCGGTTTTCTCGACGAGCCTACGGCTTCATGCTACGGGAGGTTGAGTCGGTGCGCGATGATCGCTCGATGCTGACCGCCAACTCGAGTGGCGAAAATCGTGCGGACATTTTCTCCGCTTGGGCGTTTAATGCCGCACGCTTTGAGGATGGTGCGGCGGAGGGTTTCCGGCGAAATGTCGGCACCGCGTTTCTTCACTTCGATGTCGGTGGGAGTAAACGAGGCAAGTGCGCCAGCGATTGCTTTTGGTTTGAGCGAAGTCACCGCGAGGATCTCGAATTCTGAAACCGCGAGCTTCCACTCATCGGTCACGCGTTCCTCACTGGTGAGGAACGCGATTGAGGGTGAAATGATGCCCAAGGCTCCGGCTGATTCAGCAAATTCGCGTAGCAACCCGGCGCGAACAACCGCGCCATCGACTTCCCACAGGTAGCTGCCGAGAGTAGCGACGTCGATGCTCGGGGCCGGAGCAGATGGGTCTCCTGCCGCCTCGATCTCCAGGTTTTCGCTACCGCGAAAGACAACCGCGCTACGGCCTGGCCCATTCGACATTGCCGGTGTCCACAGCGACGCCTCCACGACAGATTTGTCGATGCTCACCCACTGGGCGTGCATATCCGCCGGAATGACGCGATAGTCGATGCCGGGAGCCACCTTCACGCCGAGACGGTCGGCCGGGGCACCGTGTTCGCGCCAGGCGAGAATAGCAGATAGGGGAGGCGACCAGTGTTCCGGCGCGTGGATGCGCTGGTTGCCGCGGGATGAGCCGGTGCGTCGCGCGGGATCTGCAAATACTCCGTCAACTCCGGCGTTGGCCAAGTCGCGCATTGACAGTGCAGTAACATCTCCGTGTGTCACGGTGCAGTTGGGGAAGAAACGAAGATTGACGGTAGTGGCAGATACCGCGCTTTCGTCAATGTCCCAAGCCCTGACGCCGAGTCCTAGGCCGGCGATCGCCAGAGCGTCGGCCCCAATGCCGCATCCGAGATCGGCGACGACCGTGCATCCGCCGTCTCGAAAGCGGCGTGCGTGCAGGGCGCCAACTGCCAGGCGAGTAGCTTGTTCGAGTCCGTCGCGTGTCAGCAGCAAGGAGCGCGCGAACTCACCGAACTTGTCTTGCGCGGCCGCTCGTAACTCGACCTGGGTGACGATCGCGGCGCGCGTGTCAGCATCGAGATCGCCGAGTGCGTCGCGTGCCCCCGCTATCCCCAGTGGGGTGACCGCTTCGAGTAAGGCCCACGCATTCGGCTCGAGAACGAGCGCCAGAGGATTCGTCATCAGCGGTCCTCAGCCAGGTCATCTATCTGGGCGGCGCCAGAGTTAAGCGGGTTGTTGTCGCGGGCGACGACGCGTCCGCGGTGAACGACAAGCTGCCGCGGAACACGATCCATGACCGCGGATGTCACTGTTTCAGCATCAATGACGACGACACTTCCTGGCTGGCCAACTTCGAGTCCGGTATCGCTCGCCGCATAATCGCACCCGCTGAGAATACTGCGACTGCCGAGCGACGCGATCTTGACCATGAGTTCAACGTCTGCGTCTTCGCGTGCGCCCTGCGTGAAGGCTAGTTGCCAGGTGCGGTCGAGGACGTCCGCGGTGCCATAGGGGGACCAGTAGTCTCGCATTCCGTCTTCTCCGAGCCCGACGCGAACTCCGGCTTCTCGCAGTGCGTGCACGGGGAGCACGCCTCCCGCCGGCGCGATCGTCGTGACGGCTATGTCCGCATCGGCGAGAAGACTGATCAGTTCGTCGCGCTCGCGGTTCGATTCTTGTGAAGCAAGCGCAAAACAGTGGGAAACGGTTACTTTCCCTTCCATGCCGAGGGCGTGGGTTCGTTCGGCGATGAGGCCGAGGGTAAAGGCTCCGAGACTTCCGCGCTCGTGCAGGTGAATGTCAATTCCTTTGCCGGTGTCTTCAGCTAGCGAGAAAACAGCGTTGAGGTGGGTGACGGGGTCTTTTTCGAGGCCGCACGGATCGATTCCGCCGATGAGGTCGGCGCCCTCGGCGAGTGCGGCTCGCATGAGGTCGAGAGCTCCGGGCGCGCGTACGATCCCCAGTTGTGGGAAGGCGACGATCTGCATATCGACAGCGTTACTGTGACGCTCGCGGGCGTCGAGAACGGCGTGGAAACGGTCGAGCTGAGTTTGTGGATCGACCTGGGCGTGGGAGCGAATAGTTGTCGCCCCCGATGCGAGGATGCGGTCAAGGGCGTTGTTTGTTCTCCACGTGATTGACTTTTCTGCTGTTCTCCAGTTCTCGACATCGTTGGTGATCAGGCCGATAAGCGAGCCGTCAGAGGTGTGGGGACGGAATGGAAGGTCGAGGCGATTGGAATCGAGGTGGGCGTGAACGTCTCCGAGGGAGGGCATGACGAGCGCGCCGCGACAGTCTTCGACGATGGCTCCGTCGGGGATGGGGGAGCGGTCGGTCGAGGTGATTATCCCGTCTGTTATCGTCAGGCGAGTTGTCGGTGCGTCCGCGGTACGGGGAAAGAGGCGGACGTTGTCGAGAACGAGAGAAGCGGTAGCCATGAGGAACCTTTCTATTGCTATCTGTAGTCTACCGATCGAATGAGTCTCCAGTCGTTGGCACTCGGCTTGCATGAGTGCTAAGTTTCGATCTACGCTAAGACATGAATCGGGGTTACCCGTGACAAACCGTGAAGGTCCGAACCCCGCGACGGCGGACCGGAAGGTGAATCGAACACCATTGGCGTGGTGGCGTGAAAACGCACCGAACATTAAGAAAGGGATACGACCGTGTCGATCTCCATTAAGCCGCTTGAGGATCGCATTGTGATCCAGCAGGTCGAAGCCGAGCAGACGACGGCTTCCGGCCTCGTCATTCCGGATACCGCAAAGGAAAAGCCCCAGGAGGGAACTGTTATCGCCGTTGGCCCAGGCCGCATTGACGATAACGGTAACCGCGTCCCGATGGACGTTGCCGAGGGTGATACTGTCATCTACTCCAAGTATGGTGGCACCGAGGTGAAGTACCAGGGTGAGGAATACCTCATCCTGTCCGCTCGGGATATTCTCGCTATTGTCGAGAAGTAACAACGACGAAAAAGGGCCCCCGCGGGGGCCCTTTTTTCATGCCGTGAACAAGGAGGAAGCTCCACCAGTTATGCGGTGCGACGACGCTTGTGCCGAGTGATGATATCTCGCCGTTCTTCTTCCGTCATGCCACCCCAGACGCCGTAGGGTTCCTGTACTCGCAGAGCGTGTTCGCGACACTGCTCAAGAACCGGGCAGGTAGCGCAAATCGCCTTCGCAGCTTCGGCGCGGCGGCGACGAGTTGAGCCGCGTTCGCCTTCGGGGTGGAAAAACAATTCGGTGTCGAGGTTGCGGCACGCGCCATCGTACTGCCAATCCCAACGGTCCATCACGGGACCGGGAAGCCGGGAGATATCCGTCATCAGATGCTTCCTTTCGTATTATAGGTTGGGTCTTCCGTACCTGCCTAAGCCTATCAAGTTTTGCATAAGTTGTTCAAGAGTCGTTCGCAAGTTCTGCGTTAAGCGTTCTCCGGTGGCGAAGTGAACGCTTCCGCGCGACAATTCATCTGTACTCGAGCAATGCTCAGTGTCCCTAGACGATTACCCGAGATGTTTTTGAAGGAGGACGATATGCCGCGCCCCGACTTGTCATCACATCTGACGCCCGCGCCACTCACCGTGGCTGCGGTAGCCGAAAGGCTCGGTATCTCGCCCTCAACACTGCGCACGTGGGAACGCCGCTACGGTCTAGGGCCGAGCAAACGCGAAGCCGGTGCTCGTCGTCGATATGGCCCCGAAGAAGTCGCGATGCTCGAGTGTGTCGTGCGTCTGGTGCGCTCGGGAGTATCGCCGTCCGACGCGGCGAAGAGTGTCCGAGAATCCCACGAAGTTGTCGCTACCAATGATCCGACGATCTCGCAGTTAGTAGAGGACGCCCAAAACGGCTGTTTTGACGCCCTGCAACGCAATCTCGACATTCTCATCTCACGGCAAGGTCTGCTCCGGACGTGGAATGAATACATCGGACCGGCCATGCGTGAGATTCGCTACCCTGTCGAAGGCGATAAGCCGGGGTACGCCGCTCGCACGCTTTTGACTCAGGCAACGCTCAGCGTCGTCCATGAGATTGCACAACAAAGCCGAGAACAGCGACGAGCAACCCCAGAAGGCTCAGCGGTACTCATCGTCACCGATGACGCGCGCGAACTGCATGCCCACGTCATTGGAGTCTCACTTGAATGGGAGGGAGTGCCGGCCCGAGTCGTCTCCGTGATTGTCCCGGCCTCCGACCCTGACGTCTGTGCGAAAGATCTCATCAAACTCATTTCCGCGTACCGAGAACGCATCGGGGCGCGCACAATCGTTCTGCTGGGGTCGCTCGTGGCCGACCCGGAGGTTGTCGACGGTGCCGATATGGCAGACGTCAATCTCGTGCTCGTTGGTCGCCATCGGTGCGTTGAGGCCGCTCCGGGAGCGACGCGAGTCCGCTCACTGTCGGCGTGCGTCGTAGAAGCGATAGAACTGGCGCGAGCTCACTCATCCTCCTGAGTTTTCGTGCCTATAATCGTGACTTCTGTCATGCAACTGATCGGGGGATCGAACTACACTACTGCTGTAGGCGTAGTCATTGACGCGCGAATCGCATAGTCAAAGGAGCATGTTGTGAGCGATCCAGTTAAGTCTTTCCCGCGGAGCGAGCGCATCGCTGATTTTCGCGAGCTCGTTGAATTTGCGAAGAATGCACGCGTTGAATCCGGTTTTGGTTATCTGAATTCGGATGCCTCGATCGATACGTCGCGGCCCGTTGAACTGTGGATCAGCTGTCGGATGACACATGTATTTTCGCTCGCCCACCTGCTCGGGATTGAGGGCGCCCGGGAGCTCGCCGAACACGGTGTGCGATCGCTGACGCGCGGATTTGAAGATCCCGAATATGGGGGCTGGTATTCGGCGATCGCCCACGAGCTCGATGAGGGGCGTGGGGTTCCGGTCGATGATCGGAAAGCAGCCTATGCGCACGCCTTCGTTATTCTTGCCTCGTCCTCCGCGTCTATCGCGGAAATTGAGGGAGCTCGTGAGCTACTCGAACGGGCCTTAGCCAACCAAGACGAGCACTGGTGGGAGGACGCGCACGCTAAGGTGCGCGAATCGTTCAACCGCGAGTTCACTCAAACGGAAGATTATCGCGGAGTCAATGCCAACATGCATACCACCGAGTCCTACCTGGCAGCTTTCGACGCGACCGACGATGTTAAGTGGCTTGATCGGGCGGTAGGAATCCTCTCATGGGTCATTGATAATCAGGCTCGCCAGTCGCAGTGGCGCATTCCTGAGCATTTTGACACGAACTGGAACGTGCGTGCGGACTACAACATTGATAAGCCCAAAGATCCGTTCCGTCCCTATGGATATACTCCTGGACACGCATTCGAATGGGCTCGGCTCGCCATTCACGCTGGAGCTCAGCTTCACCGGATTGGGCGCGCCGTACCCGAATGGATTGAAAGCGCCGCAGTGGAGCTATTCAACCAAGCTGTAATCGATGGCTGGGCGGCCGACGGTGCTGACGGCTTCGTCTACACCGTGGGAGAGGACGGGGCTCCCGTCGCCCGCGAACGTATGCACTGGGTGCTGTGTGAGGCTCTCGGAGCCGCAGCCACACTCGCGCGCATGGCGGATGGTAGCGACGGATACGCTCGGCTAGAAGATTCAGAGGTCTTCCGCGCGCAACTGGATGAACGCATGGGAGCGTGGTGGACCTACGCCAAGGACAAGCTCATTGAGAAGCCGGGGCAGTGGTTCCACGAACTCGATGAGAAGAACGAGCCGTCGACCGTGACGTGGCCGGGGAAACCGGATGCCTATCACATTGCGCAGATGCATCTGCTTCCCGACCTCCCCCTCGCCCCGACATTTGCGCGCGCAATCCGCGACGGCAACGTCTGGTGACTAACGAGTCGATTCTCGAATTACTAGCTGAGGGACCGTTTCGGCGAAGGTGCGTGTGTCTTCGCCCTGCAAGATTGAAATGAGCACCTGAGCGGCGTGTTTGCCCATCAGGGCGGGGTCGCGGGCGACAGCAGTCATGGCGGGGTTAAGGACGCGACAAATCAGCGAGTCCTCGCAGGAAACGGCGAGGACATCGCGTCCCATGTGTAAGTTGCTGGCGGCAATAGCCTGCGCTCCTCCGAGGGCGAGAATCTCGTTGTCGAAAATAATCGCATCGGGACGCGCGAGGCTGTGCAGCAGCTGCGCGGTTTCGTCGTATCCGGATGATTGCGTGTAGTCCGTTTCTGCGGAAATGACTACGTCAATACCGTGCTGTGAACCGAAGCGTGAAAGTGCATGGGCGCGGCGCTGGGTATGTACGAGAGAGCTGAGGCCGCACAGGTAACCGATTCTGCTTGCTCCCGCGTTGACTAGGTGTTCGGCGACCAGTTGAATCATTGCTTCGTCATTGCCGACGACGGAGCCGAATCCTTCGACGGGTTCGCCGACAAACACAGCGGGCATCCCGAGTTCTTTGAGAAGGGCTGGACGGGGATCCTCGATCCGTGGATCGACGCAAATGACGCCATCGACGCGATGCTGTGCCCACCACGATCGGTAAACGGCCATTTCCTCGGGGAAATCTTCGGGCATGTGGAGTACGAGGTCGAGTTCGGACCGCTTGAGTCGTGACTGCACCCCAACCATCAGTTCGAAGAAAAACCGCTCGGACACGTAGGAATCGTGGGGGCGGGCGACAACGAGACCGACGGCGTGAGCTTTTGAGGCGGACAGCGCGCGAGCGGCAGCGTTGGGGGTCCATCCCATCTGGTTGGCAACAGCGAGGATCCGCTCGCGGGTTGCGGGCGATAACCCCGGCCGGGAGTTGAGGGCGAATGAGACAGCAGCGGGAGATACACCGGCAACCGCAGCAATATCACGGATGGTGGGACGGCTCATATCTCCATTTTCGCACCAACCGTAATGACTTTGTTACCGTTTCGGATTTTACTAAACCGTATTAGTAAGTAGACTGGAGCGTGATACGAGTCTCAGAAAAGCGAGGTCATCCATGCACGACAATCGCGCCATCCTTGAAAAGCGAATTGAAAGAACGCTACGTGAACGCATCATAGCTTCCTTATATTCCACGGTTGGGCAACTGCGGGTGCGGGCATGGAGACGGGAAACAGATGGAGAGCCGATCGCTGAACCGGTACAGTTTGCCGATCTGCCACTCGAAGAGTTCATCCCATTCGCCGTCGGTGAAACCTGGGGGATGCCGTGGGAGACTACCTGGTTCGAATTCACAGCAGAAATTCCCGCTGATGATAGTGAGCTACGGGATGGCGATCGTCTCGAAGCTCTCGTCGATCTCGGATGGGACGATCATTCGCCTGGATTCCAAGCGGAAGGACTCGTCCGCGATAGCGACGGCTCGATTATCAAAGGTCTTAACCCGCGCAACCAGTGGATTCCGCTCCCTCAGCCGGGTGAAGCGGCGCGTACCAGCTTCTATGTCGAAGCGGCAGCCAATCCACTCATTTTGGCGACACCACCGTTCCAACCCACCGCTGACGGCGATAAGCTGACGAGCTCACACGCCGACCTCTACCGTCTCGCGCGCGCCGACCTTGTCGTTCGCCGGCACGATGTCTATCACCTGTCGCTCGACCTCGCGGTGCTCCGTGAACTGGCATCCACCCTGCCCGATGACGATGCGCATATGTGGCGTCTGCTCCATGCCATGAACGACGCGCTCGACGCCCTCGACCTCGATGACATCGCAGGAACTGCGGCCGCCGCGCGCGCTATCCTGCGCCCCTACCTCGATCAGCCGGCCTATCCGAATGCCCATCGGCTCTCTGCCATCGGTCACGCGCATATCGACTCGGCATGGCTGTGGCCGATTCGCGAAACCCGACGCAAAGTCACGCGCACAATAGCGAACGTCGTGCGACTCATTGAGGACGGTACGGGCCTCATCTTTGCGCTACCCGCCGCGCAACATGTGGCCTGGTTAGAAGAGGAAGACCCCGATCTCTTTGAACGAGTGAAACGCTGCGTTGCAGACGGCTCAATCGTGCCGGTTGGGGGCATGTGGGTTGAACCCGATGCCGTCCTCCCCGGCGGTGAGGCACTGTGTCGGCAACTCGTCGAAGGAATGGGGTACTTCCGCGACAAATTCGGTGTTGAGTGCGAAGAGATCTGGCTTCCCGACTCCTTCGGTTACTCGGCGGCTATCCCGCAGATTGCGCGACTTGCCGGCCTCAAACACTTCCTCACACAAAAGATTTCCTGGAATCAAGTCGATACGTTCCCGCACCACACACTCGCCTGGGAAGGCCTCGACGGGACGCGAATCTTTACGCACTTCCCGCCCGTCGACACCTACGGTGCTGAGGTAACTGGAGATAATCTCGCCCATGCCGAAAAGAACTTCAAGGACAAGGGAAGGGCAAACTGCTCAATGCTTCCCTTCGGCTTCGGTGATGGCGGGGGAGGGCCAACCCGCGAAATGATTGAGCGGATCGACCGATTCTCAGACCTCGCCGCCGCACCTACAGTCCAGATGGAAACCCCGCACACGTTCTTTGCGCGCGCCGAGGCCGACTACCCCAACCCCCCGGTGTGGGTGGGAGAACTCTACCTTGAGTTGCATCGCGGGACGTTCACCTCGCAGATCAAGACGAAACAAGGTAACCGCAGAAGCGAATCGCTCCTGCGAGAAGCTGAGCTGTGGGCGGCAACTGCTACCGTACGCGGCGTATTCGACTACCCCTACGAGGAATTGCAAGACGCGTGGCGTAAAGTTTTGCTCTGCCAGTTCCACGACATTCTTCCCGGAACTTCCGTCGCCTGGGTATATCGCGAAGTCGATGCGCTCTACCAGGAGGTTGAGCAAACCTGCGAGCGCATTATTACCGCCGCGACGAAGGCTCTCGCTAGCGGCAAGACCGCAACGCTAGCCAATGCGACATCCTTCTCGGTGAGCGGAGTGGCACCGCTTGGAGCAGCCGCCCCGGCAGAGCAGGAGCCGGTCACGGTGAACACCGACGAAAGGGTACTGGACAATGGATTGGTGCGCGCCGAGTTCGACGACACCGGCGCGTGTATCAGCCTCATCGACCTCGAATCAGGATGGAACGTGATTCCCGCCGGACAGCGTGCGGGTGAACTCCACCTTCACCAGGACTTCCCGAACATGTGGGATGCGTGGGATCTCGATCCGTTCTATCGCGGTTCGCTACAGGTGATTGACGATCGTGAGTTCCACGGTGTGGCGGAAGACAACGGCGTAGGGACGGCCTCTTTCACCGCACGTTTTGGCAAATCGACGGCAACTCTCACATGGTCATTGAAACCGGGCGCACGTCAGCTCGACCTCCACGTTGATCTCGACTGGCACGAAAAAGAGAAGATCCTCAAGTGTGCGTTCCCCATTGATATTCATACCGACCACGCGCAGTACGAAACCCAGATGGGGTACGTCACGCGCCCCACCCATGAAAACACGTCGTGGGATGCGTACAAGTTCGAGGTTTCGACGCACCGCTGGTTGCGCTTGGCGAATTCCTCTGACGCCTGTGCCATTGCTAACGATGCGACATACGGGTGGGATGTTACTCGCCATGCCTACCCCGACCGCGGAACCTACTCGGTCGCGCGAGCGTCGCTCGCTCGAGCCTCGCTGTTCCCCGATCCGGAGCAGGATCAGGGGCGCCACGAGTGGAACTTCGCCCTCGTGCCGAACGCGTCGATTCTTAGCGCGGTTGCCGCCGGCCATGCCCTCAACATTCCGCCGCGTGAAATCGCTGGAGAAATCGAGCCGCTATTGACTCTGGACGGTGCGGTTGTTGAATCGGTGGCACTTGCCCCCGATCGCAGTGGCGATGTCATAATCCGCGCATACGAAGCCGAGGGCGGTAGAGGACGCGCATTCCTCACATTCCCCGGCGCAAAGGAAGTCCGCGGCGTTGATCTACTGTACCGAGACAGTGAACTCGGCGCCCGTGTTACTGCCGGCGAAGGAGGCTGGCGGATTGATTTCAACCCCTTCGAGATTGTCACGCTTCGCGTGCGAATGGAGGACTGAGCGTCGTGAGATTCGGCGTCAACTACACACCGCGCGACGGGTGGTTCCACTCGTGGCTTGACTTCGACCGGGCGAAAGTCCGAGACGATTTCGCGACCATTCGCGAGATCGGAGCCGATCACGTGCGGATATTTCCCCTGTGGCCTCTATTGCAACCCAACCGCTCCCTCATCCGACCGTCTGCAATCGCCGACGTTGTCGCTACCGTTGAAGAAGCGACACATGCTGGCCTCGACGTGAGCGTTGACGTTCTGCAAGGACACCTGTCATCGTTCGATTTTCTTCCCAGTTGGGTCTCGACATGGCACAGACGCAATCTGTTTACCGACCCTGACGTGGTTGAAGCCGAACGGACCCTCGTTCGAGAACTCGCTACTGCACTGCGAGGGATCAACGGGGTCACCGGACTGACACTCGGAAATGAGTTTGTTCAGTTCGCCGCCACTCGGCATCCCGACTTTGACGAGATTACTAAGTCCCAAGCCGATCGGTGGCTCGATGAGCTATTGGGTGAAGCGCGTACCTGCTGGCCCGACGGCACTCATGTTCACAGTCACGATGATGACGTGTGGTTTGAGGACTCTCAACCCTTTACCCCGCTCAGCGCAGCCACCAAAGGCGATCTCACCACCGTTCACTCGTGGGTGTTTGGCCGAGTTGGCCCGCGCTTCGGCCGGGGGGCCGAGTGTCTGCCCTGGTTCGCGCGCTACCTGTGCGAACTTGCCTACGCGTGGTCTCCCGATCCGAATCGGCGCGTATGGCTTCAGGAAATAGGAGCCCCCGAAACGTACGTTGACATTGACAAAGCACCGCAGTTCCTCACCGACACCATCGACATTCTCATGGGGCAACGCGGTGGAGGCGTCACTCCCGGACTGTCCGGCATCACCTGGTGGTGCTCTCACGACGTATCGAGAGAACTCGTCGATTTCCCCGCTCTTGAACACACCCTTGGCCTGATCGATTCTCACGGCGAGCCCAAACCGATCGGCCGAGCATTTACAGACTCCGTGCGTCAGTGGGCGAACACCCGCTACGCGCCGATTGACCGACCTGCAATCCAGGTAGGTCAATCCCCGTGGACTCGCTCGCACACGAGCGCAGAACACGCTGTTTTCGACCAGTGGATAGAACACGCGCTCGCCGGCGACGTGCGTGCTATCGAGCTGGATACCACGACATATATCACCGATGGGAGGACGAACGAATCCCACCCGCGAGGCTCATACCTCGCCACTCGAGATTAAACCTCAAAGTACAACCCGTTTTCAAAGGAGAAATCAATGCGGAAAACACGTATATTTGCCGCGTTAGCAGCAACAACTGCTCTCGCACTTGCCGGTTGCACGGGCGGAGGCCCGAGCAGTAGCGATCAGCCGATCGATACCGATGGCACCATCGAAGGAGAAATCACCTTCCAAACCTGGTCGCTCAAGAACGAAAAGTTCTCACCGTATTTCGAGCAATTGGTCAAGGACTTCGAGGAGAAGTATCCCGGCACGAAGATTAACTGGATTGACCAACCGGGTGAAGGCTACGAGCAAAAAGTGCTCCAGCAAGCGAACTCAAACGAGTTACCCGATGTGGTTAATCTCCCGGATACTTTTGCCTACCAACTTGCCCAGGCAGGTAAACTGGTCGACCTGAAGAAGGCCGATCCTGAGCTGGAAAACACGTATGTTGCCGGTGGCCTTGAAGGTTACACCTTCGACGATCTTGACGGAACGTGGGCCTACCCGTGGTATCTGGGCACCGACCTCGACTGGTGGAATATGACCGAGCTGAAGGAATACGGCGTTGATGCTCCACCGACGAGCCACGAAGAGTGGATTGCCAAGGCTAAGGAGGTAGCGGAGAAATCTGGCGGCAAGGTTCACATGGCATCGAGCCTCCCGACGACTGCTGATTTCACCGAAAATGGCATCGATCTGATGAAGGACGGCAAGTTCGCCTTCAACACCCCTGAAGCTGAAAAGATTCTCCAGGAATTCGTCGATCTGTACCAGGCGGGTGCGATGCCGGCCGAAACCCTGAATGGTGACTACGCGGGCAACGCCGCAATGTTCACGCAGGGGAAGGTTGCCTACACCACGGCAACCCCTTCATTCGTCACCCAGCTGAGCGATGATGCACCGTCAATGCTTGACGACGTTGAGCCTTCACCGCGATTCATGACTCCGCCGCTGTTCGTGCAGGGCATTTCTGTTTCGCAGGACTCGAAGAACCCGGCGCTTGCGCTCGAATTCGCCAAGTTCGCCACGAATAACGACAACCAGGTCGAATTCGTCAAGCTTGCTCGCGGATTCCTCCCCGGCACCAAGGCCGCTAATGAGAATCCGGAAGCCATTGTTGAAGGCATTGAAGATCCACTTCTCGCCGAGGCTGTGAAGATCGCCGCTTCGCAGATGGACCGGGCCAAGGGCACCGAGTACATCCAGTTCAACGACGACATGAACAAGTTCTTCCAAGGACAGGTCGCATTGGCCATGCAAGGCAAGGCTACGGTCAAGGAAGCGCTCGACGCTGCGGTGGACTACTGCAACAAGGCGCTGGACTAGGCCGTCTGTCGAGGGACTGAAATACAATGAAGTCGCATCGTTGGTATACGCCGTACATTTTGCTGTCGGTGCCAGTGACCTGGGTGCTCGTATTCTCCCTGTGGCCTTTCCTCAATACGGTCATCCTCGCGTTCACTGACGCGCGGCCTCTGCGGGCAGCAAAATTCGTCGGACTGGAAAACTTCCGCACCTTGTTTGCGGATCCCCAGTTCATCTATGCCATTACGACGTGCCTCATTTACGTCGTGGTGTGCGTACCGTTACTCACCCTGCTACCTCTCGTCCTCGCCCTCCTGGTCGAGAAGAAAATCCCCGGAATCTCAGCATTCCGCACGGCATACTACTTCCCGGTTGTCGCATCGGTTGTTGTCGTCGGCATTATCTGGGCGTGGATTTTTGACTCGAGAGGCGTCATCAATCAGTCCCTTGAGGCATTCGGATTGATCGATCAGCCGGTCAACTTCCTCGTCGACCGCTGGTGGCTCATCGCTACGGCGATTCTCCTTACCGTGTGGAAAGGTCTCGGCTACTACATGGTCGTGTACCTCGCTGCCCTCGGCAACGTTACGAAGGACCTGCATGAAGCAGCCGCCATCGACGGTGCCAACGGCTGGCGCCGTTTCTGGTCAATCACGGTGCCCGGTGTCCGAGGCGCGATGGTCCTCATTGCCGCACTCATCTCGGTGTCGGCCATGAGAATCTTCTCGGAGATCTACGTTCTGTCCAACGGCACCGGAGGGCCCGGCGGACAGGCACAGTCCATCGTCATGATGGTCCAGCAGGTCGGTTCGGGTCTCGGAGGCCGCCTCGGTTACGCCTCCGCGATTTCGGTCGTCCTGTTCTTCCTGACGATCGGTCCGCTCAGCCTCGTGGGTTTCCTCAACTACGGTTCGGAAATTAAGACCTTCCGCGAGCATCGAGCAGCACGCAAGCGTGCGAAGGAAGCGCTCGCCAGGGTTGAGGCCGGGAATCATCCAGATTCGGGAGCAGACGTCGGCCTCCCAACCGCTATGGCAGCCGACAGTGACGTGACAGGGAGGACACAGTGACGACGAATGTTGCCCCGGCTCATCAGAAGCCGCGCCACGTTGACGTTCCCAAAGAGCGGCCGTGGCGGCGCAAGGGAGAATCAAATATCTTCAAACCAACCCCGTGGGGTCTGGTGATCCGTTACGTCATTTTGACGATCGTGCTCCTTATCGCGGTACTCCCATTCCTGTGGGAGCTATCGACCTCACTCAAGGGAGCAGCGGAAGATATCTACTCCTTCCCGCCGAACCTCATTCCGCGCGAGCCTACGCTCAAACACTATGCGACGGTCACCCACACGGTGCCGGTCGTCAGATACGCGTGGCATTCACTTCTCGTAGCGGTGGGGTCAGTCATTTCAAATACGCTTCTTGCCACCGCGGGCGGATACGCCCTCGGTTGTATGAAGTTCCGCGGCAAATGGGTGGTCATGGCGATCTTCCTCTCGACCATGCTCCTGCCCGGAGAAGTGACGCTGACCAGCCAGTTCCTCACCATCAAGGCTCTTGGCTTGGCAAACACGCTGTGGGGCGTATTCCTCCCCGGTGCAATCGGGGCGATGAACGTGCTCCTCATGGCGGTCGTGTGTCGAAACATTCCGCAAGAAGTGCTCGACGCCGCAGCTATTGATGGTGCAACCACCTGGCAGCGCATCCGACACATCGTGTGGCCAAACGTGCGCGGCATGGCCTCGGTTGTTGCCCTGTTCTCCTTCATTGGAGCGTGGGATGACTTCCTCTGGCCTCTTGTCGTGCTCTCCGATCCAGCCAAATACACGCTAACCGTGGGTATGCAGTACCTGCATTCGAACTTCGGTTCGAACCCGCGCGTCGTTGCAGCCGGCACGATTATCGCCCTCGTGCCCATCATCATTTTGTTCGCATCTATGCAGAAGTACTTCTTCAAGGGCGTTGAAGAAGGCGGCGTGAAAGGATAACTACCTGAATGACTGCCATCGACCACGACTCTCCCGATCATCGAATCTCCGTCCGAGAAGGCGAATTCGAAATGATCCCGCGGTCAGTTGACCTCCCGTTTACCGCTACGGAGCAGTGGGCGTACGAGGTCGAGAAAAATGGTGATTCGTACATTGTGCGAGCTCCCCATCCGTACGGCCGACGGGCGGGAGAGATTCAGGTCGAGCGCGAGCTGGTGGCCGGTGCTACTGTCACCACCGGCCACCACGAGCCGCGTGTCGGCTGGCGTGGTCTCCATGTCGATGCCGGACGCCGGTTTATGCCGGTGTCCGTGCTCCGCCAAATCATCGACATGATGGAGCGAGGACGGCTCAACGTTCTCAACCTCCATCTGTCGGAAAATGAGGGGTATCGTCTCGAATCTCGAGTGCATCCGGAAATCAGTTCGGCTGAGCATTTGAGTTTTGAGGACGTGCGCTCACTCATCACCTATGCGAATGAGCGCGGTATTACGGTCATTCCCTCTTTTGACATGCCCGGTCACCTCGAAGCGATTCTGGAGTCAAACCGATGGGCGCAACTCCATGACGAAAATGGTCCGGTCCGCGGTGCTCTGGACATCACGAACCCGAAAGCCGTGGAATTCATTACGGATATTCTGGACGAAATCATCGACCTCTTCGATACCCCATACGTCACTATCGGAGGCGATGAATACCTTGACTTCCGCCACGGTGTCCCCGTCCTCAAAGCTGAGGCCGAACGCGTGCTCGGCCCCGGGCACGCAGAACACGACCTGTGGATCGATTTCCTCAACCGGATGAATCGGCGCTTACGCGAACGCGGAATCCAGACATTCATCTGGAATGACGGAGTTCGAGGAGAGCGACGCGTCGACCCGGATGACGACCTCATCATCCACTACTGGACGCGGTGGGGTGAGCATATGGAAACCGCCGGTAATCTTGCTCGACTCGGGTATCCGATGGTCAACTGGGACTCTGAACCGCTCTATTTTGTTCTTCGCGACGAGCCGAACACCTATCCGACCGGCGAATCCGTTCTGCGCGACTTCGACCCAGATGTCTATCCCGGAAAACACGAAAGAGTCCGTCTCGACGGACAACTCGGCGCTGTTTTTAGTATCTGGTGTGACGTGCCAGATGCCATTGATGACGACGAACTCCTCACTCGATTGGGGCCGCCGCTCCTGGCGTTTTCCCACACGCTCTGGCCGGTGGGCAACCCGGCGAACTTCGCAGAACTTGCCCGCCAGGTGCCGCTAATACAGATTCACGAATAGGAGTGAGAACATGACAGTCACACGACGCGAAGCCCTTATCCTCGGAACAACGGTGCTCGGCGCTAGTTTTGGACTGGCCGCGTGCACAGGTGGTACCGGGAGCTCGGGCGAACAAAAGCCCATTGACACAGACGGTAAGCTCTCGGGGACGGTGAAGTTCCAGACGTGGTCGCTGAAAAACGAACGCTTCACGGCCTATTTTGAAAACCTGATCTCCGAGTTCGAAAAGGCTAACCCGGATGTCACAATCGAGTGGATCGACCAGCCCGGCGACGGCTACGAAGAGAAGATTCTCCAGCAGGCAAACTCAGGAACACTTCCCGATGTCATCAATATTCCGCCGGAGTTCGCGATGACGCTCGCACAATCCGGCCTCCTCGTCGATATTGCGCAGGCGCACCCGGAGATTATCGACGTGTACGTGCCCGGCGGCATTAAGGGCTACACGTACGAAGACCCTGCCGGATCGTTCGGATTCCCGTGGTATCTCGGGACGACAGTGAACTTCTGGAACACGAAACTGCTCGAAGAAGGTGGTGTCGATACCTCACATCTGCCGATGAGCGATCAAGAGTATGAGGCCGCTGCCTTGACAATGGTGGAAAACGGAGCATCCGCGAAACTCGTCGACTCGATGCCGACATTCCAGACTTTCGTCAATGCCGGAGTGGAACTGTATAAGGACGGTGAGTTCGTCTTTAATACTCCTGAGGCCGCAGCCGTCGTTGACCGATACGCCGAGCTATACGCCAAGGGTGCAATGGTCCCCGAAGCGCTGACTGGATCTGGTGAAGCGAAGGCACCACTGTTCCCCTCTCAAAAGACGGCTTACACGTCGGGGACGGGGTCAACAGCCATTCAGCTCCGCGAGGACGCGCCAACGATCTACGAGAATCTCGCGGTCACGAAGTCATGGGGAACACCGCCTCTGCTACTCCAGGGGATTTCGGTATCGGCCAACGCATCCGCCCCGGAAGCGGCCATGGCGTTTGCCGAGTTCGTGACAAACAACGAAAATCAGGTTGAGTTCGTCAAGATCGCCAAGGGCTTTATGCCGGGCACGAAGGAAGGGAACGCGAATCCCGAATCCTTCCTCTCCGACATCGAGGACCCATTTGAGAAGAAGACGATGGAGCTCGCTGCCGAATCGATGGCTACCGCCGAGAACATTCGTCCGATTCTGTTCACCCAAACCCTCGAGACCTACTTCAATCAGCAGATGGCACTCGCGGTCAAGGGAGATATCTCCGGACAAGAAGCGTTGGACCGCATTGTTCAGCACTGCAATGACTCGATTAAGTAACCGTGCCTAGCGGCAGGTAGTGTGAACCTGAACGAATAACAGATATTCCCACCGGCATTTGTGCCGGTGGGAATATCTGTCTACTCTGTCGAGCTCATTCGTGGTGGGCCGGTACCGTGGAAATGTCCACCCTGCGATAGACTTCGAGCGTGACTGAGTTTAATCCTGATGCGTTTGCCTTGACCGGACTAACCTACGATGACGTTCTCCTCCTTCCCGAGCTGACAGACGTTGTCCCGTCCGCAGTTGATACGTCCGCGCAGTTGACGCGGAACATTACCTTGAAAATCCCCATGATTTCAGCTGCCATGGACACCGTGACCGAAGCGCGTATGGCTATTGCCATGGCACGCCAAGGCGGAATCGGAATCCTTCACCGAAACTTGTCGATCGAAGAACAAGCGCAACAAGCCCGCCAGGTTAAGCGCTCTGAATCTGGCATGGTCAGCGACCCCGTCACCATCCATGCGTCGGCCACTATCGAAGAGCTCGACGAGCTATGCGGTCACTACCGGGTGTCCGGGTTGCCGGTCGTTGATGAGAACAACACACTCCTCGGTATCATCACCAATCGGGATTTGCGTTTTGTCCCGGCGCACGAATGGCCAACCAGACGTGTCGTCGACTGTATGACACCAATGCCACTGATCACCGGACATGTCGGTATCTCGCGAGAGGAAGCGAAGTCACTGCTGGCCAAACATCGTATTGAGAAACTTCCGATTGTCGACGAAGACGGTTGTCTCGCGGGTCTGATCACCGTGAAGGACTTTGTTAAGACCGAACAGTATCCCAATGCGACGAAGGACGCCGACGGGCGTTTACTCGTGGGCGCGGCCATCGGTTACTGGGGAGACTCATGGGAGCGGGCACAGGCGCTTGCGGAGGCCGGAGTCGACGTTCTCGTCGTCGATACGGCCAATGGGGGAGCGAAACTCGCTCTCGAGATGATTTCACGTCTTAAGTCGGAGCCCGAATTCGACGGAATCGAGATCGTGGGCGGTAACGTGGCGACAACTGAGGGTGCCCAGGCGCTTATCGATGCGGGCGTTGACGCGGTTAAGGTAGGAGTGGGCCCGGGATCCATTTGCACGACGCGAGTCGTCGCGGGGGTAGGAGTACCGCAAGTCACCGCTATCCATCTCGCCTCGCAAGCGTGTCGTGCTGCCGGTGTACCACTCATTGCTGACGGAGGTCTACAGTATTCGGGAGATATCGCGAAGGCTCTGGTCGCAGGGGCGAATACCGTCATGGTGGGTTCGCTTCTCGCGGGATGCGAAGAATCACCCGGTGAGCTCGTGTTTACCAACGGCAAGCAGTATAAGCGCTATCGCGGCATGGGTTCGCTCGGGGCAATGAGCTCACGCGGACGCAAGTCGTACTCGAAAGATCGCTATTTCCAAGCGGACGTCGTGTCGGACGACAAGATCGTCCCGGAGGGAATCGAGGGGCAGGTGCCCTATTCGGGGTCCCTGGCAGCAGTTATGTACCAGATGATCGGCGGGCTCCACCAGTCGATGTTCTACTTGGGGGCATCAACGATTGCCGATTTGAAGAAGAACGGTCGTTTCATTCGCATTACCAGTGCGGGACTCAAAGAATCACATCCGCACGATGTGTCGATGACGGTTGAAGCCCCGAACTATCACTCCAGTGCCAACCACTGATCGTGAATCCGGCCATAAAGTGCTGGAATCACGGTCAATTTCAGCGGCTATGCCAGCCGTTCCCGCGGGAACTTTGCTACCATCGGGTAAATGATTGAGAGGATTTCTGCTCGTTCAAAGGTACTACTGGCGAGCATTGTCGCTGTTTTGCTTATTCTCGGTAGCGCAACAGCGGGATATGCCACGTACTTTTCGAATCGTGGGCTCCTCGGTGTTAGCGTTGCGGGTCAGTCAATTGCTCGGATGACCGAACAGGAAGTCGTCGATGAGATCGTCACTCGGGCTGACGACACCACAGTGACACTTGAGGTTGATGGCGTTACTCGCGAGGCATCACTGGGGCAATTGGGAGTCTCGGTTGATGCGCAGGCTACAGCCTCGGAGGCCTTCGCTCAGAATTCATCCGTCTGGTCGCGGATACAGGGACTATTCACCAAACGGGACGTTGCTGTCGTCCATTCAATCAACGCGGCAACACTCCAAAAATACACCGAAGAATTCACGGAAAAAGTTGGAACCGCGCCAGTCAGCGCCGATGTCTCACTCAATGAGGACGGAAACGAATTCGTCGTTTCCGAGGCGCAAGTTGGCCACGGGGTTGACCTATCTGTGCTCCGGTCCCTCGCAGATGAGGCCGCTCAATCATTGACCAATCAGCACGCTGAACTGGAAAAAACTGAGATCGTTCCGGCTATCTCGACTGACGAAGCACAAGCTGTAGCCGACGATGCCAATGGCATTGTCAATCTCGATATCCAGATCCACACCGGATCCAACACCTATTCGCCCTCTGCTGCGGACAAAGCAAACTGGATCACCTTAGACAAGTCCGCTGATTCTCTCGGAGACGTCTCAATTGTTGACGACAATGTCATCTCGTGGGTGATTAATCTCGGAGCCTCGACAAATGACGATCCCGTTCCAGGCGTGAGAAACGTCAACTCGCGTGGCGACGTCATTTCGACCGTGTCAGCCGGGTCACCCGGCTGGCTAGTGAACAATGCCGAGTCGGTTGCCGAGGGCGTATTAGCCGCGGTCAAGGACGGAAGTTCTTACTCGGGAACATTCGAATACGACAAGATCGAACAGACTTTCGAGAACCGATACATTGCTGATGGGGCCGAGAATCTCGCGTACTCTGCCGCACCGGGAGAACGATGGATCGATATCAATCTCGGCAACAACACCGTCACTGCCTACGAAGGAGCAACACCGGTGCACGGCCCCGTGTCCATGGTGCCCGGAGCTCCGACAACTCCGACCGTTACCGGGTCTTTCAAAGTGTGGCTGAAGGTCGCAAGCCAAACAATGAGCGGGTACAACCCAGACGGCTCCCGCTACCGGGTCGACAATGTGCCGTGGATTCTGTACTTCCACGGCGACTACGCGTTGCACGGTGCTCCGTGGCGGTCATCGTTTGGGTGGAGCGGTCCGAGCGGTTCCCACGGCTGCGTCAATATGCCTGTTGGGCCGATGAAAGCAATCTACGACTGGGCTAGCGTCGGAACACCGGTCATCAGCCACTATTAGCGAACGCTTACCCGTCTAGGTCAGGTAACGGCCACTGCTCGCAGATAGAGACGGGTTCGCCTCTTCGTCGGGATAAAAAGTCCGCAAAGTTCTTAGCCCAGGCACGGTGGGCATCCTGTTGGAAAGCGTGAAGTTCACCGAGCGACATTGACGCGATAGACGGGTGCCTTCGCGCCATTTCCTGAGCGAGATCGAGGGTCGCTTGCACATCGACCTCAGCGGTGTGAAAACTCCTCTCGAGCGAGAGTCCATACGCGTAGAGCAGATTACTGAGGCGTCGCTTCCCGCGGCGCTTTTTGACGAGTCCACGATCGAGAACCAGCGGGTCAATGACCGGGCGTATGTCACCGAGTCGATCGCTCAAGGTCGGGAGCCCGTGCCGGCGAAGCTCGCGCTCGACGATCTCGAGATCGTACGGTGCATTGAATGCGACAATGGGTGTTCTCGCTTTGAGTACCCGGTGAAGTTCATCAGCTAACTCACTGAGCACATCGGCTGCGGGACGGCCGTGTTCTCGGGCATATTCGGTTGAAATACCGTGAATTCGAGTGGCTGCGGCGGGAATCTCCTGACCGGGATCGGCCAGCCAGGTACGGGTTGTATCCTTTCCGTCCCGGATGACAAGAGCGGCAGTAACGAGTCGCGCATGTCGCGGATCAACTCCGGTAGTTTCGGTATCGAAACCGGCCAGGGGGCCGGTTACCCACGAGGGTGAGCGTTGATCAGTCCAACTCATATCAGAGCAATCCTGCTTCCTCTAATTCAGCGGTCACATCATCAATAAATTCCTTTACGGCTTCATCGCCGGTGGCGGGCCCGCCCGAGATCAGCCCGTTAGTTCCAAACAACACCGCAGAGGGAACCTTCCTCATCCGTAGCAATCTGAAAACCTGGTGTTTGGTGTCAAATAGGACGATCCCTTGATTTTTGAAGTTCGGGTAGTGCTGGAAGGCAATATCCGCTGGTTTGAGGAATACCACTTTGATCTCCACAACACCCGTGAAGCGTTCAATCCACTCTTCGATTTCACTGAGAACGACTAGGCAAGAAATACAGTCCGGCAGAGAAAAAATGAGCAACTGGGGTTTTTGCCTCGGAAGATCGCGTAAGGCAACCGATTCACCATCTTCAGTTTCGAGCTCACCATAGGGGATCGGGACTTCAAGGTAATCACCTAGTTCATCATCGGTGGTTTCCGGCTCTGAAGCTCCGGTCAGAGCCGGAGCAAGCGTCAGCACCGCGCCCGCAATGACGAGAACAGCCCCGAGCAACGCGAACCACTGGGACGTCGAGAGAGTGAGAAACGTCAGTACGGCGGAGGTGTCTGTGTTTCCGACCAGAATGACTCCGAAGATAGCGGTTGCCACGTAGATACCATTACGTATCAGCATGAGCGGGCCGATCGGCATGGTCGACAGTTTGCCAAAGCATCCGCATTGGGCACCGTCGCTGTCACGTATGACGCGGAATACCGCAATGAAATAGGCGGTAAAGACGAGAGCCGTAGCGATGAGGGCGTAGCTGAGAACCTGGGCCCGTGAGATGAGCAGGACGGTAGCTAGAACAATCTCCACTCCCGAGATCGCGATCGCAACTGCACGATTGCGGAGGAAGTCGGGGAGCTTGAACTGAGCGAGGGCAGAAAGCACATGATCGAGTGAGGTGAGTTTTGAAATCCCCGCTACGGCCAGGATCGCACTGAGAAAAATAGTGATAATCAATGGCATAACCATGTGGTTTATTGTAATCGTCCCGTCCGACATGTTCTTCTCGGTTTCATCGCCCAATCACCTGGCCTGGGCTCTACGATAGGAGAGTGAGTCAAGAAATTGAGATTGGACGCGGAAAGCGCGGGCGGAGAGCCTATTCCCTCGATGATGTTGCCGTGGTGCCAGCGCGGCGCACGCGCGATCCGAAAGATTTGAACGTGAGCTGGCAGATCGACGCTTACCATGTAGAAATGCCGATTCTTGGAGCGCCGATGGATTCGGCGATGAGCCCGGAAACAGTGATCCAACTGGGGAAGCTCGGTGGGATAGGCGTACTTGACCTCGAAGGTCTGTGGACGAGGTATGACGATCCCGCGCCGATTTACGAGGAGATTCGCAGTCTTCCTGACAATGCTTCGAATAAACGGTTACAAGAGATTTATGCCGAGCCCATCAAACCGGAGCTGATCGGACATCGGCTGGCGCAAATTCGGGAAGCTGGTGTCGTTGTCGCCGGGAAGCTTTCTCCTCAGCGGACACAAAAGTATTGGCGAGACGTTGTTGACGCGGGAGTCGATCTTTTCGTCATTCGGGGGACGACCGTGTCTGCCGAACACGTGTCGACCCGCACCCAACCACTCAATCTCAAACGGTTCATTTACGAACTCGATGTGCCCGTCATCGTCGGAGGAGTCGCGACCTACACCGCCGCATTACATCTCATGCGCACGGGGGCCGCCGGAGTCCTCGTCGGCTTTGGTGGCGGCGCAGCCCATTCAACCCGACAGCTCCTCGGAATTCACGCGCCGATGGCAACCGCGATTGCTGACGTGGCGGCCGCACGACGTGATTACCTTGACGAATCGGGAGGTCGCTATGTTCACGTCATTGCCGACGGTGGTATTGGCCGCTCTGGAGACCTCGCGAAAGCAATCGGGTGTGGCGCAGATGCGGTTATGCTCGGAGCCGCCCTCGCGCGCGCAACGGAGGCACCGGGGGCAGGCTGGCACTGGGGGTCGGAAGCTCATCACCCGGAGGTTCCCCGCGGTCACCGGGTGAGCGTAGGAACCGTTGGATCTTTGAGTGAGATTCTGCTTGGCCCATCCTCGCGTGCGGATGGCACAGTCAATTACATGGGGTCATTGCGTCGGACGATGGCAACAACGGGGTACTCCGAAGTAAAGGATCTCCAGCGCGTCGAAATGGTGGTTGCTCCCTACGAGCCGCATTAATCGCCGTCCCTTGTTCACTGAAGCTACGCGGGATTGGTCGGCCGGTTCCAGGCAAGCCCTTCACTCGTTTCGTAGCCCGCGTCGCGTACAGCTAACCACTGGTAGCCGCTCGATGCGTGAGCTGGTAGTTCTCCCATCACCAGGAGAGTTGTCGCGGCCACTTCTGCGAGCGCTCCATCCGTAGTCACTACAGTCGCCTGTCGTACCCCCGATTGCGCGGGGAAGCCGGTACGCGGGTCAATGACGTGGTGGATGATCATGCCGTCAACGAGATCGGGGAGTCGCTGCAGATAATCACCGGAGGTCGCAAGTGATTCGTCAGCAAGGTCGATTGATCCGAGAATATTGAGCGGACTATCGTCCAATGAGCGAATTCCCGCACGCCATGGTATGCCTTTGGAATGTTCTCCTCGTGCGGCGATCGATGAACGTCCGACTGATACGAGCGCCGATACGAGTCCGCACTGAGTGGCGATGTCCAGTAACTCATCGGCTACCCGGCCTTTTGCGACCCCACCCAGGTCAAGTGAAGCGCCCTGCGCCAGCCGAAACTCTCCGTTGGTATTCCACTCGAGCGCGTCTGGACGAGCCGTTTGCCGTGCTTTTTCAATCTCGCTGATTGAGGGAAACCGAGGGGAATGTCCCAGGGCCAAGGCTTGTAACCACCCGCGCACATCCCACAGTTTGCTCAGCGCGCCAATAGTCAATGAGAAGGCTCCGTTGCTCGCCTGGACGAATTCGATGCACTCGTGAAGAAAAGCAGCGGTTTCATCGCTGACTTCAACCCACCGACCGGAGCCGGCCGATTGATTGAGTTTCGATATCTGTGAGGTCGGGTCAAACGTTGACCAGGCTCGCTCGCGGGCGAGGGCGTGCTCGGCAAGCGCATCGGCCAAATGATCCGGTGGCTCTCCGATTCCACGAACGTCAATGACTGTTCCCATGGCGGGGAAAGCCGTGCGAAAATCAAGGTCCGAATCGCGTAGCCTGGCTTTGCCGCCATCGGTCATTAATAGTCGCTTTCGTCGAGGTCGAGACTCGGCATGTTGATGGAGTCGGCGGACCCGTCGTCCTCAACGCCTTGGGCGGCGAGTACTGCACGCACTGCCGCCTGGAGGAATTGGGAATGGGCGACGGTTGCTCCGGAGATGATATCAACCGACATCGGGTCCTGTTTGTCGACGAGTTGCTGCGAATACTGTTCATAGGATCGCACTGCGGCTTGTGCGCGCTCATAGTAGGCGCTATTGCCGATTTCGCCCGTACTCGTTTTCCCATAATCTTCGTCTTTGACGTGCCCGTCAGCGGCGATAGTTTCATAGGATGTCGAGGTGATTCGACCGTTCTCAACGGTAATGGTGACGGTTCCGACAGCTCCCTGCTCATCGGGATTTGACTGACCGGTGTATTGACCGTCCTGCATGGGGATCGAGGTGTCGATCAGTTGCGGAGGAGAACACGCGGATAGCAGAAGTGCTCCGGTCAATCCGATTCCAGCAATCTGCGCCCGACGGCGTGCTGCGGCTCTATTCATCATCCGTCCGTTCGCGTACATCCTGATATGTCTCACTGACCACGCGGCCGTGGTCGAGGCGCACCGCCCGCTGCGCTTTACTGGCCACGGTGGCATCGTGGGTGACAACAATCAACGTCGTGCCATCAGTGTGGAGCTGTTCGAAAATATCGAGGACGATGTGCTCATTCGTTTCATCAAGGTTACCGGTCGGTTCGTCCGCGAGAACGACTTTCGGGTAGTTGATCAGGGCGCGGGCCACACATACCCGCTGTTGCTCACCGCCGGAAAGCTGGTGGGGCAGATGCGAGGCGCGGTCGGCTAGCCCAACCCGGTCGAGCGCTTCGAGCGCTTCTTTTTCGTCGGGAACCGAATGGTAGTACTGACTAACCATGACGTTTTCAACTGCGGTGAGATGCCCGATGAGGTGGAACTGCTGAAACACGAGTCCAATAGTTTCGCGTCGAACCTGGGTGAGGTCGTAGGCAGTGAGGCGAGAAATATCGCGCCCATCAAGCGTGACAGTGCCGGTGCTGGGCCGGTCCATACATCCGATAATATTCATCATCGTGGTCTTCCCTGACCCGGACGGGCCGACAATGGAAAGCCATTCGCCGCGCGGCACTGATAAATCAACGTGGTCGAGGGCGTGGAGTTCGCCGTAAATCTTAGAAACGTCCGACAGTTCAATAAGCGGTGAATTGGTCATCGTCACTTCCTTATTCTCCACGCAATACGAGAGCGGGATCGACATCGACGGCGCGGCGCACGGGGATGAGGCTGGCCAGGGTTGAAATTGCGACTGAGACGAGGATGGTCGCGATGAATACGAGCGGCTGGAATACGACCGTTCGGTGGAAGACATTGAACGAAATCACCTGTGCGAGGCCGTATCCCATAATGGCTCCAAGCACGCCGCCGATGAGTCCGAGGACAACCGCTTCACCGAGGAACTCTCCGACGATTGATCGGTTTCCAGCACCGAGTGCTTTGCGTAGACCAATCTCATTTCGTCGTTCGGTGACGACCGCCATCATGGTGGTTGAAACTCCGATCATGATGAGTGCGAGCACAATGAGGGTAATGATGATCATGAGTGAGCGCAGGAGGTCAAGCACATTTGCGTCCGAATGAGCTAACCGAGCGACCGGGGCCGCTTTGATCTCTGGGTATGTGGCCGATAGCCGCGTGGCAATGGAATCCAGAGCGGACTCATTGGCGGCAATAGATAGTTCGGCGACTGTCAGCATGTGTTCGCGTCCAGTTAGCTCAACGAGGTCATCGGAGGAGAGGTAGACAAACCCGTCTTCTGAGCCTCCGGTTTCGAGCACTCCCGAGACGGTAATGGCCAGTGATCGCACGTCGGTTCCAGCCCCGGGGGCAGCATCCGTGACAGTCTTGTCGGCTGGAGCAATTGGTTTACCCGCCTCATTGGTTACTTGTCCAGGAGCAGCTCCTCCCATCTCGTCCGTAGGCTCTAAGGCGCTGGGCGATGGCGCTTCTCCCGGCGTAGTGCCGGGGGTTTGTGCTCCGGTTTCCACCAGTTGGTTGAGCGTCAGCTTATCTCCCACAGTCACATCTGTAGCCTGAGCGATTTCACGACCAATGAGGGCATGATGTGGCTGGGATGGCCACTCGCCGTCCACGTACCAGTAGGGATTGATCGTTTTGGCAGCGTTGAGGTCGGTGCCTACAGCCACGTAGGGAAGGTCATTGATAGTGACGGGCTCGTAGTCCAGACCAACGGCGCCAACAAGTTCGTTCGCGGGAATATCATTTTGAATGGAGGTGAGGATACTGGGGGCGAAGCCAGCGTCTTCGCCGTTTGGCAGGACCACGACGTTAGCGCCGTAGGAACGTATTTCACGAGCCATTTGGCGCGGCACGTCGATGGCAATCATGGCGAGCGAAGAGAGTGTCGTTGCCCCAATCGCGACGGCGAGCATAGCGATGAGGACGCGGGAACGCCGTCGAAGGATGGACGACAGCACCATCCGTACAAACATCGTGCGTTTACTCATGGCCTTACCGTCCGTGGAGTACTTCTGCCGGGCGAAGCCGCAAAAGGAATCGAATAGCGGGAATAGAGCCGAGAATAACGACGAGAATCACCAGTGCGGTGACAATGCCGGCTACGGCGGGAACAATATTGATCGCCGACGAGAATACCATCTGTCCGATGAGTTGTGCTAAACCGATTCCGGCTACGTATCCGACCACTCCGCCGACGAAGCCAATAATGATGATTTCGGTCAGGATAAGACCGACAACTGAGGCGTCACGTCCTCCCACCGCTTTGAGCAGGCCGATTTCTCTCGAGCGTTCCATGACGTTCGCGGTTACGAGGTTAGCGATTGCGAGCGCCGACCCTGCCATGGACAATACGGTGACGAGAACCATGAGTAACTGTGTCTTCTCCAAGATCGTGCCTTCGGATTCGGAGACCTGCCGCACCGGTCGAGCGACCGCGTCAGTCATGGCTTCTTCGATCTGGTAGGAAATTGAGGACACGTAGGCGGTGCAGTACCACAGTTCGCGCTCGGTAATTGACAGACTATTGGGGTTCTTCGCAGCTTTGCGAGCCAGCTCGTTGTCGGGAGTGGTGAGGGCGGAGACTTCAATCTGTCCCACGGCTCCGGGGCGGCCGATGAGATCCTGCGCTACCGCAAGATGAGCGAAGATTTGGTCGTCTTCGTCCCCGCCACTGGTGACGATACCACGCACCGTCAGATCCGTGTGTTGCGAGTCTGCTGTGACGGTGAGTGTGTCTCCAACGGAGAGATTCTCTTTGTTAGCCAACGCCTGGCCGATCACGATGCCGTCAGTGTCTGCTTCAGTGGGCCATTCGCCATCCATCTTCCACCAGCCTCGCAGGTTGGCTAAGCCAGTGGTAATGAGGTCTTGGCCGGGAACCTCCATCTCGTGATTGAACCAGGTTCCGACGATTTGGGTTTCCTCGGCCTCGTCATTAATGGTGGCGTGGGCTGTCAGCAGGGGAGTGAAGTCGATGATGTTGTACGTCCAAAAAATCGTCTTAATATTGCGCAGTTCATCCTCTTTGAGGTACGCCTGTTGTTCCTGCGCCTCTTTGAAGTGGTAGAGATCCTGCACGACCGCTGCCCCTTTGGGGCGGACGATAATATTGGCACCGTAGGCTTTGAGCTCTTGATTGACTTTGTCGCCCACGTCGAACATAACCGACAGCATCGATGTGGCAACCGAGGCGCCGAGAGCGACGGTGAGGACGATCATTAGACGGCGCCCACGTCCTCTGAGCAATGCTCCCTTCAGCATTCTCCAAAACATCGATTTTCACTTTCCGATTCTTCACTGGTGAGAACAAAAACGTTAGGCAAAGACAGTTGCGCTTTCCTCTAGGACGGTCAGTGGGATTGACAAAACAGCGTTCCCGACTTCGTAATCAATGGGAATAGGATTGCACCCGCCCTTAAATCCGATCGTGGCAATGTTCATCGCCACCGAACATAGTTTGCAAATGACTTGGCCGTCCTTTTCGTAATATCCCGATGGGCCGCAGATTTCGCAGGCGTCAAGACCAACTCCGTAGGACGAGCCTGCTTTTTGGATGACGATCCACCGCACCTGGACGCCGCTGGATGTGTCGTACACGAAGCGGTGCAGGTGGCCGTCATTGAGCAGTTCGAGGGGAATGACGGCGGCATCATTTTCGACTTCATAAGGTTCGGGTTCCGACAGCTGAACTTCCTGTGACGCATATTTGATCCCGACCGTGAGTAGCGCAATGGAGGTTCCGTAGGTTGCCAGTCCAAGATAGGACCGGCGGGTCATTGAGCGCGCTTTAGCCCTTTCGAGACGCTGAATCGCCGGGTTTGTCCCCGTGATGGTCCGGGTTCTGCCTTTGGCCCACATGGCACCGGCAACGATGACGGTAATGATGAGGGCGAGGACGGTGAGCCACACTTCGTGATTAATGAGCCACGACATCACTCGTGTAGCACCAACCGAGAGGTAAATGACGCGGATTGCGTGGAGGAGTCGAATGATGAGGAAGATGTGCGTTAGCGAGATGAGAATGAGGAGAACACTGAGGATCGGAGGCGTCCACCGAGGATTTGACTGACACAGTTTCATCACTGAAACGGTGGCGACGACAACGAGGGCTAGACCGAGGACGTAGCCCAGCACGTTGAGGAACGTGGCGGTAGAAAATGCGGTGGCACCAACGGGAACAAAAGTACGGGCCTGCATGTATACCAGTTGCGCGTCACGAAAGACGATGAGTGCGGCCCACAGCCCCCCGGTTAGGGCGATGACGAATCGTGCGGTGCGAGGCACCGGGTTGGGGGAGAGAATAGTTGAGCGTTCGTCGGCTTTGCGTTGTGCGTCGAGTGCGCGAAGCGTGCGGCGCCCGTAAATCCATACGAGAAGCAGGGTTATGATGCCGAGGACGACAGTTGGTTCCAGCGAAGTGAGAGTGAGACGCTGGCGATTAAATCGGATGATTGAGTATTCGTGAACCACCATGACGAACAGGCTGATAACCGCTCCGATGATGGCTCCCCATAGCACTGGTCGGGGCCCCGGGCGCGCCGGGTCCCGACCAGTGGCTAAACGGATAGCGGGAAAGAGTGCCCCGAGGGTGAGTCCGACGAGCAGAAGCGCGCTGACGACATCGACCAACTGTTTGAGCACTGACTTTCCTCACTTTCTTGTTACGACTGTATCGTAACGGTTAGGGTTGGCTTACCACCAGGCCGCAGCCGGATCCCAATTCCAGTTGTCAAATTCAGCAACGATCGGCTCTGCCCAGAACTTTCCTGGAACACCGGTTTCAGCGTCGGTGTGGAGCATCCAACCATTTTCCTCAGGGGAGTGAATGATGAACTGGAGCTTGTAGACACCAGCGTCGAGAGCCGGGAGATTGAGACCGTAGTGAGGGCCGTCGGAAGCGTTCATTGGCATGAAGGTGCCGGATTGCGCTTCTGAACCGTCTTCTTTGAGAATCTTGTACTCGACTGTGAGGCCGGGGATGAAGTCGCCGGCGCCGTAGCCGAGGCCGTTGTCAGGAACAGCGGCGATGTCAGCTTCGAGGTGCATTGCGGCTTCGGTGTAGGGAACGCCCATTTCGGGTTCCATCGTGACGGGCTGGAAGTAGACCGCCGCGACCTTAATGGGGCCTTCGAAGACTTCGTCGCCAATCGGCTCTTCGCGGAAGCCAGCTTCGTCGTCGCCAGCTTCTTCTTCAGCCGGGGCTTCTTCGGTCGAGGAGGCTGCTGGTTCCTTCTCATCGGCGCCGTCTTTTGCACCGTCGCCCGAGCACGCGGCCATGGAACCAGCCAGGGCGAATGCGGCGACCGCGCAGGTCAGACGCTTAATTGTTTTCTTCATGAGATTATTCTCCAGAATCTGTATTGCAGGGTATGACTATCGGACTGCTTCGACTCGGTTTTTACGCCAGTAGCCGTAGACAAACAGGCCGACCATCACAATGAGAACGACAGCTTGAGCTGTCAGGTTCTCAACTCGGGGATAGAACCCCAAGAGATCTATAGTGGGTAGCCCCGGAATTGGAGTTACCGAAACAGCATCGGCTTCCTGCAGTTCCCGAATACCCGAGCCGGTGAAGGTCAGGGCAAGCAGAGCGAGCAGTAAAGACGTTGCCAGGAAGAAGGGCCGCAACGGGATTCGGATACTCAGTATCCGAATCAGCGCATATACGACTACGAGCGCCACGACGCCAGCGAGCAAACCGATCCATACGATGTGATTCTTCCCGTCGGCCATTGCGAGAATGGGCTGGAAGAAGAGGATGGTTTCCGCGCCCTCGCGGACAACCGCGAGGAAAGCGACGAAAGCAAGGGAGAGCAGTGAGCCGTGTGACAAGGACGTATCCGTCTTGTCTTTGATAAATCGATCCCACGCCGCGGCGTCGGATTTTCCGAGCATCCAGTTGGATACGTAGATCAGCATCGCAACTGCAACGAGGGCGGTGATACCTTCGATCAGCTCTTGGCTCTTTCCGGCTAGGCCGGTTAACTGTGAAATAGCGACTGCCAAGATCGCCGAGACGACGAGTGCCGCTATGGCACCAGCCCACACGACCTTGGTCTTGTCCTTGTGGCCGGCTTTGACGAGGTAGGCAATAACTGCGGCGACAACGAGCATCGCTTCGATGCCTTCACGCAGGATTACTGTAAAGGCTGCGAGGAAGATTGTGGCGGCCGATGTGCCGGCCTCACTTGTCTCTCCCGTAGTCCCGTCAAATCCGTCGAGACTGTTCGCATCCTCGATGAGGTGCGGCTTCAGCTCGGTGATTCGGGTAGCGACTTCGGAGTCTTTACCCTCATTCATCGCCCGCTTAATGAGGGCGAATTCAAGTTCAATACCGGCAACGCGACCACCGGAGATGCGTGCCATGGTCATTTTTTCAAAACCGGAGGTTTCGTAGTGACCGTAGTAGGCCTCGTTGACGAGGTCTTTACCGCCTTCAGCGTCCCCCGCGTTGTAGGTTTCCAATGCTTGATCGAGCAACTCAATCATCGCCGATGCCGTTTGTCCCCATTTTCCGGGGCTAATGGCCTGTGGTTCACCTGAACCTTGAGCTCCGTCTAGCTCAGCGGAGTCTTTCGCCAGCTGATTTTTGAGCTTGTCAGCATAGGTGGTGACGCCTTCGCTATCGCCATCACTGATTGCTTTAGTCAGCAGACCGAAGTCCATATTGGCTTTGTTGGCATCGGCTCCGGATAGTTGCGAGGCAATCTGTTCTTCGAGTCCTTTTCCAGCAAATGTCTCGTAGCGGGCTTTCTTCACCAGCGCTTTAGCCTCATCGATGTCACCGGCTTCAAATTTCTCGACTGCCTGATCGAGCTGGGTGGAGACTTGGGTCGCAATTGTTGCCCATTCGCCGTCGTCCTTTGCATGCGCTGCCGTGGCCGGCAAGGAAAGGAAAATGAGGGCGAGTGCCAAAGAGATAAAAGCAACCACCGCATTGTGAGGGCGGTCCAGAAGAAAAGATTGTCTCGATCGTGAGGATGAGATCACGTGTGCACCTCATTCGTGCGTGGATAGGAATGTTAGGAAATGGATTAACTCCTCCTAATATTAGGTTGCACTTACCTAACAAGCAAACATGTTTGGCAGTATTATTGGGAATTGTCGATCTCTGGACCGAAGGTGAGAGACAATAGAAGCAATGGTGCCTAGGGATGAAGCAATCGTGTTTCAATTCCATAACACCTGTCACCTACTTCTGAGGAGCAGTCAATGACCGAGATCGAATACCGCATTGAACACGACACTATGGGTGAGGTTCGCGTCCCCAAGAACGCGCTCTACGCCGCGCAGACTCAGCGAGCCGTTGAAAATTTCCCCATTTCCGGCCGTGGCCTCTCCGATCATCACATCGCCGCGCTCGGCCAAGTCAAGCGCGCCGCCGCCATCGCCAACTTTGAACTTGGTGTTATCGACGAAGCGACGTCGAAAGCCATTAGACAAGCCGCCGAAGAAGTGATCGACGGTAAACACAATGGTGAATTCCCGATTGATGTTTTCCAAACGGGGTCGGGGACGTCCTCAAATATGAATACCAATGAGGTTGTCAGCACAATCGCCTCCCGAATCAAGGGCGATAAAGTTCATCCGAACGATCACGTCAACGCCTCCCAGTCGTCGAATGATGTGTTCCCCACGTCGATTCACATCGCTGCCGTGCAGGCAGTAGAGGAAGTACTCCTCCCTAAACTAGATACTCTTGCGACCTCACTAGAGAAGAAGGCCGAGGAATTCAAGGACATTGTTAAGTCTGGTCGCACTCACCTGATGGATGCCACACCGATCATGCTTGGCCAGGAATTCTCCGGTTACGCAACGCAGATTCGCTATGGAATTGACCGGGTAAACGCTGCCCTGCCGCGTCTGTGTGAGCTTCCCTTGGGCGGAACAGCGGTTGGCACCGGAATCAACACTCCGGCGGGATTCTCCGCGCGAGTAATTGAACTGATCGCTGAGAATACCGGCTTGCCCTTCAAAGAGGCCACCAATCACTTTGAGGCTCAGGCCGCGCAGGATTCCCTCGTTGAAATGTCTGGAGCCCTGCGTACCATCGCTGTTTCGCTGACTAAGATCGCCAACGATCTGCGCTGGATGGGGTCGGGGCCGCGTACCGGTATTGGGGAGCTCGCACTTCCGGATCTCCAGCCAGGCTCGTCGATTATGCCAGGCAAGGTCAATCCGGTTGTTCCTGAAGCGACCGTCATGGTGGCGGCTCAGGTCATCGGTAACGACGCGGCCATTGCCTTCGCTGGCGCGCAGGGTAACTTTGACCTGCTTGTCATGCTCCCCGTCATGGCACGCAATCTCCTTGAATCGATCAACATTGTCGGCAATGTAGCTGAAGTCCTCGCCAAACGCACTGTCGACGGCTTGGTAGCGAACGTTGAACGCTGTAAGGAACTGGCGGAATCCTCCCCCTCAATCGTCACGCCTCTCAACCGAATTATCGGTTACGAGAACGCAGCGAAGATCGCCAAGCATTCTGTCAAGCAGGGCATGACCGTGCGCGAGGCCGTTATTGACCTCGGATTCGTCGCCAACGGGGACATCACCGAAGAGCAACTGGACGAAGCACTTGACGTGGCATCGATGACGCATCCGAAGGAAGCGTAAAACGCCACGAAAAATCCCGGCCCCGAATCCTGCCCGATTCGGGGCCGGTTCTTTGTTACTGGTTGCGAATCACGAGGACGGGGGTGCCGGGGGCACACAGTGTAAATGCCGCAGCCAAACTATAGGTTGCCAGTGCCGCGCAAGCCTCCGGCTGGAGAACGTGCAGATCGGCCTCGGGCGCAAGCTCACGAACGGTTTCCAGGACGATATCCGCTACCGGATCAAGCGCCCACAGGTCGAGAACAAACACCTGGGTGTCACCGCCACCGGCTTGAGCGATTGCAGCCCGTGATATTCGCGTGCCCGGAACCATATTGATTACGAGAGCTTTCTCCAAGTGTGAGCCCTCGAGATGCTCGATTTCGGCCCCAGCTGTGCGGAAAAACATGGCTGTTGCGCGGCCGTCGGGGAAGAACACGCCGAGCTCAAAAGTATCGCAGATTGTTTCCACACCAACGCTGTCACCGATGGTGCGGATTCCATGTGAGGCAACGTGGATCACGTCGATGATCGGTCGTAAACCGTCTGCCGCACCGCATCCGGAACCGTGTTCGGAGTTCGCCGTGTGAGCTACTGGAATCCAGCCGTGATTGCGGACGAGGGTGGGAACGCGAGACAAAACGTTCACCATATCGTGATTGATATTGAGTTGAGAGAGCAGGTGTAAACTGGCGATAACTACGGAGAGAGGGCCACCTGCGAGGCTGACACCTTCCACCCATCCATCGGCATCAGGGCGTCCATCCATACAGCGCAACCGTGGCATCGGTGCCACAGGTTCGTTCAACTGTCCGGATTCGACTGCTTGGACAAAACTGGCTGGAAAATCGGCAACTCCGCCAATCAAACCAACCGCGTCAGGAGATAGAGAAATCATGTTTTTACTTCCTCTCGCTGTTTGGGACACTAGGGGAGTACCCACAGGTGTCCTCAGTCAATTGGAACATTCATGAAAACTCGACGCGCCGAAAACGCAACTACGCGCCGAAACCGCCCCGAGACGACGCCCGCTGCCCGCCGAGCTCGCGTCGCGGTGATGACGCTGTTCTTTTCTAACGGAGCTCTGTTTGCGAACTTTGTCCCCCGGTTTCCGCAACTCAAAGACGCCTTCCAACTTGATCCATCCGGGTATGGACTCGTCATCGCAGCGTTCCCCCTCGGAGCGATGATCGGCGGGCCGCTAGCGGGGCTGCTCGTTCGCCGACTTACCTCAGCACGAATAGCCGCCTACGGCACAGTCCTCATTGGCGTCTTGCTGTTTTGCGGAGCAAGCCTCGTCGCGGTATCAGCGAACAAAACCGGCCCAATTGCGACAGCGACTGTCGCGTCATTTGCCGCCATCTACGCGCTAGCTGGCGCAACAGACGCAGTCGTCGATGTCGGACAGAATGCGCACGGCTTCCGCGTTCAACGCCTGTACGGGCGGTCCATTGTCAATGCTTTTCACGCGGCCTGGTCAGCAGGCGCAATGACCGGCGGACTCATGGGAATGGCGGCAACTGCTATCGGACTCCCACTCGGCTGGCACATGGGAGGCGTGGCAATTATTTTTTCCATCGTTGGCGTATGGGCGAAACAAAGAACCTTGCCGGGGCGCGACACCGTGGCTTCATCACCCACTGACCAGCCGCACCGAATCAACGTTCGGCCGTGGCCAACTGCGGTAGCCTTGGGAACTCTCGTTCTGCTCGCACTTGCAGGCTCCGCCGTCGAAGACATCTCGTCAACCTGGTCGACGCTGTTTATGCGCGACTATCTCGATGTGATCCCCTCAATGGCGGCAAGCGCCTACGTCTGTATGCTCCTGTTCCAACTGATCGGACGAGCCTCGGGAGACTGGTTCATCGATCGCTTTGGCACTCAAAGCACAGTGCTCGTCGGCGGTATCCTCATGCTTCTGGGAGCCGGCAGCATCGTCATTGCGCCCAATCCAATCATCACCGTCATTGGTTTCGCGCTCGCGGGCTTTGGGTGTGCAACGACCGTGCCAATCGCCATGAACGCAGCCGATGATCTGCCCGGCCTCAAAGCCGGAACAGGATTAACCATCGTTTCGTGGCTCATGAGAATATTCTTCTTTGCTGCCCCGCCGCTCATTGGAGAGCTCGTCGAAGATACCAGCCTGCTATCCGCCATCGTCGTCCTCCCCATTGCCGGATTCGTGACGATTCTCGCGACCTCGGTTCTGGCTGAACGGCAACAAACCGCGGCCGGCATCCGCAACTAACCGCGTAGATATCGGTACAATTGACCCAGCGGACCGGTTGTGTCATTCTCCCGATACGTTGTCTACTGGTCCAGCGGAGGACAGAACAAGAATGAGTACGCCATCCCTCACGTTACGGGACTTCACAGCGAGCCTCAGCGACGGCACACAAGTGAATCTCGGTCAGTTTCACGGCCGAGTTGTGCTGATTGTCAATACGGCAACGAACTGTGGGCTTGCGCAGCAATTCGTTCGACTCCAGCAGCTCTACGATCGCTACCGGGATGCCGGTTTCACGATTCTTGCATTCCCCTGCAATCAGTTCGGCGAACAAGAACCCGGTGACAACAGTGAGATCCTGGAAATCTGTCGAGATAAGCTCAATCTGACTTTTCCCATTATGGAAAAAGTCGATGTCAACGGGGAACAGTCTGCCCCCGTATTCGAATGGTTACGCCAAGAAACTGGTGGAATCCTCGGAGATGCCATTAAGTGGAACTTCACCAAGTTTCTCGTCAACCGTTCGGGCCAGGTAGTGCGTCGCTTCGCTCCGACGACGCAACCCGACCTCATCGTCGCCGATATTGAACGTCTCCTCGCAGCGTCCTCCTACGGCTCTTAGGACACCGCTAGTCGGTTAGGTGAGTTCAATACCGAGCGAATCTGCCAGCGCATCGACTCGCGCCAGCCACATCGCCGAGGACGCGTCGGAGGGCATCCGCCAATCCCCGCGCGGAGACAGCGACCCCCCGGCTACCACTTTCGGGCCGTTGGGCAGTGCTGAGCGTTTGAACTGGCTCATAAAGAAGCGTTTGATGAACAGTCGTAACCACCGGATGATTTCATCTAGCGAGTATTCGACTCGGTCCTCTTCAGATACATGTGCCGGCCACTGTCCGCGCTCGCGATCAGACCACGCGTGGTGAGCAAGGAAGGCTATCTTCTCCGGCCGGTAGCCGTAGCGTAGCGTGTAGAAGAGGTTAAAGTCCTGGAGTGCATAGGGGCCGATCGACGCTTGCGTCGACTGGGGTTTTTCCCCGTCGCGGGAGGGAATGAGTTCAGGAGAAATCTCTGTGTCAAGGATCGACTGGAGAGTTCCATTGACGTCATGGCCGAAATGGTCGGTGGCGATAACCCAGCGAATGAGGTGCTGCATGAGGGTCTTGGGGATACCGGGATTGACACTGTAGTGCGACATGTGGTCGCCGACGCCGTAGGTGCACCATCCGAGCGCCAGTTCAGACAGATCACCGGTACCAATGACTATCCCGCGTCGAGCATTGGCAATACGGAAGAGGAAATCGGTGCGAAGCCCAGCCTGCACGTTCTCGAACGTCACGTCATACACTTCTTCGCCGCGCCCAAACGGGTGCCCCATGTCCGTGAGCATTTGCGTGGCGGCGGGGCGAATATCGAGTTCTTCAAATGTGGTGCCAATGGACGTACACAGGTCGACTGCGTTCTTCTTCGTGTGATCGGAGGTTGCGAATCCCGGCATAGTGAAGGCAAGAATGTCTGAACGCGGGCGCCCAAGTACATCCATGGCCTTGGCACATACGAGCAGTGCTTGAGTGGAGTCGAGTCCTCCCGAAATGCCGATGACTGGATGCGGATTGCCGATCGCTTTGAGTCTTTGGACGAGGCCGGAAACTTGAATGTTGTAGGCCTCGTAGCAGTCCTGATCGAGCATCGAGTCATCGGCAGGAACAAATGGGAAGCGGTCGACTGTGCGGCGCAAACCACGATCCGTCCGCGGTGGATTGAGCTCAAAATCAACAACCTGTCCGAAAACCGCATTCTGTTCGGCGGCTTGCGCAAACGTCGTCATTTGGCGCTGTTCATGTGTCAGTCGGTCGAGATCAATATCGGCGTAGGTGAGCTGGGTCCCTGGACGGAACCGCTCGTTTTCCGCCAGCAGATCCCCATTTTCATAAATGAGGGAATGCCCATCCCACGCTAGATCGGTTGTTGATTCGCCCTCACCCGCCGCGGAGTACACGTAGGCACAGTGCTGGCGAGCCGATGCTGACTGACACATGAGATGACGGTCGCGGGCACGGCCAACTGTGACGGGAGAAGCGGACAGATTCGCTACCACTGTCACTCCGGAGGCACAGGTGTTGGCCGACATGGGGGTCGGAACCCACAGATCTTCGCAGATATCGATACTGATGCTGAGGTTATTCACATCGGTGGCGCGCAACACGAGATCCCTGCTGAGCTGCACCTGCTCACCGGCGAGAGAGATCTCCTCAACATCTGCCCAGCCATTCGTCGATGCGAACCAACGCGCCTCGTAGAACTCTCGATAGTTGGGAATACAACGCTTGGCTTTGACTGCAAGAATCGTGCCGCGATGAATGGCGACGGCACAGTTAAAAGTCTGGGTGTTCGTGCGGATCGGTGCTCCCACGAGAATAACGGGCAGAAGATCGACCGAGGCATCGCGGATAAGGGCAATCGCCTCATCAACCGCGTCGTACAGGACATCCTGCGTGAACAAATCGTCAATCGAATAGCCCGTGATCGACAGTTCAGGAAATACGATGAGTGCGGCGCCGTCCTCGGACGCTTGGCGCGTAGTCGCAATGATACGACGCGCGTTCTCTACCGGGTTGGCGAGTGCGACCTCAAGCGTAGCTGAACAGACACGAGCAAAACCTTGATCGTACAGGCTGTGGAAGTTCATTCGATCCTCTGTATCAGGAAAGAAGGGGCCTCAGTTTCCTAAGGCCCCTTCGCTATGGTTATTTGATGAGGGCGAGGGCCTGCTGAGCGATGGCCAATTCTTCGTTGGTGGGGACGACCAAGACCTGCACCTTCGAGTTAGGGGTCGAAATCGTGCGCGGTTCTTTCGAGCGAATGGCATTAGCCGCTTCGTCAAGCTCAACTCCGAACAGGGACAGACGCTCGCACAGCTCCTTACGCAGCATCATGTCGTTTTCACCGATTCCCGCTGTGAACGTCAAGACATCGAGAGCCCCCATCTGCGCGGCATAGGCGCCAACGTATTTCACCAACCGGTGCAAGAGCACATCGATGGCAAGACGGGCATCGGGATCGTCGGAATCTGCTCGCGAGCGAACTGCGCGCATGTCATTGTCGCCGGTCAGACCTTTCAATCCTGACTGCTTGTTGAACAGCGTGTCTACTTCATCGACGCTCATCCCAGCTACCCGTTGCAGATGGAATACCGCAGCCGGATCAATGTCACCGGTGCGTGTGCCCATGACGAGCCCTTCGAGAGGAGTGAGCCCCATCGTAGTATCAACCGCTTTACCGCACTTGACTGCTGAAGCCGAGGCCCCGTTGCCGAGGTGGAGGACGATTTGGCAAATGTCTTTCGTCCCGACGATCTCAGCAACCCGGTCAGAGACGAACTGGTGTGAGGTACCGTGTGCGCCGTAGCGACGAATGGAGTATTTTTCCGCTACGTCCTTGTCGAGCGCATAGGTGGCGGCCTCCTCAGGAAGAGACTGGAAGAACGCGGTATCGAACACGACGACGTGGGGAACGTCGGGCAGGAGCTCACGCGCGACATCGATACCTTTAAGGTTTGGCGGATTGTGCAAGGGAGCGAGTGGAGACAGCTCTGCAATCAAGTCGCGGATCCGATCCGTCACGATTTTAGCGCTGTCGAAGTGGCGGCCACCTTGGACAACGCGGTGCCCGACTGCAACAATATTCGCTTCGGAGAGCTTTGGCCCAACCTCGTCAAATAAACGCAGTACTTCACGCAGCGCATCAGAATGATCGGCTACTGGCTTTTCTTCGTCAACGACCTGGTCTCCACTGGTGTGGGTGATGTGGGAGATTGGTTCGCCGATGCGTTCGACGAGACCCGATGCGACAGAACCATCCGCGTTGGGATCAACGAGCTGATATTTCAAAGACGATGAGCCTGAGTTAATGACGAGGACTGTTTCGGTGATGTTCATAAGTTGGTCTTTCTTGTTGACGATGCGGGCGCTTAGGCAAGTGCCTGTGCTTGTACGGCGGTGATGGCGACGGTATTGACGATATCTTCGACCAAAGCGCCGCGGGACAAATCGTTAACCGGTTTGTTGAGCCCTTGAAGCACCGGGCCCACGGCCACTGCTCCAGACGATCGTTGGACAGCCTTATAGGTCGTATTGCCGGTGTTGAGGTCGGGGAAGATAAACACCGTGGCTTTACCGGCAACGGGAGATCCAGGCATCTTCTTCTCGGCAACAGTGGGATCGACAGAAGCGTCGAACTGGAGTGGCCCATCGACGGCGAGATGCGGCGCCTTTTGACGCACAATCTCGGTGGCTTCGCGCACTTTTTCGACCTCGGGGCCCGAACCGGACGTTCCGGTTGAGTAAGAAATCATTGCCACTCGAGGATCCACCCCAAATTGCTGAGCCGTTTCCGCCGAAGAGATGGCAATATCCGCCAGCTGTTCGGCAGTCGGGTCGAGGATCACTGCACAGTCTCCAAAGACGTGAACGCGATCTTTCATCAGCATGAGAAAAACGGAAGAAACCGTTGAAGTTCCGGGTTTAGTCTTGATGATCTGGAACGAGGGAACGATGGTGTGAGCGGTGGTGTGTGCTGCACCCGAGACCATGCCGTCGGCATCTCCCATATGCACCATCATGGTGCCGAAGTACGACACGTCTTGAATCTTTTCCCGCGCCTGCTCGAGCGTAACCCCCTTCTTCGCGCGCAGACGGGCAAACTCTTCCGCATACTTCTCAACCAGTTCCGGATCATGGGGGGAAACGATCCGAGAGTCGCCGAGATCGAGCCCAAGTTCATTTGCACGCGAGCGCACGGCTTCCTCGTCGCCAAGTAGAATAACCTCCGCGACACCACGGCGATGAAGAATGTCAGTGGCGTACAAAATCCGATCGTCATCGGGCTCGGGCAGAACGATCCGCATTTTTTGGCTGGCTGCTCGGTCAATGAGATCTGACTGGAACATCAGGGGCGTAATGACGTTGGAGGGGGCCTCTGCCAAAATGCAATCGATCGCATCGGGCTTGATCGCTGCCCGCACGGCTTCTTGAGCGGCTTCAATCTTTCGGGTAGTTGTCAGACGAACCGGACCGCGTGCAGCGGAGGCAGCGAAAGCCGTCGGGAACGTATCTGAATCAGTCGTCATAATGGGCAGATCCGGCACCAGTTCACGAATGAGATTCATGACTGCTTCAGGAGTGGTAAAGCCTCCGTTGAGAATGAGACCAGCCAAGTTCGGCGAACCGGGGGCAGCATGGGCTGCGGCAGAGGTGAGAAGTAGTTCGGGGCGATCGGCGGCAGCAATGACAACCATGCCGTCTTCAAGTCGTTCGAGGACGTGAGCTGAGTTCATACCGCAGACCAGAAGCTTCTCAGCTTCGCGTTGCAGATTGTCTTCGTTACCCGAAATCATAGTTGCCTTGGTGGCTTTCATGACGTCGGATACGCGCGGTGCGGTCAAGAGTGGGACTTCAGCAACGACATGGACAGCGGTGTTCTTAATCGAGCCGCGGTATTCGTCGATTGTGTCTTCGGGGGCGCGGGTGATGACCACGGCAGATACCTGCGCATGTTCGCTCCGCACAGTTGTGAGAGCGAGACGACCCGCATCGGCAACCTCAGTGGCGCTTCGGTCAAGGGCTGAAAGCACCACAATCATATGCGCGCCAACGTTGGCACTGACTCGGCAGTTGAACTGGAATTCGTCGAATCCGGCAACCCCCTCAAAATCAGAGCCGGAAACAAGCACAACGTCTACTTTTTCGGCAAGTTTGCGGTGTGTGGCAACAACAGTAGCGAGCGCAGTCGAGGGATCGTGGAGAAATTCGTCATAGGTGAGAGCAGCAACCGCCTCACGTGCAGTAATTTTTCCTTCAGAGAAAATCTGAAGCATCGCATCGGTGGTGCGATCTTTAACAATAGGGCGCAAAATCCCAACGGATTTGCCCTGCTCGGCAAGATAAGACGCCAGGCCGACCGTCACCATTGGTTTTCCGGTGCGGGGCTCGGGCGAAGCAATAAAAATAGAACGTGCCACAATAAGATCCTTTCGTGGCGAAGCCGGATTAGAAGAACAGCGTCTCTCTTATGGTAAATGCAAAATGAACTGCGTGGGGACTAAGCGTCAAGAGAGGGCAAAGTGTTTTGACAGATGGTACGACGTCATTTTAGGTTAGGTTTCATGTCCACGAAATAGAGATTGACGAAACTGCGGAGCCCGCCAGCGGGTCCACCGTGCCTCACGACGATATCGATGAGGCGCTAGCGTACGCTATCCTCAGTAGTTTTGGATTGGACATGCAATATTCTTCAGTAACACAGTTACGGCACCGATCTGAGCAATTGGGTGTTGAACTGCCTCCCATTGCGCCAGAGCCCAGCTGGTGGCCCGCATTCTTACGTATCCCCACCGCGGGAGCGTGGCGCTTTAACGGCGACCCCAAAGACGTTTTTGTCTCACTATCAAAACGCAATGCGAGAGTTATTTTCGTCCAAGCGGTGTTCTTAACCATCAACTATGTAGCGATGGCCCTCGTCCCACTGGGCCTGGGTAAACTCCTCGATTCTGGGCTTGAACGCGGCCTCGGTATGCACCTCATGCCGTGGACCCTCGTACTACTGGGACTGGCCTTTATCGCCGCCCTCGGCTACGCGACCCAGCACCTGGTCGAAGCCGGCACCTTCCTGCAAGGAACCATCACATCAGGTCGGGCGGTTCACCACCGAGTGGCCGAACGCGGCAACGCTGTGCGTGAGGACATACCGGCGGGTGACGTGGTCGCAACCATTGCCACCGATGGGGAGTACATCGGAGCCGCCCAATCTTTTATCGCCACGCTCATTGGCACGCTGATCTCGACGGTCGTCGTCGGCGTGCTCATGCTCACGGTGTCAGTTCCGCTCGGTTTACTCGTGCTCATCGGCCTTCCACTGGTGGTCGCCTCCCTCAGCTTCATAATTAAGCCACTCCAAGAGCGCCAAGCTATCCAGCGTGAAGCGCAGGGGAAACTGGCAACGCTGGGCACCGATGCGGTGTCGGGACTGCGAATCCTGCGCGGAATCGGTGGGGAAGACGAGTTTGTGCGCCGTTACCGTGAACAGTCGCAGATTGTGCGTCGTCTTGGGAACCGCGTCGCAGTCACCCAAGCACTTCTCAACGCGTTGCGGATGGGGTTGCCCGGAGCTTTTATGACCGTTGTGGTTGCGGTAGCAGCCTTCATGGTGTTTGACGGGCGCATCAGCGCCGGCGATCTCGTGGCGTTCTACGGCTACACCTCATTCCTGGCGACGCCCCTAATGTCGGCGACAATGGCCATCCAGGTGGGGACGCGAGCGTGGGTGGCGGCGAAAAAGATCGCTAAAATTCACGCGGTTTCCCCGATTGTGTCCGATGAGTGTGAGAATGGTGCGCAGGTTGATTTTGCTCGCGCGCGACTGCATGACGTCAGTAGCGGCATCACGATTGAACCTGGCCGCATCACCGCCTTGGTCTGCCAAGATCCGGATAAATCAGCGCGAGTTGCCACTCGTCTGGCGCGCACCAACGACCTCTCGGAAGTGACTTACGACGGGATTGAGGCACGCAGGGTACCGCTGCAGGACGTGCGTAAACACATCGTCCTTGCTACGGCGGAAAATCATCTGTTCACCGGAACACTACGCGACAATCTGCAGGGTGCCGGCGCTTCTGCGCGCACGCACGCTGAGCTTGAACAACTCATTTTTTCCCACGTTTTGAGTGACCACTCAGAACAGGAATGGGACGTCGATTCAACGCCCCAGCCCGATGATCGCCGGCTCTTGCAGGCAATGTATGGTGCGGATGCCCAGGACGTGCTCGATTCGATGCCTGGAGGACTCGACGGCACGATTGCGGAAAAAGGTCGCTCACTCTCGGGAGGACAGCGTCAGCGAGTTGCCTTAGCCCGAGCTCTAGTGACCGATGCCGATGTACTCATTGCAATTGAACCGACGTCGGCAGTGGACTCCCACACCGAATCCAGGATCGCGCAACGATTATCCGGGGAACGGGCTGGACGCACGACGGTTATCGTCACGACGTCACCGCTCGTGTTGGAACGGTGTGACGAAGTTGTATTAATTCATCGTGACGGCACTGCCCGCGTGCGATCGACACACAGTGCTTTGATGCAGGCTGCACACAATGGGGAGGCGGTAGCACAGGAGTATCGCCGTGTCGTTGAACGCACGACCGGAGGTGATCTGGCATGAAGCTTCCCGTTGCGTCCAACCGACAGTCGCTGCGCTCAACATGGCGGATCATTCGGCAATTCCGCGGCCTCATCACCGTCGTTGTCATATTCCAACTATTAGCTGCACTAAGCGCCATTGCGATGCCGTGGATCGTCGGTCACCTCATCGACCTCATCAACGCCGGCACCTCCAAAGATACGGTGGTCAGCTATCTCATCGTCGTTGGAATCCTTGTTATTGCCCAAACTGGATTCGGGTACGTGGGGGAGTACACCTCGCGTATTTTTGGGGAAGGGGTCTATGCGAAACTCCGTGAAGACCTCGTCGATACGGTTGCGCACCTGCCGCTATCGGCGGTCGAGTCGGCCGGTACCGGCGACCTCCTCGGGCGGACAACGCACGATGTTTCTCGCGTCGAATACATGGTGCGGCAAGGACTATCGCGGATTCTTGTTCTTGCTCTCACAATCATCGGCACACTTGTGGCGGCATTCTTTGTCTCCCCACTTTTGTCGATTGTTCTCGTCTTTCCGATTCTCGCCAACCCGGTTGTCATCGTGTGGTACTTGCGGCGGGCAACTCCGGGCTACCGTGCGGCGAGCGCAGAATGGGCCAATATCTCAGGCATTGCCTCGGAAACGGTTGAACACGCATCCACTGTCGATGCCCTCAGTTTGGCAAAGGTACGGAACAACTACTTCGACACCACCGCTCAGAACCTCTGGAAACTTGAGCGCTACACCACCTGGCTTCGCTTCATCTTGCTCGGTACGCTCATTTTCATCGACCTATTGCCGGTCATCCTCGTCGTACTGTTCGGCGCGTGGGGGATCGCCCACGGTTTCGTCACCCTCGGGGCGGTTACGACCGTGGCGCTGTACGCCATGCAACTGCGCGGCCCACTTGGGGAATTTGGCTTCTGGGTCGATATTCTCCAGGTAACATCCGTATCGCTCGCGCGTATTTTCGGAGTTAGCAACGTGCCTGCTGACCGCGAGCCGACCGGGCAGACCCCGGACGATAACACCATTCGAGCCCACGGCGTCACCTACGCCTACCGAGAGGGCCGCGACGTCCTCCACGATGTCGATCTCGAACTGCATGCGGGCGAAACTCTCGCCATAGTGGGGCCATCAGGAGCGGGAAAGTCTACTTTCGGTCGGATGCTCGCGGGGATCCATCCCCCAAACTCCGGGAGTGTGGAAGCCGGCGGTGTCCCCCTCGTTGAACTGACCGAAGATACCCTCCACCACAACGTCGTGCTCGTCACCCAGGAGCATCATGTATTTGTTGGAACCGTGGCTGACAATCTGCGGTTAGTGAAGCCGGACGTGTCAATCGAGCAGATGCGCGGGGCTCTGGAGGCCGTTGAAGCTCTCGAATGGGTGGATTCACTTGACGACGGTCTCGATACCGTCGTCGGCTCCGGCGCACTCGAACTCAGTCCCGCTCAGGCTCAGCAACTCGCATTGGCGCGCATCGTGCTGATGGATCCGCATACTCTCGTCCTCGATGAGGCGACCTCACTCATGGATCCGACGGCGGCGCGGTCATTGGAGAGAGCGCTGGGGCGAGTCCTGGCTGGGCGCACGGTCGTCGCTATCGCTCACCGTCTCTACACCGCACACGACGCGGATCGGATTGCAGTTATGGTCGATGGGCGAATTGTTGAGCTCGGCACCCACGACGAACTGGTTGCGCGCGGAGGCGAATATGCTGAACTGTGGAAGGTGTGGAGCCACGAATAGTTTTCAGGGGGTGACGAACGAGTTCGTCACCCCCTGAAAACTCGGTTATGATCTACCGGCGAGCGAGGTCGGCAGCCCCAATGAGCCCGGCGGGAACGCCGAGTCGTGCAAGGCGAATTTCCGCGATATTGCGGTAGTTGCGCGCGGTCAAATTTTTGACAAACGCGTTTTCGACCGGGTTTCGGAGGATCTCACCGGCATTGGATACTCCGCCCGCGAGTACGAAAGCCTGCGGGTCAAGAATAGCGGCGAGATCAGCCAATCCGATACCGATCCACTCGGCGACTGTATTGATAACGTCCTGCGCCGTTGGATCGCCCTCTTGAGCGGCTTGAGTCACCATCTCCCCGCTGATCTCATACGGATTACCACCGGCGAGTTCGAGGATGCGTGCGGCGCTGACGGGAGCGACCATCGCTATCTCTCGGGCTTCGTGAACGACGGCAGTGCCGGATCCGTACCTTTCCCAACATCCGCGCAAGCCGCAACCGCATCGGCGGCCACCGGCTTTGATTTGCATGTGTCCGATTTCTCCGGCAAAACCGTGGGAGCCGCGGATCAACTGGTCATCAATAATGATTCCGCCACCGATGCCAGTTCCCAGAGTAACGACTACTGCGGAGGTGACGTCGCGGGCCGCGCCGAAGCGGAACTCGCCCCAGGCAGCCGCGTTCGCGTCGTTTTCCACCACGGTATGGAGACCGGTTGAGGCTTCGATCCGTTCACGCAAGGGTTCATTACGCCATGCGAGATTGGGAGCATACACCACCGAGCTTCGGGAGGCATCGCAAAAACCTGCGGCACCGATTCCGACAGCTTCGATATCGACACCCTCACGGAGCTCTTCGACGAGTTCGCGGATGGCGTTCTCTGTCGCTTCCACTTCGGTGGCGGGGGTGCGTCGTAGAGCTTTGCGAACAACCTCGCCGTCCTCGGTGACGAGTCCGGCAGCGATTTTGGTTCCGCCGACATCAACGCCGATCGTGTAAGACATTCGATTCAACCTCACTCAGTCATGTCTTCGAGTTCAATGCCACGTGTTTCGGACACGAACTTCATCACAAAGAATAGTGAAATAAAGGCGAACATGGCGTACAAACCGTAGGCCAGTCCGAGAGAGAACTCGGCGAGCGGCGGGAAGGTTTGCGTCACGAGGAAGTTCGCGAACCACTGGGCGAAGCCAGCGACAGCAAGGGCGGCGCCGCGAATCTTGTTGGGGAACATTTCGCCCAGCATGACCCACATGACCGGTCCCCACGAAACGCCGAAGAATACGACGAAGAGGTTGGCGCAGATGAGCGCGACGAGACCGGTGCCGAGAGTCAAAATGGGGCCTTCGGGGCCAACAGGAGCAGTAGCGAAGACGACGGCCATGGTGCCGAGGGTGAGGCCCATACCGCCCGAGCCGACGAGCAGGAGGGGGCGGCGTCCGACCTTATCGACCAGGAGAATTGCGACGATGGTGACGGTGACGTTAATGGTGGCGGAAATGAGGGAGAAGATAAATGACTGTGATTCGGTGAAGCCGACGGACTGCCACAGGGTATTCGAGTAGTAGAACACGACGTTGATACCAACGAACTGTTGGAATACGGCGAGCGCGATGCCGACCCACACGATCGGTTTGAGACCCCACGCGGTTCCCTTGATGTCGCGAATCGACGGCTTGGTTTCACGTTTGAGAGAGTCCGTGATGCGGTCGAGTGATTCTTCGATCTTCGACTGATCCAGTACCCGGGCGAGGACCTCGCGGGCCTTGTCAACTTTTCCTTCGGCGACCAGGTAGCGAGGAGATTCGGGGATGAGATAGGCACCGATGAGGTAGCCCGCTGCGGGGAATGCTTCGACGAGGAGCATCCAGCGCCACGCTCCCATACCGAGCCACAGAGCTTCTCCGGAACCGCCGGCAATATCGGCGAGAATCTTATTCACGAGCTGTGAGAGGAAGATACCAATCACGATGGCGAACTGCTGGAGTGAGCCGAGGCGTCCGCGTATGTTTGCGGGCGCGATTTCGGCAATGTATGCGGGGGCGATCACGGATGCGACACCCATGCCGACACCACCGATGATGCGGAATATGATGAGGGAGTAAATGCCGGGCGCTAGGCCCGATCCGACCGCAGAGATGAAGAACAGAAGAGCAGCGATTTTCATCACCGGGATTCGGCCGATCTTATCGGCGAGCGATCCTCCGAAGAAAGCGCCGATGGCGGCACCAACCAGAGCAGATGCAACGGCGAAACCGAGCGGACCGGCATCGACGTCGAACTGGTGGCGAATGGCTTCGGTGGCGCCATTAATGACGGCTGAATCGTAGCCGAAGAGGAATCCAGCTAGGGCCGCGACGGATGCGATGAGAATGACACTCTTTTGGGTGTTTCGTGCGGTGCTTGATGCTGTAGACATATATTCAAGCCTCTCTAATTAGAGCAACCATCTTTGGATGCACTGTAAGCAAATCACCCCGACGACAAGCTGTCAAGAAGTGTATATAGAATTGTAATGTGATCGACAAGAAATGAATGCAATTTGTGGCCACGTCGTCGGTTGTGATCACTGTTTATTATTGCCGACGTTCACCGGATGAACGTTGAAGTGTCGATAACTCTGAGTGAGACACGGAGAAGAAGGGGTTTTCGGCACCCCGAGAGTGTGATCTTTCGTCCTCTGACGCACGATTTGATTATGCACCCGTGGGGGCGTGATTGAGGGCGAGAGACACTGCTCCAAGGACGTGGGAACGAACCCCGAGAGCAGCCGGGCGAAACTCAAGATTCTCTGCCACACCTCGAACCGCATAGCGAGACAACACTGCCCGCAATGGAGTGATGAGGATATCGCCGGCCTCGGCCAAAGTTCCGCCAAGCACAATCACGCGGGGATTAACCGTGTTTGCCAGATTGGCGAGCGACATACCAACGAGGCGACCCGTATCTTCCAACACTCGAATACACGCAGTGTTTCCCTCATGAGCTCGCTGCATGATGTCACGAATGGTGATGTCGGGGCCGAAGATCGGGCGCATCAGTTGCAGAATTGCCGGTACTGACGCCACCGTTTCAAGACAACCGCGGTTTCCGCACCGACACATCGCGCCTCGTTCGTCAATCGTCGTATGCCCGACTTCTCCGGCAGAACCATCCGCGCCACGGTAGAGATTCCCCCCGAGCACCAAGCCGGCACCGATACCGTCCGACAGTTTGAGGTAAACGAGATCATCAATGCCCTGCGCAGCACCCCAAATCTGCTCGCCGACAGCCCCAAGATTAGCGTCATTATCGAGAAACACCGGAATCCCCAGAGCTTTTTCTGTTTCGTCAACAGCATCGATTCCCGCCCATCCTGTCATCACTTCCGCTGAGGAAATGCGGCGACCGTCAAGATCAATAGGAGCGGGAAGTGCGAGACCGGCGATGAGGATGTCGTCGCGGGAGATTCGCGCTTCAGTCACAGTGGCGTCAATGGTTGAGTTAAGGAAAACAAGATCGTCGTTCCACTGCTGGTTCAGGGGGCGGTCGATCCGCTTTTCCGCAACGATCTCGTGTGCGAGATTCGCGATGGCAATCGTCAGGTGACGATGACCAAACTCCACACCGATAACGAGGCCGGCGCTCGGCACGAGTGCGATCCGTTGTCCATGTGGTCCTCCAAGGCTCTCTTTGCGCTCGATGAGTTTGACGCTAGCGAGCTCGGATACGATGTTCGATACCGTCGACGCCGCTAACCCAGTCAGCCGGGCGATTTCTGCTTGCGTCAACGACCCTCTAGTGGACAAAGCATCGATGATTCGTCGCTGATTGGCCGTGCGCAAGTCGCTTTGTGAGCCGCCGGTCGTCACCACTTTTCTATTCATGACTGAATTGCACCATAAATGACATCACAGAGTGAACGCTTGTGAATATCGTTACCGAGCGTATGCCGTCAACGGATGTGTGGGGATGGTGAAAGCATGGTGCAGTTGCGGTTCGACGAGTTCTGCCAGATCTCTCGGGTGTCCATCCGACACAAAGAGAATAGTCGGGCGCAGTTTCGCCGTTTCTACGAGATCAAGGATCGGTTGTGCTCCGCCCTCTTCCGATTCGACCCAGTACACCATCCAGTCGGGTCCCATCGGGTGATCATTCGAGACAATGAGGCGCTTGACCTGACACCCGGGAGGAAGCGCGGCAACCACGTCCTCATCCAAATCAATCATCTGATTGGGGCCGGATACCCAACGCAGATGCTCCGCAGGATAATTGGTTGGTGAACCGGGATTCTCCACTGCGTCCACGCTTAGTGGCGCGAACCGGTAACCGCGGCGGCGCTGAGCGAAGGACTCGATCTGGTCGAGAGCTTCACCGAGCATGTTGTAATCCTGCTTGTTCGACGGCAACAGCGCATGCGGGTTGATGGACAGATACGCGGCCGCCGCCAGAAACCATGCGAGTGGATCGATAGGGTCAGTCAACAGGCCCTCGCGCAGGTAGAGGGCGCGTTTCATTACTTGGTCACGCAGGGGATCGAACCGCCGTTTTTGTGCCTTCGCTAGCCTGCGATGGTAGCGGCTTTGCGACGAGGCAAAATCGTCTCCGCTATTCCACTGATCACCCGGCCAGTTGTGCAAGCGCGCCAATTCTTCCTGCAAAGAAAAACGCTCTCCGGTATCCCCGCGTACCCGCAGAAAGTCATCCCACAGTTCCACCAGCTCAGCGGCCTGCTTAAATGCATGCGGAATCGGGAGATTGGGGATAACCGTCAGTTGCGGGGCGGCCGTCACAATATGGTCGTGCCAGCGGGCAAACTCAGGAGTTGTAAAGTTCTTCGTATTGGGAATGTCATTCCACCGTTTATCCGTTGAACGCAACGCGTGCGCCTCCCACATACGCTGCAATGGTTCGCGGATCTTTCGCCGCGGAAGCGTGCGGGTCTTATTCGTGTACGCGTTCTCGATGATATTGATCGCCTGAAGAACGAGGTCGAGCTGGGGGAGCTTGGGTCCGCGCTTGCGTCCAAGATCCCGGGGTGAGCACCACTGCAATATGAGCCACGCCGTGTCGGGAGCGTGCGCCGCCCGTCCGGCCTCACTGGCGGCCTCAACGTAATCAGCGTTAATCGCCTCAATGATCTTCATCTGCTTGGCCGGTAGCGGCGACAGCTTACGGCGCCCCCACCGTCGAATGATCTGTGACGAGAGGGTGTCTGCTGTTTTATCACGCGATTGTTTCGCCATGTATTCATTGTGCACGAAAGTGGGCAGAATGACCGAGGACCGTGCCTCCTGGGTTACAGTTGGGGTGTGAATACTGAGCGTGAAATTACTGAGGCGACCACAGTGAATCGCCCCGTCCTTGTTGTCGATATGGGAGCGCAGTACGCGCAACTAATTGCCCGACGTGTACGCGAAGCACGTGTCTACTCTGAGATTGTTCCGCACACGATGAGTGCGCAGGCGATGCTGGCGAAGAACCCTGCCGCGGTCATTCTGTCGGGGGGCCCGGCCTCCGTCTACGAAGATGGCGCACCGAGTGTCGATCCGGAGATTTTCCAAGCTGGCGTACCGATATTGGGGATATGCTACGGATTCCAGTTGATGGCACGGGCCTTGGGAGGCTCCGTCGGGCGCACCGGTACTCGCGAGTACGGACACACCACCGCCCGTGTTTCGGACGCAGATTCCGTGCTGTTGGGACACGACAGTGTTGAACAAACCGTATGGATGAGCCACGGCGACGCCGTCCAAACCGCGCCCGAAGGTTTTGTCGTGACAGCGTCAACTGATGAGACGCCGGTAGCCGCATTCGAGGATGCCGAGCGCGGCCTCTACGGCGTCCAGTGGCATCCGGAGGTTCACCACTGCGAGTTCGGACAGGCGCAGCTTGAGCGCTTTTTGCGCGACGGTGCGGGATTGACGGGGGAGTGGACCCCGTCCTCAATTATTGACGACCAGGTGACACACATCCGCCAGCAGGTTGGCAATGCGCGCGTCATCTGCGGGCTATCGGGCGGAGTTGATTCGTCGGTTGCCGCGGCACTTGTGCACAAGGCCGTCGGTGATCAGCTCACCTGCATTTTCGTCGACCACGGATTGCTACGGGCCGGTGAGCGTGAGCAGGTCGAGCGCGACTACGCTGCCTCAATGGGAATCCGCGTCGTGACCGTTGATGAGTCTGATCGGTTCCTCGATGCGCTCGCGGGCGTATCCGACCCGGAGACGAAGCGGAAGATTATTGGTCGCGAGTTTATTCGTTCATTCGAGGCTGCCCAGCGCGCCTTGGTCGAGGAAGCGGGACGCGATGGGGAAGAGATCAAGTTCCTCGTTCAAGGCACGCTCTACCCGGATGTTGTTGAGTCTGGCGGGGGAGAGGGCGCCGCGAACATCAAGTCACACCACAATGTTGGCGGGTTGCCCGATGACCTGAAGTTTGAACTGGTGGAGCCGTTGCGTGCGCTCTTTAAGGACGAGGTGCGCCAGATCGGCCTCGAACTTGGAGTACCTGAGTCGATCGTGTGGCGCCAACCCTTCCCCGGGCCGGGACTGGGAATCCGCATTATTGGTGAAGTGACTCGTGAGCGCCTCGACGTGTTGCGGGCCGCCGACCTCATCGTCCGCGAGGAACTCACTGCCGCCGGCCTCGACCGGGAGATATGGCAGTGTCCGGTTGTGCTGTTGGCCGATGTACGGTCCGTGGGCGTGCAGGGCGATGGGCGCACCTACGGGCATCCGATTGTTTTGCGGCCGGTTTCCAGTGAAGACGCTATGACCGCCGACTGGTCGCGGGTGTCATTCGACGTGTTGGCGCGGATTTCAAATCGCATTACGAACACTGTGGAGGACGTCAACCGCGTGGTGCTCGACATTACCTCGAAGCCCCCGGCGACGATTGAGTGGGAGTAGTCGTCTCTTCCCTCCGTGCCCTAGGCTCTGCCTAGCGCCCGTAGGCTCTCTGTAGCAGCAATTCCGCGGCTCTAGGCTCTCCCTAGCAGGCGTTTCCCTGCCGTAGGCTCTCCCTAGCGTACGTAGGCTCTCTCTAGCCGCGGTTTCGTGGCCGTAGGCTCTCCCTAGCGTGAGTAGGCTCTCTCTAGCACCTACTCGGCGGAGCACGCACTCATGCTACGTCCCGGCCACACCCCGGTAGTTTTCTACTCACACGCATCTTCAGCTCTGGGCTTGCGGCCAATAATCGTGTAAATGAAGCGTCTGATTTGGACAGATTCGACAATAGTGAATCCATTATTTTCCATCTGTCGAGTGATGGTACGCCTATTGGCGGAGCGGAAGTCCCCGGATCTCGCAAGCTTGAAGAGAATATGGTTATAGGTCCACCCCGCTAGGCCACCTACTCCAGTATCGGAGAGAATATACAGTCCACCGGGTTTGAGCACTCGCAGTGCTTCTTGCATGGCTGCGTCCTGTTTCGGGTAATGGTGGAAACTCTGGACGCAGGTGACGATGTCGAAAGACTCGTCCTCGTAGGGCAATGCATCTGAGTATCCCTGAACAAATGTCGCGCCTGGAATGTTCTTACCGGTAGCAACTTCCACCATCTTTTCTGAAAGATCAAGGCCGAAATACTCTGCCGGATACTGCGCGGCGAGGTGATCTATGAGATAGCCGGTTCCACAACCGACGTCGAGCAGTCTTGAATACTGACGTGTTGCCAAGCGCTCTTGAACGTCATGACAGCTGATTTTCGGAAATCTAGAAAAGAATACCGATGTGTTCTCGTCGTATTCGGGTGCTTGCTTATTGAAATGCTCTCGCGATAGGCGAACGTAGTCTTTCATCGTGTGCCTTTGTCTAGTCGCTAGGAGAGGCAGATACCCGTCTTGCAGTCGGGTGGTGCATGCCTTGTGGCGGCACCGTGATTGCAACACCTTTTGATTATGACAACCTGCGAGGTCTCGTTCAATGGTTTTCGGCCCCCGCATTCCAATGCCCTCGATAGGATCGATGGAGTTGTCGCACAAACTCGTTAACCGGTAGTGAAAGGAATAGGCGGTGTCTGGAAGTCCGAATCTCACGCTCAAGGTTTTGCCCGAGAAACTGACGGTTTGCCAGGTGAATTCGCAAGAGGATATTGACACTCAGGCGTCGATTTTCTTCGTAGGCAGAACTGACGAGGAACTGTCCCTCGTGTGCCCGACCGAGTCAGTACCGGACAACACCATCAAGCGAGAGGACGGCTGGCGAGCATTTCGTATCGAAGGTGTCCTCGACTTCGCCCTTACTGGAATTTTGGCGCCGATTGCGCAACTGATGGCAGATCACTCCATCGGCATCTTCGCTGTGTCAACGTTCAACACGGATTACGTGTTGGTCAAGGCTAATGACCTTGAGCGCGCCCTTGCGCTTTTGGATGATGCCAACTATGAAATCGTCGGACCTTGAGTTCGTAGGCTCTGTCCAACGACCTCCACAATTGTTAGGCTGAGCCTACACAGGGTGTGGTGGGTCCTGTTTGTTGGACTGTGTTTATGAGTGTA
>JAUNVP010000027.1 GCA_030537615.1 Actinomycetaceae bacterium | reverse complement strand
TACGTCGTATCGACATAACCCACACTAGCCGCCCCACTGAATTCTAACGTGAGACTAGGTCTACCCCGCAGCCCTCCTACTCAGCCCCAACCCAAGCGTCAACAGCGCATAACGTGACCCTGGATATGCGCGGACCTTGCCATCCGCGCGTTCGAAGAGCCGTTCGTCGGCAAGAATCGCAAGCTGGATGCGCACGCCCTTGAGAACGGACCGCGCATAGTATCGCGCGAGAGACTCAGACGAGGCCCAGGGATTCGGAAATTTCTCTTTCTTTTCCCATTCCACGAGCCTGTCGGCAATAGTCAGCATGCCCTCCACCAGGTATGGGGTGCGATCAAGCCATGCGTCCATTTCCTCATCGTCCCCATCGGGAATCATTGTGAACTCGTATCCGGCCCCTAAGAACAGTGCGAGGTCGGCTGCAACTGCCCGTGCGATGACATTCGTGGGCATGGTGCGATAGAGGATAGGGAGATATTCAAGGGCGTGCTCGCACCGCAGTGCTTGCGCTTGATTGACCATGACGAGCGGCAAGAGGGGAGCGCGAGCCCCTGCGATTTGGGCCGCTTCCTTTTCCGACTTGCCCGCACGAATCAGCTCATCAAAATCGAGTGCCAAACGCACCACGCCGTTGCGTAGCACGGTCGACGTACACCGCACTGTCGAGGCCGTCGCGAGCTCGATCCACCTGGCGTCCGAAAGATGCCACCACAATCTGGCAAGCTGAGGAAAATCAACGAGGCGCCGAGGTCGATAGGGCTTGTCAGGGAAACTGATGCCGGCCAACTCGGCAGTCTCCTCGTAATCTGCCACCTTGATTGAACCGCGCGCAGTGATGGGCCGGCGCCGCCGGTCCCCGCGATGAACCCAGGCGAGTAGGCGAAGTGAAGCCTGTGCTCGGGGAACCGACACGATCGCCTCCGGGTGACGAAGCACGTCCTCGACATCGGTGGGACGCTGAACCTCTCCCGTGACCCCGAGAAGTTCAAGCACACCCCGGCGTATCTGGTGTAGTGCCATCGCGGCGCCATCTTGCGACCTCAACCATTCGTCGAGAATATCGAGAGGCATGTACCAATCAAAAAGATCGAGAAACTCCTCGGGACTCGATTCGCGCAATATGCGTTCGCGTTCTTCCCCGTAATAGCGCATGTCCCCGGTGGTCGAGTTCTTCCACGCGAGCTCCGGCGGCAAGCGCTCACGCAAACCCACAATCTGCGCGTACTCTTCCCTCGGTAGCGCATGGAGCAGGTCGCGCGCCATCCCCATCGTGCCGGGGTCATCGGGAGGAAGTCCGAGGTCGGCCATAAAGCGCCGAATACGAGTCTCCCGAGTCCTCACCACCGAATCGACCCGCCCCGATTTCGAGAATGCGTCGAGATCGTCAATAAACTCGTCGAGATCGTGCCAGTTGTCCGGATATTGCAATGCCAAGAAGAGGGCGAGGCCGCGCCCAACCCTGGGAATATAGCCCCGCTCATCATCGAGGGCGTGGGAGGGGACGATCTCGGTGACGAGTTCGAGAAGCGTCAGCGAATCGAGGTCGGAGGGGGCCTGGCGGCCCCGGAACATGATGCCCTGGAAGTGAAATATCGCTTCGACTACCTCGGAGGCACGGGGTAGGTATTCGTCATGATTGTCAGCGCACCAGGAGAGAAAAGCATCGCGGAGGATCTCGATTTCACGCTGGCGCCAACCTCCGTCCCCCTTATCCGACCGACTCACCATCGCGACCTCCTAGCTGGAGGACGACTCGTTAGCGGTCTTGCCCACCCCGACCATGGCATGGCTGAAGCTGATAAAGAGTAGCTCCGACCCCAGAGCTGGAGCAGTCGTACCGTCGTCTTTGTCGACCAATGCGCCACCGAGCTTGAGCTCGTCAATAATGCCCACAAGCGTCGCAATAATCCTGTTACTCGATGCTTGTGCGCGACCTATGAGAACTGTCTTCACGTGCTCATCTTTAATGTCAAAGTGTTCTTTGGCCAAGGTTAGCTCAATCCCAAACAAGCCCGATTCGAAGTACGTGTGGTTACTGCTCTGTGAGCCGACCTCACGGACGTCAACACCGGTTCTTCGGGACAATATGATGGACAGGTAGGTGCACGCTTTTTGCACGATCAACTTCTCAACCGCATTGAGATCACTAATCGCACGGTCAACCGTATCGAGTACCCACCCCAACAGTGCCGCGGCGAGTAAGCGGCCCGCCTCTTCCGACATGGTGCTTTCAATCTCAGATACGACGTCCTCGACTGGCTGGCCAGCGCGCACTCGACGATCGAGATCGAGTGCAAAATCGAGGATATCCGTCTCTTGCACCTTCTCGTCCGAACACGTCATGGAAATGGGGGTGGCTCGGTCAAGCCACCCGCTTTTAACCATCTGCGCCCACAGCTCGTCTACTGTCGGATAGATGGAAGCTTGACCACTGTTCTCATCGGTACTGGTTGCAAAGAATGATTCAAGGTGGGCTGTCAGGTCAGCCAGGCCAGAACCGGTGAGTTCTCCATTGATTGTCACGCGCCTGCGATGATTCTCGCCCGCATGAACCCACGTCAAAACGACGAGCATGGCTTGCGCACGTCGCAACGCGACAAGCCGGAAAGGCGTGAGAACATAAGCGAACTCTTCTTCCGGAGATAACGCCTCACCGGCGTTCTGAAATCCGAATATTGCTCCCAATGAGGTCTCTGCAAGTTCGAGCAACGAGGAAGCATCTGTGTAGTCAAAAACCGAGTCGTAATCGGGGGTATCCTCGACTCGGCGAGTACCCTCGGGCGCACTTTCCGCAGTCTGATCCGAAGCCGCTTCGGTTTTGAAGAGGATGGTTTCGCGTTCCTCATCGGACAGTGACTCCAAATGAGCGAATCCGGCCTCCAAAGACTCCGGATCGTCGGTGTCGTACCCCTGCGACTGGAGATACTCGAAAACACCGTCTTCGCCGAAGCTCGGTACGTTGTCGATCTCGCCAGAGTCGATAAACTCATCAATCGCTTGGGAGAAGTCGTCAACGTCCACCCAACCGTCGGGGAATTTCTCAGCAAGGAAGGAGCCAAGCTCACGCCCGATCTCCAAAATGTCGTGGAAGTAGTCCGCAGGAAAGGCTCTCGGTATCGCCTGGGTGAGGAAATCGAACAGAAGATTCTCGTCAAAATACCCCAGGTCTGAATTTGGAGCGATCGAGTATAGGCCCTCGAAAATGCTGGCTGCCAGTTCGTCGTTACCAGGATGGCGCTCGGCGTATCGGGCGACAAATTCTTCGTTCCACTGGGTGAATTGCTGGTTATCGGATGAGGTCGTCATTGAAATCCTCGTTCGCTGTGGGGGATAGAGGCCGAACCGAAGCCCGTATCGACGAGTTTACTCGAACCCGTCAGGCCGCAAACGGATTTTTTCTCTGAGCGTTTCGGACCAGAGTATGCCCTGTTCGAGGAGCGGGTGTTCTTCCAGTGTCGGTCCGATCGTGTTGTCTAGCCACTGTTTGCGCAGGTTGGCATTGGTGGTGAAATGGTCGATCGCTCCGAGGACCTTATAGACGGACGAATCATGGTACTCCAGCTCTTGCTGACGCTTCCTTGCTTGATTATGAGTGAGTTGAGGTCTTTCGGTGACTCGATGCCCCCAGAGAAAGTTTCCGTGCGCGATCCTGTTTCGCAGGTGGACGAAAGAGCGCACTTGGCTCGTAAACACGTTGCGGCCAATTTTCAGTGACGATCTGATGTCCTCCGTTACTCCCCCTTCACCCTGCGAAGCAACGAGAAGAATTGACAGCGTTCCAAACGAAATAGATGACAGTAGAGTCCCAAGCGGCAGATCGTGATATCCAGCGTGGGCGTTTTGCTTGATTAGACGGTTAGTACTTTTGTTCAGATCGTTGCGGATGCGCTCGGCCGGATCAATACGTCGCTTCCCTTTTCCTCCTAAAAATGACAGTCCTCTCCTCCTCAGCAATGCTTCGGAGGTTTCATACCGGTTCCCGTACGCCTCGGTGAACCGGGCTTGAAGCAAGAGCTCGATATCGAGTAGCGCATCCCAGCAGTCGAGCGATAAGTCGCTTTCGGCATAGAAAAGGTCGCGGACAGGGGCAAAACGTGAACCGGGGATGAAGTTATTCGTATCTGTCAACCAGAAGTTGAGGTACTGAGTGAATCTTTCGTAAGTCACCTTGGAGAAGAAGCTGGGACACTTGTCCTCATCTTCGATGATCAAGCCGCGCTTCTTGAGATCTTCTATTTTTTCATCGATAGGTATCCACTGTGGTGTCATCATTGTGCCTCGGGACGAAAAGGCCCCGGCCTAGTATGCGTCTTTCGTGCATAAACGTTACTGCACGAGCGAGTGGCCTGACCGGGGATCTATCACTTGCTAAACCTACAGAGCGTTTGTTTCCTTGTCAACGAAAGCGTGAGATTTTCGCTCAGAGCACACTGCTCACGAGAATAGGTGCCCGTTCTCTATTCCGCCGCCGCAAGCAAAGCCGCGCCGAGCGAGGCCGCGGTTGCCTCCGGTAGGAGCGCGGCTTCGACTTCGACGACTCCGCGCAAACTGGGGAGCATATAGAGGTCGAGAGAGTCTGTGAGGACTTGGAGTAGCTGAGGGATCTGTTGGACCAATGTCCACGCGATAATGATCGTACCCGGGTCGGTCAAAAGCGCGGACTGAGCGACGACTCGTCCCACGATCGCAGCCGCTGAGGTGAGAACGTCCCGAGCGTCGCGGGCCCCGTCTTCCCATGCTTGGACGAGACCGAACTCACCGGTTACGCCCAGGCGCTTTGACAGTGCCGGCACCGAACAGATGGTTTCCAAGCATCCGCGATTGCCGCAAAAACACCGATCTCCATCCTCGTCGATTGTGAGGTGTCCGATTTCTCCGGCCAGGCGGTGTGCTCCGGTCACCAGCTGGCCGTGCGCAATTTGGGCAGCCCCAACCCCGTCGGAAATACGCAGATAGAAGCAGTTGTCGAGCCCTTGGCGTCGCTCAGCTTCAGCGACCGCTGCTGCGCGAATGGTGCCCTCCACGGTCACAGGTAGGGAGAAGGCGCGCTCGAGCGCCTCCACCGCGTACGTAGCAGAAGTGGCCGCAGAGTCGGCGGGGGAGACGAGGTCGGTGTTGGGCAAAAGGCCTGAGACCGCCAGCCCCACCCCGTGCACGTAGGATAAGTCCACTGTGGGAGCTTCGGCTGCGGCAGCCTGGAGAAGTTCGGTCACGCGCTGAGCGCTATCGACCTCGAAATGCCGGGGAATAGCGACGTTGACTAATGGGTGATACGTCGCATCTGTCGCTACCAGGTAGGAACGGTGCGTCTGCAGTGACAGCCCGAGGTACTGAGGGGTATTTGGCCTGAGCCGCAGGACTTCGGCAGGGCGCCCTCGGCCACTGCCGGGACGAGTCTCTGCTATTACTACTGCTCCCGAATCGAGCATGTCGTTAATGAGGACTGACAGGACGCTACGCGGGATCGAAGTGATTTGTCCAATCTCGTAGCGAGTTAAGCCGCCGTGCTGTTTGAGGCATCGGCTGACGAGCTCTCTTTTTGTGGGTGTGCGGACCATGAAATCAGTGTAAAACACGATGGAAACAGGTATCAGAAGGATGCAGCTATTTTTGTTCAATGAAAGAGACAAAAATATGTGAGACGCTCACTTTCGGGGTAAACCGAGAAATTCTGAAGGTGTTACCTGCTCAAACGTCGCCTGATCGCACAGCCGGGCATTACCTCGATCGCGGACCTCAAGGGCAAGAAGGTCGGTGTTCCTGAAGGAACCTCAGGCGACACTATTCTTACTCTCGCACTGGAAAAGAATGGTATGACGGTTGATGACATTGACCGCGTCCCGATGGATCCGGCGACTGTTGTCCCCGCCTTCTCAGCCGGTCAGATTGATGCCGCTGGCATTTGGTACCCGCTGGTTGACACCATCAAGGAGCAGGTGCCCGACCTCGTTGAGCTTGCGCAGGACTCCGACTTCGAAGACACCATGGCATTCCCTCGGTAATCGTGATGCGCAAGGGCCTCGCACAGGAGAACCCGGAAATGGCTAAGCGCGTCGAGAAGGTGCTGTACGAGGCACTGAACTTCCGCGCTGCTAACCCGGACGAAACCCTCGAAATGGTTGCGAAGATGTCCGAACAGAAGGTCGAAGACCTCAAGGGCGAAGACCTCAAGGGCGAAGCCGTACACATCAAGGTCCTCTCCGCTGACGACCAGATCAAGATGTGGGAAGACGGAACCATCAAGACCTGGCTGACCAATATGGGCGACTTCTTCGTCAAGGGCGGCAAGGTCCAAGAATCCGAGCTTCTCGATCCGGCAGAATACTTCCAAGGTGACCTGCTGAAGGAAGCTGCTAAGTAAACGTCTCCGTATACCTCCATGGCTTGGGGCCGCATCACTACCAGTGGTGCGGCCCCAAGGCGTTGAAGAGAGCGTGATAATTTGGCTGTGTGAGCAATCGGGGAGTGTGAGGATTCAGGACAATGGCAAACTCAACTCAACCTATGCGGCGGCGCTCGCCGTGGGTCGCAGTCTTTCTCGTTGTACTGGTCATTATTGGTCTCGTTTTGGCGTGGAACGCCTATTCTCAGCACCGCGCGGTGAAACAGGCTCGCCAAGAATGTATTGAGGTCGCTCGATCGTATGACGAGCAGACGCGGGATGCTCGCACACAACTGGAAGAAACTTCCGCCGACGATGTCCCCGAAGCCCACGACGAACTCTCACGACTAATTGATGAGTCATTTAACTGCGAGAATCTGGAAAACCTCGAATCTCTACAGGCCGCTACTGCAGATATGCGCGAGCGTTTGAGCGGTATGGAATCAGCTCGGGAAAACCTAAGTGAAGCAGTGAAAGAATACCGTCTCACCCAAGCTAACAAAGCACTCGATTCCGCAGTAGACGAGGCTGAGAAACTGTTGCAGGGCGCTCGCGACAATATTGCTGACTTGTCTAACCGGATCGAATGCGGAGCGATGTGTGACTCGATCAATGACGCCATTGATTCGGCGGAGGAGTCGCTTAAAAATGCCCGGAACAATACCGATGCCGAGGACATTCGCCAAGCCGCTATCGAGATTCGCCAACGAGTCGAGGAACTGTCGGTTGAAGTTCCCGAGGCTGTGAGCTCTCGCCTAGAGTGGCTGAAGGAAAAGGCTGAAGAAGCCGCTCGCCTCGCCGAAACTTTGACCGGTGGGGGCCAGTAGTTTCTCTAGTGGTCTTGCTTTGCGTAGATGCGCTGACTTAGCGCCCACGATGCGCCGAGGATAACCAATGCTACGACGAGCAGCGAAGCGGAAATAGCGGTGCTGTAACGGTAGAGGAATGCTGGAGCATCGTCTAGGAACTTGTCAGGAAGCCGAACATAGCGACTGAGAGTAATCGGCAGGGTTCCTAAGAATATAAAAATCACGAGATAGACAAAGATGGCTTTTTGGCTTCCGAACTTCAAAATAGCCGGTGTTTGGATTCCAAACCACAGGCATGCGAGGAAAACGAGCAGAGCAATAATCAACGGTGTCCACCACGCAGTGAGTTCCCCGCTGAGTAAAAGTATGAGTGCAGTCGACACAGACAAGAATAGGGTTGCTCCAATGATTTCGAGATAGCGCGCATTAATGACTGTGCGGCGCGATATAGGGAGCGAGTCGTACAGAGAATGAAGCCTGTCCTTCTCATCGATGGAGAAAACCGTTGGGGCTGAAAGCATTGTGAGGACGGTTATTGGAGGGAGTGCTATCGATGGATTACGGGTCAAGCCAGCATAAACGATGAAGAACGTAGCAATGAGTGCTGCGACCCAAAGCTGAGCTCGCATCGTTATGAGGTCGAGGTGAAGCATAGCGCGCAAGCCGTCGGGCTGCGCCCGTTCGGTAGAGGATGTTTTAGACATGAAGAGCTCCCGTCTGAGATCCGCGGGCAACGCAGATACTGATATCTTCAATCGTTGGATGTTCAATGATGGCGTCAGAAACGTAGGCGCTGGCATCCGAGGTATGAAGTAGCGCCTGCCAACCAGCCGGAGTTTCTTCCAAACCGAGGCTTCGTTCACGTATGTCGGGCGATAGTTGGGCGGGCGTGCCCTTGACGAGTCGGAAGTCGTCCAGCACCTCTTCCTTAGTAGTTTGAGCAAAAATACTCCCTCGGTCAATGACGATGAGGTAATCGGCCAGTGACTCGAGATCTGATGTAATATGCGTTGAAAACCACACCGAGTGATTCTCATCGAGCATGAATTCGCGAAGCGTATTGACCAACTCGCTTCGTGCGAGCGGGTCGAGGCCGCTGGTTGCTTCATCGAGGATGAGTAAGTCGGGCGCGTGGGCTAGCGCGATAGCCATTTGGAGCTGCATTCCCATACCGCGACTCAGTTCTTTGATCTTCTGTGAACGTTCAATCTGGGCACGCGTAATGCGGGCATCGAAAAGCTCTGCATTCCAGGTGGAATAAAAGCGCGCCATACACTTTTCAAGATCCCGCACGCGCCACTCGCCGAAGTACGGAGGAGTATCAAGCACGACACCGATTTTGTCATGATTGATGACGTCAATCTCTCCCTCATCAGGCTGGATTGCGCCGAGCGCGCTCTTAATCGTGGTGGTCTTTCCGGAACCATTGGCTCCGATAAAACCCGTGACGAAACCGCGCCGAATCGTGAGGGAAATGCCGTCGAGGGTGAAATCAGGGTAGCGTTTGACAAGGTTGCGGATAACGACCGGATCCTGTGTCATGATGTTGCTCCTGCATTGTCAATCAAATAGTCGAGTGCGTCATGTAACTCGGCTCGGGAGAGATCTGCAATGCGTGCTCGGTCGATGGCGCGCTCCAGGTGATCTTCGACCTCGCGTAATATCTGCTCGCGCACCAGCTCGCTGTTGCGCGGAAGGACGTAGTATCCCTTGCCCGGAACGTTGGTGACGAAACCTTCCGTGACGAGGTCGGAATACGCTCGCGTTGTGGTGATGACGCTCACTTTGAGGTCGCGGGCGAGTCCGCGAATGGAGGGGAGTGCGTCATCTTCACTCAGGGCACCAGATAGTATGGCGTCTTTGAGTTGCTGTTTGATCTGCTCATAGATGGGCACACCGGATGTATTCGATATAACGATTCCGATACCCATTTACCCAACCTTCTGTGTATAGACGGTATATACAGTTGAGGTGGCGCGCAGGACAAAATCAAACAAAGGACAAATCGAACACTAGACCGTCGGTTCGGCGGCCTCCATGCGTTCGCGAGCCACCTTTGCCCGGCGGATCATAAATAGGATCGCCAGCATAATGACGAAAACGGTCATCATCGTCAGCGCCCATGTTTTACCGGCGGCGATGGCGTGTCCGGTTTTGAAGAGGCCGACGCCAATGGAGGCATAGAGCGTGCCCCAGGCAATATAGCCGGGTACGGCGACGCCAGTGTAGACCGGCCACCGCAGACGCAACACACCGGAGCCGGCGTGGATAACTGTTTGGAAACCAATCGTGAGGAACGACAGTGGAATAATGATGAGTCCCCAGCGGTCAACTGCGTCCATACCGCGGCGCACCGACGCGCTTTCGACCCATTTGCGCAGTCGAATAACCCACGCGCGGTGAGAATGCTTAGCTGAGGATAAAAAGCCCGTGGTTACTAACCGAGCTAACCAATAGGTGCCTTGGGAGCGGAAGAACACGACTACTGACAAAAACGCTGCAATCCAAATAAAGGGGCCCTGGGCGATAAAATCAGGAACTCCCGGTATTGATACTCCCTTAACGATCATTCAAGGCCTTTCTGCAATCGTGGCAGGTGCCGAACACTTCGAGCGAGTGTTCAAGATCGGAGAAACCATAGTCTTCTTCGAGTGAGTGCATCCACTTTTCGACGGCCTTCGCGGAGATTTCCTCCGAGCGCAAGCACTCTCGACACACCAGGTGATGGTGGTGGCCACCGGTGTCACATTGGCGGTAGAGTGCTTCGCCGTCGGGGGCCATCAGTACGTCGATTTCGTCCTCTTCCGCTAAAGCTCGGAGGTTGCGATACACGGTGGCGAGGCCGACGCGTACCCCCGCATTCGCCATATCCTCGTGGATTCGTTGCGCAGACCGAAACTCGTCGCGTCCCTGTAAAGCGTCAATTACCGCTTGGCGTTGTTTGGTCTGGCGCCGAACTGGTGTACTCACTGATCAACTCCAATTTCACGCACATCCGTGTGCAACTTACCCTATCCTAACTTGTTCAAACCTGGTGTCCACCGGTGCGTTCTGGGTGCATCGTCGAACTGCTGGTTTGGGCGATGATTCTGCGCCCTCGCGCCCGTTCAATTAGTGGACGGAGGGCAAAAATAGCCGCGTAGATGATGATTGCCAGCACCACGATGGCGGCTCCGGGAGAGAGGTTATAGAAGTACGTCAGCGTCAATCCGGTAATACACGTGGATACCCCGAAGAGCATGGCTGTGCCCATTGTCGCTCGGAATGAGTGCGTCAATAGCTGAGCGGTAGCCACCGGGACGATCATGAGTGCGGACACGAGTAGGGAGCCAACTACCCGCATGGCGGTCGCAACCGTGAACGCGGCGAGTAGTGCAATAAGGATCGACAGAAAGTTCACCGGCAGGCCCGTCGAGCGCGCAAAATCTTCGTCGTCGCATACCGAATGGAGTGCGGGTGCGAGCCCTACGCCAACTGCGAGAATAAAAGTTGCTAAAGCGAGCGTTGCCCATACGTCCGTTTGGGTGACTGTTGCGATTGAGCCGAATAAGTAGGCGTTCAACTGGGAGGATGTGCCACCCGCTAGACCGATGAGGAGGACGCCTCCCGCGATTCCCCCGTAGAACAAGATCGCCAGTGCGACATCGGAGGACGTGCGGCCGGTGAGTCGAATGAGTTCGAGCGTTAAGGCACCGAGGATCGATACAACGAGCGCTCCAGGAATCGCGAGTGTTTCCGGGGTTGACAGGTTGAGCCAGGTGCCGACCAGCCAGCCCAGAGCAACGCCGGTCAGCGCGATATGGCCGATGCCGTCACCCATCATTGCCAGACGGCGGTGCACGAGATAGGTGCCGACGACCGGCGCTGAGAGTCCGACCAGTATGGCGGCAATCAAAGAGCGCTGCATGATCGGTGAGGTCAGCATGAGCCCGATGTCGCCCAAGAGAGAGCTGTGTGAAATGGCAGCGTTAATCATCCAACCCTCCTGAGAAGCTTCGACTAATTCGACTGGGATCGTGCGGTTCGTTCGGATGGCAATGCGGTTCCGAATGGTACGCCGGAGCGTCGGTCGGCTCGCCGTCAAAGTCGATGTGGCCGGCGGAAAGATTGACGATGCGATCGAGATGCGGCTCTAGGGGACCGAGTTCGTGGAGTACGAGGACGATCGTGCGACCTTCAGCCTTGAGTTCGCCAATAATGTCTGCGAGTTTCGTCTGGGAGTGCCGGTCGATTCCCGCCAGAGGCTCATCCATCAGAAGCAGTTGCGGATTGCGAACCAGTGCCCGAGCGATGAGGACTCGTTGTTGCTGCCCGCCAGATAACGTCTGGAACGGTTGTTTGCGGCGGTGGACGAGACCAACGGTGTGGAGGGCGCGTAATGAGGCTTTCTTTGATCCGTGATAGTGCCACCACTGTCTGGGGCCCAGAGTACCCGAGCGGACAACTTCAAGCGCAGAGGACGGCACTCCCGACGGAGTCGATGCGCGCTGTGGGACATAGCCGATTTTCTCCCACGGGATTTCATGAGAGCGGCGAGTCTTACCAAATAGTTCGATCTCACCGAGGGTGACCGGTGCCGCGCCGAGTAGCGCTTTGACCAGTGTCGACTTCCCCGACCCGTTGGAGCCGGTTATCGCCATACACTGGCCAAGAGGCACATCGAAATCGACGCCGTGTAAAACGACGTTTGAATCGTACGCGACGTGCAGGTTCGTGGTTCTAATGGCGCGGGTCGCACCCGAAGGATGCGACCCGCCTTGAATAGAAGCTGAACTCACTGGCAGTCCAGACCCTTCCGTAGGTTCTCCAGGTTAGTCTTCATCAGACTAGCGTAGTTCTCACTCGGATCGTTGAGTGTCTCGATCGGATCGAGAACCGAGGTCTCAATACCAAGATCGTCGGCTAACACTTCAATGACCTTTGGTGAAACGTTGACCTCGGTGAAGATCACCTTTGTGCCGGTTTCTTTGACGACCTCACCAATGGTTTTGAGGCGTTCGGGGGAGGGGGCAACTTCTGGATCGATACCTGATACTCCAACTTGGTGTAGTCCGGTGTTTTGTGCCAGGTAGCCGAAAGCCTTGTGGGAGACGATGAAGGTGTCCTGCTTGCACTGTTTCAAGCCGGATTCCATCTCGGAGGCGAGTGCCTTCATGTCCCCAGCAACCTTTTCGGCGCGTTCCTTGTAATCATCGGCGTGTGCGCTATCAGCCTGAGCGAGAAGGTCGCCGACAGCGGTTGCAACCGACGCCATGCGGTTGGCGTCAAGCCAGAAGTGCGGATCGCCGGCGATATCGTGATGGTGGTGTTCTTCATCGCCGTGGTCGTGGCCCTCATGGTCATGGTTGTGGCC
>JAUNVP010000014.1 GCA_030537615.1 Actinomycetaceae bacterium | reverse complement strand
GGGCAGGTGGTGTTCGAAGACCTGGCCTCTACCGTGTTAGACCATGCCAGCACCCCACAGGTGGAACTGGTGATCCAACCTGATCAAGGATGGGTGTATACCGGTATTCCCACAGTTGGGTACTTCACTATCACCAACACCACTACTGAGGGTGTCTTTGGTGGCTTACCAGCACACCTGGAGTGGTTTGCTACCGGGTTTGATGTGGTGTTTGAACCAGGCGCACCACCGGTGCATACCGATCACGCGGGAGCGTCATGGCCTGATCACGCGGTGGAATACACCTATAACAGCGAAGGCGACTTCACACCAGAAGCAACAGTGACATGGGGAGTAGAAATAACCATCGCAGGTATCACCCAAACCTACCAGCACGTACGCCAAACCCACATCACCTACCCCCAACCAATACACACCAAAATCGGCAAAGCCCACCTCACCACAAACCCCTGGGAAACCAACTAAACCCCACAACACAAACCACCCTACGCGGATTCCTAGTAGGTACAGGGTTGAGGTGTTTTAACCGGTCGGAGGCCGTGGCAGGCTGCGACGCTGTACCTTACTGCAGGCAGGAAAGGTTGAAGGGGAGGTAGTCCCGTAGGTCAGCACGGTTTCCAGAAGCGAGGATGGTGCCTTGATCGACGGCCTCATCCCATGCCAACTGCCCGCTGACGAGGCCGAGCCACGTATTCACATCCATCTCAATGACAGCTGGCGGAGTTCCCCGTCGGTGGGTAACACCGCCAAAAACTTGCGTGGCACCAAAGGGCGGTACTCGCACCTCCACAGCACGCCCGGGACACCGCTCAGCCAATTCTTCGAGCGCCCAGCGGACAGCGACTTTCAGTTCAGCCCGATCACAATCGTGAGGATCCTCCATCCATTTCTCGAGTGCCGAAAGCCCGTCTTCCGTTGATATGCGCCGTCTCATGCCACGACCTCCTGACATTTCCAACCACCTCCAAGGTACAGGGTAAGGATTCGAACGAGGGTGTCCCGCGTCGCAAATGCAACAACCCTGTACCTTGGGGAGATACACGGTGCCCGAGACTCCGTGAGGAGTCCCGGGCACCGTGTGATTGGTACAGACCGGCCTCAAAACCGGCTTGTACGAGAAGTTAGATCACACCGTGCTCAAGCATCGCATCGGCCACGCGCTCAAAGCCGGTGATATTCGCGCCGAGAACGTAGTCGCCGGGCTGACCGTACTCGTCCGCGGTGGCGAGGCAATCGTCGTGAATATTCTTCATAATCGCGCTGAGCTCCTGCTCGGCTCGCTCGAATGTCCACGCCGCACGCGACGCATTCTGCTGCATCTCCAGCGCGGAGGTCGCCACACCTCCAGCGTTCGCAGCCTTGCCTGGACCATACAGTAGCTGAGACTCTTGGAAAAGCTCGATCGCCTCGGGCGTCGAGGGCATGTTGGCACCCTCTGATACAACCTTGCAACCGTTCTTAATGAGTGTGCGAGCATTCTCCTCGTTCAACTCATTTTGCGTCGCACATGGAAGTGCAACGTCACAAGCGACATCCCACACTGATCCGTCGGTGTGTAGCTCTGCCCCCTTCTTGCGGGCAACATAGTCAGCGACGCGACCGCGCTCGACCTCTTTTACCTGCTTGAGCAACTCGACATCGATTCCTTCGGGGTCATACACCCAGCCGGACGAGTCGGAGACGGTCACAGCTTTCGCGCCAAGTTGCTGTGCCTTTTCAACAGCGTAGATCGCGACGTTTCCGGATCCGGAGACAACGACGGTCGCTCCGTCCATTCCTTCGTTACGAGTCTCCATCATGGAGTTGGCAAACATGACGCAACCATAGCCGGTGGCCTCGGTGCGCACGAGAGAACCGCCATAGGCCAGACCCTTACCGGTAAGAACACCAGACTCGAAACGGTTCGTCAGACGCTTGTACTGTCCGAACAAGTAGCCAATTTCGCGCCCTCCGACGCCAATATCGCCCGCGGGAACGTCGGTTAGATGACCAATGTGGCGGTAGAGCTCAGTCATAAAGGACTGGCAAAAGCGCATAACTTCGTTGTCGGACTTGCCGTGCGGGTCGAAGTCCGAACCACCCTTGCCACCACCAATACGTTGCGCGGTGAGGGCGTTTTTGAAGATCTGTTCAAAACCGAGGAACTTAATAATGTTACGGTTCACCGATTTATGAAAACGCAAGCCTCCCTTATAGGGGCCAAGCGCAGAGTTGAACTCGACGCGGTATCCGCGGTTAACGCGCACCTTGCCTTCGTCATCGATCCAGGGAACTCGGAAGATAATTTGGCGCTCCGGCTCGACCAAACGGTCGAGGAGGGCGTAATCAGCATACTTCGGGTGCTTCTCTATTGCGGGTGCGAGTGTCTCGAGCACCTCATGGACCGCCTGGTGGAATTCAGGCTCAGCGGGGTTTCTGCGGACAACCTCGTTATAGACCTCTTCAACTCTGCTTGACATAATCATTATCCTCTCGTTAGGACTGCGGCGCTGAGGAGAGAACCGCTGTTCATGAACTCAACTGCCACGATCCAAGCCTTCCGGGAATCGGAAAGCTTAAGTCATCTATTAGTAAACACGATGATTCACTTGAGGAAAAACTTGATGTCGAGAAATATTCCTATGTGGACGTGTTATTTATTACGTTTTTGAGTTTTGTGAGGTCGAAGACTCCCTCGCGCACTCAGTGCAAGGAGTCGGTATGGTCTTAAGGCGAAGATAGTTGTAGGTCAGGAAGGAAGATGAAGTACTCAACGCCGTCACCCCACGTCGACCGCGATGACCAAGACGTTGCCGCACATCGAGAGTTACGGCGAGCCTTCGGCCACTTCCCCTCCGGAGTCACCGTTGTGTCCTACGCTCACGGCAACGCGATCTACGGGATCACCGTCAGTTCATTTACGTCAATCTCTCTCGACCCGCCTCTCGTTCTCGTGTCGCTGATGAGGTCGAGCCGGGCATCACAACTACTCCCACACGTGCCATTCACGATCAATATTCTGGCTAAAGGGCAACTCGATTTAGCCTTCCAGTTTGCGGGCATGAACTCCGACCCAACAGATGTTGAGTGGGACGTTTCGGGAGCCACTCCCCGACTCACCGACGCGCACGCCCACTTCGTCTGCCGCCCCTGGCGCACCTATGACGGCGGAGATCACGTCCTCGTGCTCGGCGAGGTCGTCGACTATGCGATCACCGATGACACCGACCCCCTCGTCGTGCACCAGGGAGCATGGCGCGAAATGCTTTAACCAAAGAATCTCGGAAGCGTCGCCTTCATTGATTCAGTCAGTTCACTCAGGCGCAGGACGAGCGGCCCCACCGATCCAGGTTCGAGTCCGTGGACGGACGCGTAATCGGCGCCATCGTCTGCACCGTCAACATCCGTGAAGTCGAAACCAGCTTCGTCTGATAGGAGGTCGGCCCCGGTGACGGTCAGCAAAGTTCCGCCCGTGACGCCAATGCGGCGACACGCGACGCCTTCAGCCTCGGCGGCAGCCACGATTGCTGGATGTGCTCCTTCTGGGGCGGCAATGATCGCCCGTGCCTGGCTCTCAGAGAACAGCGCGACAAAGTCACTGATCTGGTTTTCCTTTACATGAGCGGCAATATCGACACTAGCTCCGATTCCGGCCCGCGTGCACGCTTCGACAAGAGCCTGCACTAAACCGCCCTCAGAAATGTCGTGAGCCGCCGCGATCAGTGGCTGACCGTCGGGCCCGTCCTCGTTAATGAGTGCCTGCAACACGCGAGAAAGCGCCATTTCCTTGTTGAGGTCGACGCGCGGAGGCATCCCTCCGAAGTGTCCGTGTACTTCACGGGCCCACGCTGATGCGTCGAGTTCTTCGGTGGTGTCACCAAGCAAATAGATAGCGAGGCCTTCGTCGTACCAGCCTGACGGGCGCGCCCGCGTCACGTCCTCCATGACGCCGAGGACCCCTACGACAGGAGTCGGGTTGATGGACGAATCGGGCTTCCCTTTTTCTTGTCCGGACGAGTTGTAGAGCGAGACGTTTCCGCCGGTGACAGGAATACCGAGGTGCTGACAAGCGTCAGCCAAGCCAGTCATAGCTTGGACGAGTTGCCACATCGCATCGGGGTCCTCGGGGCTGCCAAAGTTGAGGCAGTTGGTGACCGCGAGCGGTTCGGCTCCCGCCACGGAGACATTGCGATACGCTTCAGCAATCGCCAGTTGTGCCCCCGCGTAGGGGTCGAGTTTCGCGTACCAGCCGTTCGCATCGGTGGCCAGCGCGATGCCTCGCCCGGTTTCTTCGTCGATACAGATTACTCCGGCGTCGTCCGGTTGGGCGAGGGCGGTATTGCCGCGGACATAGCGGTCATACTGGTCGGTGACCCAGTTCTTGGCCGCCTGGTTCGGGCTCGTCAAGACCGTGTGTACGGCAGTAGCGATCTCCTGCTGGGAGCGCGGGCGCTGAAGAGAGTCTGCGGTATCGGCGTTGAGGCCGTCCAACCATTGCGGTCGCGCGTAGGGGCGGTCGTAGACGGGCCCGTCGTGCGCCACCGTTTTCGGATCGACATCGACGATGCGCTCACCGAAATGGTCGATGGTCAATCTGCCGTCTCCAGTCACTTCTCCAATGACGGCGGCTTCCACATCCCATTTGTCGATGATCTCCATGAAGCGCTCGAGGTTCTCGGGTGCGACGACTGCCATCATGCGCTCTTGCGACTCGGACATAAGGATTTCTCCGGCTGTCAGCGTCGGATCGCGCAGAAGTACGGTTTCGAGATCAACGTGCATACCCGAATTCCCGTTTGATGCGAGTTCGGAGGTCGCGCAGGAGATCCCTGCCGCGCCGAGGTCTTGGATGGCTTCCACCACTTCAGCGTCGAATAGTTCGAGGCAACACTCGATGAGGACTTTTTCCATGAATGGGTCGCCCACCTGGACGGACGGACGCTTAGTTGGCATGCCATCATCGAACGACTCTGAAGCGAGGATCGAGGCACCCCCGATGCCGTCGCCACCGGTGCGCGCACCAAAGAGGATGACTTTATTGCCTACTCCTTTGGCATTGGCAAGGTGGATATCTTCGTGACGCATAACCCCGACGCACAGGGCGTTGACGAGCGGATTGCCCTGATAGGACGAATCGAAGTCGGTTTCCCCGCCGATATTGGGCAATCCCAGGCAGTTGCCATAGCCACCAACCCCGGAGACAACGCCATGAACGACACGTGCGGTATCGGGATGGTTCGGATCGCCGAATCGCAGCTGATCCATGACGGCGATGGGCCGGGCTCCCATCGAAATAATGTCCCGCACGATCCCGCCGACACCGGTAGCTGCCCCCTGGTAGGGTTCAACAAAACTGGGGTGGTTATGGGATTCGACTTTGAAGGTGACCGCCCAGCCATCTCCGACATCGACGACACCGGCATTTTGTCCCATTCCGACGAGTAGATGCTTCCGCATTTCGTCGGTTGTTTTAGCACCAAACTGTTCGGACAGATGTTTCTTGGATGACTTGTACGAGCAGTGCTCGGACCACATGACGGAGTACATGGCTAACTCAGCGTTAGTTGGACGACGTCCGAGCAATTCCTTGATGTCGTTGAATTCGCTCTCGGTTAAGCCGAGTTCTTTCCACGCCATTTCTTTATCTGGGGTGCGCGCCGCGTCCTCAATCGTATCGGGATGTTCCCGGGGAGTGTGGGATGCGTCTGTCATTTCTCACTACCGCCTTGGTCTGTATGTACTTTCAGGGAAGAAAACGAGTGAAATTTTGAGGGTGACGTCCCCACCCTCAAAGTGGAGTGATTCAATTCACATTTTGTTTTGTGCGTGCGATCGGCGGGATCGGAGGCCGCATTTTGAGTCAATTTCTTCAAAAATTGACCAACTTTTCCACATTTCCACCACTTATCCACGAAGTTATCCCCAACTGTGTACGGCGTGTCGGAGGTTGTCCACACACCTGTGGATAATCCTTGTGGAAAAGTCTGTGTCCGCGGCGTAGCCCCCGCAGTCAAATGGTTGAATTTTCTCAAGTTGAATCTCACGCATGTAACACTCAGCGCTCTCACGCCTTGGCGAACAACGAATCCAGAACAGAAGCGAAAATCGGTAATCCGTCGTCGCCTCCGTGAGCAGCTGACCCGGTAGCCGGACCGAATCCGACCTCGACCGCATGCTCCGGATGCGGCATCAAACCAACAACATTGCCACGCTCATTCGTCACGCCAGCAATGTTGTTCATCGAGCCATTGGGATTGACATCGAGATACCGGAACACGACCCGTCCGTCGCCCTCCAAACGTTCAATCACATCAGGCTCAGCGACGAAACACCCTTCGCCGTTTTTGAGCGGAACCGTGATCTCAGCCCCCGGGGTGAACCGCGACGTCCACACCGTGTCAGAGGTCTCCACCCGGAGTTTTTGATCGCGACAAATGAACTTCTGATGATCATTGCGAATCAACGCACCCGGTAGCAGGTGCGCCTCACACAGCACCTGGAAACCGTTACAGATGCCCAGCACTGGAAGTCCCTCGCGAGCGCCCTCAATAACCGAATCCATGACCGGCGCAAAACGCGCAATCGCGCCGCAGCGCAAATAGTCACCGTAGGAGAATCCACCCGCCAGGACGACGGCTTCAACTCCGTGTAAATCCGGGTCTTTGTGCCACAGTGCGACCGGCTCACCACCGGCTAAACGCACCGCGCGCGCCGCATCCTGGTCATCGAGCGTCCCAGGGAACGTGACAACACCGATGCGAGTCACTGGGTATCTCCCTCAATCGTCTCAACGCGGACCACGTCCTCGATGATGGGGTTCGACAAAATAGTCTCCGCCGCCTCGCGAGCTTGCGCGAGGTGCTCCTCAGTCACGTCACCATCAACATCAAGATAGAAGCACTTGCCTTGCCTTACAGCGTGAAAGGCCGTGACTCCAACGCGCGGTAGCGCGCCCATCACGGCCTTTCCTTGCGGGTCTAAAATCTCGGGTTTCGGCATGACTTCAACGATGATGCGTCCCATTATTTCTCCTTAGCACTGGACACGTGTCGAAGTAGAGGTGGCGCAGGGCCACTGGTTTAAGCGTACTGAAAACACCGGGAAGAGTGTGAGATTGTCGCTAGGTGGGACGCCTATGCTGTGAAGGTCACGCCGGTCAAGCGTTCAAATGCTTCGACGTAACGCTGTCGAGTCCGCTCCACAACCTCAGCGGGGAGGGCGGGCGGGGTGCTCGCGCGATCCCATCCCGATTCCGCCGAGGTCAGCCAGTCACGCACGTATTGTTTATCGAATGAGGGCGTGACCTGCCCTTCCACCCACTGATCGGCCGGCCAAAAGCGCGATGAATCCGGAGTAAGAACCTCGTCGGCTAGGACGAGATTGCCCTCCCGATCAGCACCAAACTCAAACTTCGTATCAGCGAGAATAATGCCCCGCTCACGAGCAATCTGCGCCGCCCGGGAGTACACTTCGAGCGTCGTTGTGCGGAGGTTGTCCGCAACCTCCTCCCCCACCATGTCAACGACGCGCTCAAACGAGACGTTCTCATCGTGTTCACCCAACTCCGCTTTAGCGGCAGGAGTGAAAATCGGTTCTGGAAGACGGGACGCTTCTGTCAGCCCGTCCGGTAGCTCAAGGTCGCACACCGTTCCCGATTGTCGATATTCGGCGAGACCTGAACCGGTGAGATACCCGCGGGCAACGCACTCGACAGGGTACATATTCAGACGCTGACACCGCATGGCACGCCCCTCGACCTCAGCAGGCACATCGAGACTGATGACGTGATTGGGGACGTCGAGCTGCTCGAACCACCACGCACTCAGTTGAGTGAGGATCTTGCCCTTATCGGGAATCGGGGTGTCGAGAATATAGTCGTAAGCGCTAATGCGGTCGGAGGCCACGACCAGGAGTTCCTCGCCATCCGCAGATACGTACAGTTCACGCACCTTCCCCGACGATACGTGCGTCCAACCGGGAATTGACACAGGCATGAGACTCCTTATGTTCTAGCGTCGTTGCCGATTGAGGCGGGTGTGAGCATCGTGTGCAACGAGCCCCCACAATTGGGTCGAAGCCGGCGCCCCATCGAGGAGAGCTACCGGGATACCGGGAAGTAACACGTTGCCCGGTTGTTTCGCCTCCCACACGTGCGTTGCCGCAACCCGCGTAGCCCGCGCCTCGCCAGGAAGATCAGTGACCGTGCGGGTAATATGCCCGGCGTCGGTGCGCGCATCGACGCACACCCACACCTGGGCGAAATCATGAAGTTCAATCAACCGATTGGCATTGCGCTGATGCGAGCGCACCCGCGAATTCACCAGGCTCACAATCAGGACATCGTCGGGGTTCTCACCGCGGATCTGTTCAAGTTCTTCCGCCGAACGAACCCGCGTGTGTGACCCGGGATTAACCGTGCGCGCTCCGGCCAGTAGGATCTGCGACGGCACCGCCAGTCGAGCCGCAATCCGGCTTGCCACGCCGGCGCCATCCTCCGCTCGCCCGGTCTCAGAGATGACGAGAATGAGGTCGCCTGGGCGAGCAGTGATTTCCAGCGGGTCAACCACCGGAAGCCCCTTGGTGAAGCCTAACTCCGATAAGCCCGGCTGATTCATTGAGTGCTGGAAAACGGCTGAACGCGTCGAATCCGTCACGCCCTCAGTGGTGTACTGCGACCCGGAGGCTGGCTCGGGGGAGAAAAACTCGGCGGCAGCATCAGCGAATGGGAGCGGCGTATCGGCACTCGCCAACCGTGCGACAGCCCGACGATGATCCAGCTCCGCACTGCGAAGCCCCCCGCGCAAACGGCGTTCCATCAGCTCAATCTCTGAGTCAGGAAGGGTCTGGACATCGGATAGAATTTCCCGATCCGATGCCGCCGCAGCCGCGTACAGACGGCGACGAGTCTCGCGAAGTAATCGGTCAAGATTGCCGGACACGTCCTGCGTATCCGACTTCCGCCCAGAGGCACTGTGAGGCGCCATGACCACCGTTCCTTACATAGATGAGACACGAATACTCTACACCGCGAATCAACGTGCGCCCCATGACGTCCGGCATGCAGGTTTGTGCGCTCTCACCAAACCACTTCCCCCACGGTACAGCCTCACTGATAATGAAGTATGGGTGACTTCATTCTTGCCGGAGATATCGGCGCGACCTCCTGCACTATCGCACTAGTCAATGACCGCGGAGAATTCATCGCTCGCGAACACGGGCCCGGAACAAACGTTCGCTCGACCCTCATCCTGCACGGATTCGAGCACATCGTCACATCGACCCTGTCCAAGATGCTCAAGCACTACTGCATGAAATCAGGATTGAGCCAACGCGAGGTACTCGACCGCATTTCCCAAGCGCATTTCGCCGTTGCCGGGGCAGAAGGCCCCGTGTACCCTCGCGTCGAAGAAGCCCTTAATAATGCATTGCGCCACTACCGAGTGAACTTTCGACTCACCCTCATCAACGAGATTCTGCCCGCGTTCTCCGCAAACGCCGCGCAAGCATCGACCGGTATCCTCGCCATGGCCGGTACGGGAGCCATCACCTGCGCCATCGACGGAGACGAGATCGTCCACCGCCACGACGGACTCGGCTGGATTCTCGGCGACCGGGGATCCGGTACGTGGACCGGCTTGAAAATCATGCGCGCCTGCGCCGCCGACCTCGACGGGCTCGGACCGCGAACGACTCTCACCGAACTCCTGCTCGAATCGGTCGGAATCGAGGTCGATGACATCGACACCCTCCCCCGTCCCGCTAATACTGTGCTCGCTGAACTCGTCGACAAAGTATCGACGCTGAAACCCGCCGCATGGAATAAGTTCGCCCCACTCCACGATCGGGCGATCGAGGCCGGAGATACGGTCGCCACCGAGATTCTCACAGACGCAGTTGACCAGTTCGTGCGCGCTATTGAGTCGTGTCGCACCGCCCTCCTCAACCGAGGTATCCGCGGCGAATATCTCCTCGTGTGGGCCGGTGGCGTAGCACAGAACTCGCCTGCTCTGCGAGCCGCCGTGAACCACGAGGTCACTCGCCGCGACACCGACCTATGGCTTGTACCAACGTTGACACAAGAACCGATTATCGGTGTTGCCCGCCATGCGCTGGGGTGATAGCGCTTCTGGTATTAAATTCCGGAGGCAATGTCATTTCGGTGATGCGAGCGGCGCAGAGTAATGCGATCGACAGCCTCGTACGCCTTGGCACGCGCATCGGGGACAGTGTCGCCTAGCGCGCACACACACAAAACCCGGCCTCCAGAGACCACGAGCTTGCGATTCTCGTCCTCTTTCGCGCCTGCGATAATCACCTGAACACCCTCGATCATTTCCGCTTCGGCAATACCACCGATCTTTCCCCCGAGCGTCGGTTCAGACGGGTAGCCTTCCGCCGCAACGACCACACCAACCGCCGCCTGCGTCGACCACTCGAGCGTCGGGACAGTATCCAACTCGCCGATGGCCGCAGCATAGATGACCTCCGCCAGCGGAGTTTCGAGGCGAGGGAGCACCACCTGCGTCTCCGGGTCACCAAAGCGCGCGTTGAACTCGATGACCTTGATCCCCGAGGCCGTTTGCACGAGACCGCAATACAGGAGCCCGACGAAAGGAGTGCCCCGCTTTGCCATCGTGTCAATCACGGGTTGGGCGACGTCGCGTACGACCTCATTGACGAAACCAGACGGAAGCCACGGAAGCGGTGAATACGCACCCATGCCGCCGGTGTTCGGCCCCTCGTTATTATCTAAAGCTCGTTTGTAGTCCTGCGCCGGTTCGAGTGGGACAACCGTTTTCCCGTCGGAAATACAGAACAGTGAAACTTCTGGGCCTTCGAGGTAATCCTCGATGACGACAGCTCCTCCCGCAGACGCGAGACAGGCTTCAGCATGGGCGCGAGCGGCAGAAATATCGTCGGTTACGACAACACCCTTGCCGGCTGCAAGTCCGTCATTTTTCACCACGTAGGGCGGTTGAAACGCGGTGAGGGCACGCGCAACTTCATCCATCGTGCGACATGGGAAACACTCAGCTGTGGCGACTCCTGCCTCGGCCATAATCTCTTTGGCAAAGGCCTTCGAACCTTCCAACCGCGCGGCTGCAGCAGTGGGGCCAAAAACCGGAATCCCCGCAGCACGAACTGCGTCCCCCACACCGGCAATCAGTGGAGCCTCTGGCCCAATGACGACGAGCTCAACCTGGTTGTCTGCCGCCCACGCGGCAATCGCTTCGCCGTCGTTTTGGTCTAGATTGAGATTCTTTCCCAGGGCGGCCGTTCCTGCATTCCCCGGGGCGCAGTAGAGTTCGTGTGTAGTCCCCGCGACAAGGGCACGCGCGAGAGCGTGTTCCCGTCCTCCGGATCCGACGAGCAAAATCTTCATCAAGAGCTCCTAACCAACGGTGCTTGCACCACTATTGTGCACCTTTACCGGTTCCTTCGGCATACGTGCCGCATCGTGACACCACAATCTCACCAAGGTACAGGGTCAGTGGTTTTCTTCCGACGACAGAGGCCGTGATTGCGCCAACCCTGTACCTTGAGGGGAAACGAAAAGTGGGCCCGTACCTGTTGGCACGGACCCACTAGTACTAGAGACAGTTACGCCTTCTTGGCGTCCTCAATACGCTTGCGGAACTTCGCCAGCTGGTTGGTGATCTCCTCAGGGAGGTGATCGCCGAACTGCGCGAAGTACTTCTCGGTGTCATCCATCTCGGCTGCCCATGCATCGGGATCGATGGCGAAGAGCTTGTCCCAAGTCTCCTTGTCGAGGTCGAGGCCCTCGAGGTTGAAGTCCTCGAACTTCGGGTACAGGCCGGTGACACCCGGGATAGCCTCAACTTCGCCAGCGGCACGGCGGACGATCCAGTCGAGAACACGCGAGTTGTCGCCAAAGCCAGGCCACATAAAGTTACCCTCGTCGTCCTTGCGGAACCAGTTCACCTGGTAGACCTTCGGGAACTTGTCGCCAAGCTCCTTCTGCATCTCCAGCCAGTGGCCCCAGTAGTCGGCCATGTTGTAGCCGCAGAACGGGAGCATAGCGAATGGGTCATGGCGCAGTGCACCAACCGAGCCTTCAGCGGCAGCGGTCTGCTCGGACGCAACGGATGCGCCGATGAACACGCCGTGAGCCGGCTCGTACTGCTCGGCAACCAGCGGAACGTTAGTCGCGCGGCGGCCTCCGAACAAGATGGCGTCAACCGGCACACCCTGAGGTGCTTCCCAATCCTCACAAATAATCGGGCACTGTGAGGCCGGGGTGGTGAAACGGGAGTTCGGATGCGCGGCCTTCTCACCGGACTCGGGGGTCCAGTCGTTGCCGTGCCAATCGATGAGGTGATCGGGCGTGTCGCCGTCGATGCCTTCCCACCACACGTCACCGTCATCCGTCAGAGCAACGTTCGTGAAGATGGTGTTTTCCTTCATCGTGTCCATTGCCATCGGGTTGGTGTCATAGGACGTTCCCGGAGCCACACCGAAGAAACCAGCCTCGGGGTTAATGGCGTAAAGACGGCCGTCGGGGCCAGGACGCATCCATGCAATGTCATCGCCCACGGTCTCAACCTTGTAGCCCTCGATGGTCGGCTGGAGCATCGCGAGGTTCGTCTTACCGCAGGCGGACGGGAATGCCGCGGTCACGTGGTACTGCTTGCCGGACTTCTCATCAGTCAGACGGAGGATGAGCATGTGCTCGGCCATCCAGCCGTCGCGGCGAGCCATCGTCGAAGCGATACGGAGAGCGAAGCACTTCTTTCCGAGGAGGGCGTTGCCGCCGTAGCCGGAACCGTATGACCAAATCTCATTGGTCTCCGGGAAGTGCGTAATGTACTTCTCGTCGTTGCAGGGCCAGGTGTCGTCCTTCTCGCCCTCAGCGAGCGGAACGCCCACTGAGTGAACGGCGGGAACCCACACGGCGCCCTCGTTGATCAGATCCATCGCCTTCGTGCCCATACGGGTCATGATGCGCATGTTGCACACGACGTACGGGGAGTCCGTGATCTCAATGCCGAGCTGCGAGATCGGGCCACCCAGCGGTCCCATGGAGAACGGAATGACGTACATCGTGCGACCCTTCATGGAGCCGTCAAAGACACCCATAAGGGTTTCTTTCATTTCCTTCGGATCTGCCCAGTTATTGGTCGGCCCGGCGTCCTCTTCTTTCTCCGAGCAAATGTACGTGCGGGACTCGACGCGGGCGACATCGGACGGCTTGGAGCGGGCGAGGAAGGAGTTCGGACGCTTGTCCTCGCTCAGCTTCGTGAACATGCCCGACTCAACCATTTCAGAGGTGAGACGGTCCCATTCTTCATCTGAACCATCGACAAATTCGACGCGGTCAGGCTTGGTCAGGTCTGCGATTTTCGCAACCCATTCGATTACATCAGCGGGTGCGTTGGACGGGGCTACTGCCTTGACGTCCTCGATTGATACGGTCATACTTTTGCCTCCTGGGCATGGGTATTTCCTGGATGCCGGGTGCATCCACAGGTCTTGTCCCGCGGCATTTGTTCGGGATACCGCAGTCACTCTTTAATCATCGCTTATTGTGGCCCAAATTGCACGGGCGGGAGGTCCCAACTTCACTGTGTCCCATTGCATAATCCTGCGATTATTGCGGGGAAAGGGGCGTTGCTTCGACCTCTCATCCCGACGCCATCAGCACGCTAGAAGTCGAAGACACGGGCACGTGTGGTGGTGACAGTAGAAGGTATCGCCCGGCTCCTTTCCGAAAGTACAGATTCAGCACTCGGCGAAGACCCCGGCCGCAAGGCAAGCTCCCACTCGATATTGGGTACAGGGTCAGTGCACTGATCGGACAACAAGCACCATAAGAACGTCGAACCCTGTACCTCGGTGGGGAAGGAGAAGGAGGGGCACTGCACCAGCACCCCTCCTTCAAACCACGTCACCAGCTCGGCAAATAAGCGGTCGAGCCAGAGTCGAACCGTGAGCTAAATAAACTCGTGGCGAACAATCGCTGCCTCTCGGTCCGCGCCCACGCCGATAACGGAAACACGGACCCGCGACACGTCCTCCAAAAACTCAATGTACCGCTGCGCGTTGGTTGGCAGATCCTCGAAAGTACGCGCCCCAGTAATATCTTGGTTCCATCCCGGTAAGAACTCATACACCGGCTTCGCGTGATGGAACGATGTCTGATCAGGAGGCATCTCGTCGAACCGCTGACCATCCACCTCGTATGCCACACATACTGGAATCTTCTCGTACCCGGTCAGCACATCGAGCTTGGTCACCACCAAGTCAGTCAGACCATTCACGCGAGCGGCATAACGAGCCACGACAGCATCGAACCAACCGCATCGACGAGGCCGTCCCGTCGTGACGCCGAACTCTCCTCCACGTTCGCGCAACTCATCGCCCTCAGCTCCAAACAATTCAGTCGGGAACGGCCCCTCGCCAACACGCGTCGTATAAGCCTTGGACACACCAACAACGGCGTCAATCCGAGTCGGTCCAACCCCGGCTCCCGTGCACGCCCCTCCTGCGGTCGCGTTTGAGGACGTAACGAACGGATAGGTACCGTGATCAATGTCAAGCATCGTCGCCTGACCGGCTTCAAAAAGCACCGTCTTACCGGCATCGAGGGCGTCGTTGACGACCAACGATGAGTCAACAATCATCGGCTTAATGCGATCAGCGTACGACAGAAGCTCCGCGGTCACTTCATCGACATCAACCTTGCGTTTGTTGAACACCTTAACGAGCAGGTGATTTTTATTGACCAGCGCACCCTCAACCTTCTGCCGCAGAATCGACTCATCGAACAGGTCTTGTGCGCGGATTCCGATGCGGTTCATCTTGTCCGCGTACGTCGGGCCGATACCCCGGCCGGTGGTGCCAAGCTGACGTTTGCCGAGGAACTTCTCGGTCGTCTTGTCGATCAACCGGTTGTAGGACGGAATAAGATGTGCATTCGCTGAAATCTTTAACCGCGACGTATCCATACCCCGCGTTTCGAGAGCCTCAATCTCCTGGAAGAGAACTTCAAGATCGACCACAACTCCATTGCCGATGATGGGGGTCACGCCCTCGGACAAAATTCCGGCTGGCAGCAGGTGCAAAGCGTATTTTTCCCCATCGATAACCACGGTGTGTCCGGCGTTGTTTCCGCCGTTGAACTTGACGACAACGTCGACGTTCGCTCCCAAATGGTCTGTTGCTTTGCCTTTGCCTTCGTCGCCCCACTGTGTCCCGACGACAATCACGGCTGGCATGATACTTCCTCCAATGTTGTGCGCCTGTACGGTCGCGCTGACAGATCCCCGATCCCGTGCGGGTCGGTCGTGCAGAACGGAGGTTCTACCTCCCGCATCTTATCGGATTACCGAAGGAGGGGTGAGGCCGTCCCAAGCGAACAAGGTACAGGGTCGGGCGGTTTTCGCGGCGCACTGCGCCCGAAAACGCCCCGACCCTGTACCGAAGAATGGGTGGGTGCGAAGAACCTTCAGAATAGAAAATGCATCGACCACAGGGGGAGCCCCACGGAAAATAAACCCGGCAGATAACTCCACAGCAGTACAACCTAGCCGCACCGGCCTAAACGTACGGATTACATAAGAAAGCGGTGGGTACCGACCCGAGAAGCCGCGCACCCACCGCTTACAGTTCAGACGAACGCTCAGTCGTCGACCAGCACCTCATCTTCAAGTGGTGTTCGGTTCCCGAAACGGTGGTTAGTAATCGAGACAGCCTGTTCGTGCACGAACGGCAGGATCTCAATCCGTCCGGCATTGGTTACCGGTCCGTCCCACACCGCGACATCGATCGAGCCTTGGACCGCTCGGCGAATCTCGTCTCCATCCTCGCCAATAACGCGGATACGCTCATCCAACGAAAGCGGCGAATCCGCGAGACGCTCCCGGAACCGCTTGGCGTTCTCCACCAGCACCTCAACACCGTAGTTCGCGAGGGTGATGGACAGTTCGGTTGGGAGGAAGTCCGGCGTCGAAACCGTAAGTCCCATTTCAGTGACGCCGCCCCCAGAATGTGAGCGAGAATAGGCGCTTTGATCGGACGGATCGTAATGGGTGATTTCTCCGACCGCGAGGCCAGCCGACAGCGTCCTCAACAGGTCAAACATCGACGCGTCCTTGCCTGCTCGAATAGTGACGGGAGTTGGAATGTAGCGCAGCACATTCCGTTCCACTCCAACTCGGCTGGGATCGTGGCAGACGTCGAACTCCGTATCAACCGCATGCTGATCCGATTCGACGGCTTCGACGAGATGCTCGTACTCGTCCTCGTCGAGCAAATCAGCAGCAACGTGGAGGAGGTCGCGCAACTGCGGCTTTTTGACGTGCGCTTCGCGTTCTACGACGGGTGGGAAATCACTGTTTTCCCGCTCTTGGTCGGTTACCAGCGGGACCGAAGTGAAGTCACCGAAGCCAAACAGGTAGTTCGGACCGCCCGCCTTCGCACCGGTGCCAACAACGGAACGCTTCCACCCGCCGAAAGGCTGACGCCGTACGATTGCGCCGGTAATACCGCGGTTGACGTACACGTTACCCGCCTGCACATTGTTCAACCAGAAGTTGATCTCGTCGGCATCGAGCGAGTGGAGGCCGGCGGTGAGGCCGAAATCGACCATGTTCTGTGCCTCGATGGCCTCATCGAGAGTATCGACGCGCATGACTCCCAGAATCGGACCGAAGTATTCAACGAGATGGTACTCGCTCCCCGGCTGGACGCCAGAGCGAACGCCGGGACTCCACAACCGGTTGGTATCGTCAAGACGCCGAGGTTTGAGCTCCCACTTTTGCCCCGGCTCTAAGGTCGTCAGGCCGGCGAGAAGCTTCTCCCCCGGTTCGGACGAAAGCGGCCCCATCTCAACCGAGAGATCATCTGCCCATCCAATATTCAGCGAACGCACTGCGTCGAGGAGCTGATTACGCACTCGCCGGGAGAATCCAGTGGAACCGACGAGAATGACATACGAGCACGCCGAGCATTTTTGTCCCGCATGGCCGAATGCTGAATTGACGACGTCTTTCACCGCAAGGTCAAGGTCCGCCGACGGGGTGATGATGATTGCGTTCTTGCCGGATGTCTCCGCCATGATATTAAGGGTTGGATCCCATGACCGGAACAGCTCCGCAGTTTCCGCGCCGCCGGTCAGTACGACCCGTTCGATGCGCGGATCGGTCACGAGTTCACGCCCGAGTTCACGCTCCCCTACCTGGGCGAGGATGAGGACGTCGCGCGGCACCCCGGCCTCCCACAAGCACTCGGCGATGACAGCCCCACAGCGCTTCGCAAGCGATGCTGGCTTGAGGATGACTGGGGACCCTGCCGCGAGCGCGGCCAACACTCCGCCGGCAGGAATCGCAAGCGGGAAGTTCCACGGTGGGGTTACGAGGGTGAGCCCTGCGGGATGGAACTGCGCGCCGTGAAGCTTCTCAAGTTCCTTTGCTTGCTCAGCGTAATAGTGGGCAAAATCGGCGGCTTCCGACACTTCAATATCAGCTTGTTCAAGAGATTTACCCAGTTCGGATCCGGCTACTTCAATGAGATCGCCGCGACGCCGACAGATCTCGACACCCGCCTTATGGAGAATGTCGGCGCGTTCTGCCGCACTCTTCTTCGCCCACTTTCCACCGCCGCGCCGAGCCTTCGCAATGGCGCGGTCAAGCTCATCATGAGTCGAGATCAACGCGGCGTCGATGGTGTCGACACCGAGCGTCGAATCGTTTACTCGCGAAGCAATGCCTCGCGCCCACTCGAGGTTGGCGGGGAGGGCGGGGTCGGAGTCCGGTGTGTTATTGAAGGTCCAGTCTCCCGACGGGGATCGCACCGGCTTAGCAATATCGGCCTCCGTTTCGCTCGTGCGATCCTGCAGTCGATTGGGACCGACCCGACGATCGCCCTCCCGCTCCATCTGCTGAACTGCGGCGAGGAAACGTTTCTTCTCCTTGTCGAATGCTGTTGCCGAGGTCCCAATATCGAAGATTGAGGCCATGAAGTTCTCGTCGGCCGAGTTCTCTTCGAGCCTGCGCACGAGGTAGGAAATGGCAACGTCATATTCCTCGGGGTGGACGACCGGAACGTAAAGCAGGAGGTCTCCCACGTCCTCGCGCACGGCCGACGCCTGCTGCGTTGCCATGCCGGAAAGCATTTCGACCTCTATGCCGTCGCGCACTCCGCGTTCGCCCGCAAGCTCCCAGGCTGCGGCGAGTGTGAAGAGGTTGTGTCCGGCGATTCCTAACCGGATATTAGCGATCCGCTCAGGAGTCATCGCCCAATCGAGAATCCGCAAATAATTCGCGTCAGTTGCTTGCTTCGATTCCCACGTGGTCAGCTCCCAGCCGCGCATGAGGGCGTCGACTCGCTCCATCGCCAGATTCGCGCCCTTGACGACGCGCACCTTAATCGGCGCACCACCGCGGGCGCGCCGCGCGGCTGCCCACTCCTGGAGGTCCTTCATCGCGTCGAGCGTGTCGGGCAGGTAACTTTGGAGGACGATGCCGGCCTCAAGTTCGAGCATTTCGGGGCGGTCAAGAATCCGCTTAAACACATCGATGGTCAGGTGGAGATCGCGGTATTCCTCCATATCCAGGTTGATGAACTTCGCACCTGGATGCTGCGCGGCGTACTGGTAGATCGACAGAAGTTGTTCGACCGCATGGTCGACAACTTCGTCATATCCCCACGGATTGTGAGGGCCGGTGACTGCCGAAACCTTGAGGGAAACGTAGTCGACGTCGTCTCGTTCAAGCAGTTTCCGCGTATCAGCCAGACGCTTCTCCGCCTCCGTGTCACCGAGCACGGCCTCGCCCAATAGGTTCATGTTGAGGCGAGATCCTTCGGATTTAAGGCGTTGAATGGCGGGCCCTAATTTATCGTCCGTGACATCGACGACGAGATCGCCGACGAGGATCCTGAAAGCTCTGCGAGCCGCTGGAACGGAAATTTCAGGGATGAATTTCCCGACAGTTCCGCCGACGAGCGCCGGTGTGCGCAAGTGCCAGGGAAGGAACTTTGGGTTGAGGCCTCCGATCTCGGCGAGGTGGCGGGCGGCGACCTCCTGATCCTCCGGACGAACGACGCCATCGACGAAGGCGACCGTGTAGTCCAGGCCGGCCTCATCTTCGAGTACATCGGCAAGTAGTTTGGCGGCGCGATCAATCGGGTAGTTATTTGACGCATTCGCCCATTTCCGGGAAGTGGCGAGCGCCTTTTCGGCAATCGAAGTGAAATCCGTTGGGTGCGGTTCAGCTGGCATGTTGTCCCTTTCGTCTCCGTGCCGCATCAGCGCGGCCTCAATCGCCGCAGGTGCCACCCTTCACGGGTAGCACCTGCGGATGTGCCGTTGGTTCCTACTCTAGTGGCCTACGACGTAAGTCGGTACGTATCAGAGGAGTTTAGTCGGAGGCGACTCCAGCGAGCGCTTCATCAAACTCTGCTTGAATGTCTGGATTCTCTTGATAGGTGGCCTTCGATACAGCCACCGCGACAATGAGGTTGAAGAGGAATCCGGGGAGGATTTCATACAAATCGAAGATGCCCCCGGAAATATTGCCCCACACCCCAACGGTCACGGCACCAACGATCATGCCTGCGATTGCGCCCTGCGCGGTGAACTTACGCCAGTAGAGAGCGAGAAGCACTGTGACTCCAAAAGATGCCCCGAAGCCGGCCCAGGCGAACGCCACTAGGCCAAGAATGGTGTCTGAACGCGGCCAGGCGAGGATCGCAGCAAGAACGGATACGCCCGCTACTGCCATACGACCAAGCAATATGCCGTCGTTACCCGACAGGTCGCGCTTCGTAAATGCACGGTAAATGTCTTCAACGATGGCGGAGGACGTGACGAGAAGCTGTGATGAGATCGTCGACATGATTGCAGCTAAGATGGCGGCCAGCATGAAGCCTGCGATGAGGGGGTGGAACAGGAGCTGGCCGAGGGTGATGAATACCGACTCGGGGTTGTCGAGTTGAGCTTGGTCGTGCTGGTATACCGCGACTCCGACTAGCGCGGTCATACCTGCGCCGATGACTGCTAGGATCATCCACCCAATGCCGATGCGGCGTGCTCTAACAGATTCTTTCGCGGAGCGAAGTGCCATAAAGCGCACGATAATGTGCGGCTGACCAAAGTAGCCGAGTCCCCATGCAAAAGCGGAAATAATACCCATCACGGTCGCGCCAGTTACCGCACCTTTAGTGGTGGATAGGATGGTCGGGTCGACCTCTTTAATGGTGGAGACCATTTCACCGAAGCCACCGACATGCATAATTCCCACGATAGGTACAAGTACAAGTGCCGTCACCATCATGATGCCCTGCACCAGGTCGGTCCACGAGACTGCGAGGAAACCACCCACCAGCGTGTAGATAACGACGATTCCGGCTACAAGAGCCATGCCGAGGTGGTACTCCATTCCGAACGACGATTCGAAGAAGGTACCGCCTGCGACCATGCCGGAGGAGACGTAGAAGGTGAAGAACACCATGATAATGATGCCCGCCACAATGCGGATAATGTGCTTGTCGTCGCGCAAACGAGACCCAAGGAATGAAGGTACAGTAATGGAGTTTGCTGACACTTGGGAGTACGACCGCAGACGCGGAGCGACAAACTTCCAGTTGAGCCAAGCACCGATGGTGAGACCGACAGCGATCCATCCGTCAATGAGGCCGTTCGCGTAGATTGCGCCGGGCAGGCCCATGAGGAGCCAGCCGGACATATCGGACGCGCCGGCAGACAGGGCCGCCACCGCGGGACCGAGGCGCCGCCCAGCCAACATGTAATCGTCGAAATCGCTCGTGCGATTGTAGGCAAATAGACCGATCATGATCATCGCAACGAGATACGCGATCATAGCGATGGCCTGGTAAGTGACATCCGCCATTGGAAATCCCTTCCTGGTCAAGGTAGTGATGGTGGGAACGAGCGCCGGATTCGGCGTGCCGCACAATGGGTGCATCCATCGACAAGAGAGCCTATCCGGTTAGGTACAGGATCCCTACACTTATCTCTCTATTTCAAGATTTGTTACCATTTCGTGACACTTTGCACCCTTTGCCGCCACCCGCGCCATCACCCCCACCCAGTCCCTTCCATCCCCTCACCATGAGGTACAGGTTCACGGCATTATCGGCTGCGACGGAGTCCGCAATCCGCTCCTGCCTGTACCTTGCGGACGATCTGAGGCATCTCCTCTCCCTTTCAGGCCACATGCCGGGCAGTTCGTCGGTACAGGTTCGCCGACCGGTATCCTGAAACCACCATCTACCTAATTCGCGGAGGCCGCATGAAGCCACTCATTTTGCAATCAGACTTCGGACTCGACGACGGCGCAGTATCAGCAATGCACGGTGTCGCATACAGCGTTAACCCTGACCTCCCTATTTACGACCTCACCCACAACATCCCTCCCTATGACGTGTGGGAAGGCTCGTGCCGACTAGTCCAAACAGTCAATTACTGGCCGAAAGGCTCAGTATTCGTCTCCGTCATCGACCCCGGAGTCGGATCGCAAAGACTCTCCGTCGTCGCCCTCACCGACACTGGGCACTACATCGTCACTCCAGACAATGGCACCCTCACGCACATCGCCACGACATTCGGAATCCGTGAAGCACGCGAAATAGATGAATCGGTCAACCGACTTCCCGGCTCCGGCGAATCCTATACCTTTCACGGACGTGACATTTACGCCTACACCGGGGCGCGCCTAGCCTCCGGTGCCATCAACCTCGAGGGGGTCGGCCCCAGGACCGACGAAATCGTGACTTTCCCAGTCACTGTACCGAGCCGCGAAGGTAACCAAGTGACAGGCACAATCGACACCCACGATGTGCGCTACGGCTCCTTGTGGACGAACATTCCTCGTCCCCTGTTCCGTGAACTCGGCATTGCCCACGGCGAGTACGCCCTCGTCCACGTCGCGAACGAGGGCGAGGACGTCTACTCGGCTCCCCTGCGATACGGTCGCTCTTTTGCCGACGTTTCTATCGGAGAAGCACTCATTTACGTTAACTCTCTTGACAATATGGCTATCGCAATTAATCGCGGTTCCTTCGCTAAGGCCTATAACGTCGGCCAAGGCATTCACTGGACCGTTGATTTTACGTACCCCATCGCCGGCGTATAACGCCACCGACACTGAAAGAAGACCATGAACACCTGGAGCAAAACATCCCCAGTAACCGCCGTTGTCGCAACCGGAATCGGCGCAGCACTCTTCTTCGTCCTCGGACGTTTCCTCGCTATTCCCACACCCATTCCAAATACCTCAGTCAACATCCAGTACGCACTTCTCGCCGTATTTGCACTACTGTTTGGGCCCGTTGTTGCCGGTTTGATGGGCTTTATCGGACACGTTCTCATCGACCTTTCCCTCTACGGACCGTGGTGGTCGTGGATTATCGCATCTGCTATTGCCGGTTTCATTATGGGAGCCCTCATGATGCGAGACAAGGTACAGGATCGCGGAATCACAACCTTTGGACTCATTCGATTCAACGTCGCCGTCGCTGTCGGTCACGCCGTCGCATGGCTCATAGTTGCACCCAGTCTCGATATTTGGATCTACTCCGAACCGTCTGACAAAGTATTCGTCCAAGGTGGTGTCGCTGCGATTGCAAATATCCTCACGTCCTGCATTATCGGGACGATCATCGTCATGGCGTACGCAAAGACGAGAACGTCTGAAGGTTCACTCAAGGTAAACGAGTGACGAAACATCCCCCCGTAGGTACAGGGTCAACCGGTTTAGAGGGCGGTAGCGTCTCTTCCCAACCGGTTGACCCTGTACCTTGCGAAGATTTTTCCCCGCAGTCTCCCAGACGAGACCCGGTTATCGAACTGCGTGATTTCACGTTTCAATATAAAGCACAGGCCGAACCCACCCTTCACGACATCAACCTCACCGTGTACCGTGGAGAAAAAGTCGCGATCGTCGGCCAATCTGGGTCGGGAAAATCGACACTGGCGCACGTCATCAACGGCCTCATTCCGCACCGCTATCCCGGTACCCACACGGGAACAGTGACGGTCGCAGGCCTCGACCCTACGAACGCACCTCTCGAGGTAACCTCGAAAATAGTAGGGACAGTTCTCCAAGATCCTGACGGTCAGTTCATTGGCCTCACAGTTGCCGAAGATATCGCCTTTGCCCTCGAAAACGACGAAATACAACACCCCGAACTGAGTCGACGCGTGCATGAGGCCGCAGCGGTCGTCGATATCACCCATCGGTTAAATTCTGCGCCGCAAGACCTATCGGGAGGACAAAAGCAACGGGTATCCATGGCAGGGGTTCTCGTCGACGATGTCGAGATTTTGCTGTTTGACGAACCTTTGGCATCGCTTGATCCCGCAACTGGACAACAGGCCATCGAAACCATTGACCGCATCCACCAAGGTACAAGGTCAACCGTTTCAGCCCCAGACGATTCAGGGGCTCATACCCCCGACCCTGTACCTACGAGTGAGTTGCAGGGAGGAATCAGTGCAACTACCGTCCTCATCATTGAGCATCGTCTTGAGGACGTCCTCCACCGCCCGCTCGATCGAATTATCGTCATGGACGAAGGACGCATCATCGCTGACGCCACGCCGGACGAAATCATCGCTTCACGGGTCCTCACCGAACACGGTATCCGCGAACCACTCTACGTAACCGCCATACGACTAGCCGGCCATGATTGCAGTGCGACCGAAAACCCTGCTTCCGTACATCGCATTACTGTACCGTCCGATACGCGCTCGATCCTGCGGCAATGGGCGCGCGAACCTCGGAAGACTCCACCGATATCGGAGCCCATTGTCGAACTACGTAATATCAAGTTCGGCATCAACGATGTACCGATCATCAATGGCGTCAGCACTCAAATTAACCGCGGGGAAATCATCGCCCTCTGCGGCTCAAATGGTGCAGGTAAATCAACGCTGGCGAAACTCATATGTGGGTTTGAAATCCCCGACTCGGGGACGATTCATTTGCGTGGAACGGACATTACGAACGCACCCATCGCGCGACGAGGCCAAGACATCGGATTCGTCATCCAGAATCCCAACCAGATGATATCCAAACCGATGATCCGCGACGAAGTCGAACTTGCTCTCACCGCAGCCGGTGTAGAAGAGGCCGAGCGGCACGAACGTCTCGAAGAAGCACTGCGAATCTGCGGACTCTGGGCTTATCGAGACTGGCCGATTGCTGCGCTTTCGTACGGTCAACGCAAACGCGTCACTATTGCTTCCGTGATGGTAACCGCGCCGGACGTCATCATTCTTGATGAACCCACTGCCGGACAAGATTGGGCTCACTATACCGACATCATGGAGTTTCTCAAGAGTCTCAACGACGCCGGCACGACGATCATTCTCATCACGCATGACATGCACCTTGCGCTCGAATATACGAGTCGCGCACTCGTTATGGCAGAGGGATCGATCATTGCCGACGCCTCACCTGCTGCTATCCTCGCTAATCCAGGGATAGCGGAGGCCGCATCCCTGCGTACCACTTCGCTGTTTGATCTTGCTCTTCGAATCGGTGCCCAAGATCCGACGGCCTTTATCGAACAGTTCATTACCCGCGAGAATGAGTGGCGCGAACACATCCTCGCCGACCATCTTGGAACGGGGCGCTAAAATGGCTAAACGCTCGCCCCTACTGGGTTTCATTCCCCGCGAATCCTTCATGCATTCGCTGACCGGAACAACCAAACTCATTATGATGCTCGTGGCGTCTGTCGCGACAATGATTGGCTTTGATCCACGATTCCTTGCTGTCATGGTTGTTTTGTCGATCGTTATTTGGGTGTCTTCACGGATTTCTCTCCGCGAACTCGCTGTTGTTCTGTGGCTCATCCTGCTGTTTATGGTCCTGAACAACGTCATGATCTTCGTGTTCGCACCGCAATACGGTACCGAGATCTACGGGACCACCCACACACTGTTACAGGGCTGGGGACGGTACACGGTTACAGCCGAGCAATTGTTTTATCAGTTGAACGTGACGTTGAAGTACTTTGCGGTACTGCCCATAGCACTTTTATTTATCGTCACGACATCACCATCAGAGTTTGCGTCCTCACTCAACCGCATCGGAATACCGTATAAAGCCGCTTATTCAGTTTCTCTAGCATTGCGTTATATTCCTGACGTACAACGGGAGTACCGTGAGATCTCACAAGCACAGCAAGCTCGCGGTATTGACACGTCAAAGGATGTGCCGATGTCCACTCGAGTGCGAAATAGCGCAGCGATTCTGCTACCTCTACTGTTATCTTCGCTCGAACGGATTGAAACTATTTCGACGGCTATGGAATTACGTGGATTCGGTAAAGGTAAACGGCGATCGTGGTTTACATCCCGGCCCCTGCAAGCTCGAGATTGGATTGCAATCGTCGTATCGTTCGGCCTACTGGCCCTATCGATAGCTTTACTGCGAATCAACGGAGGACGATTCTACAACCCCTTCCTCTAAGCCCCGTCTCCCCTTCGACACGCCCTCAGTAGGTACAGGGTAAAAGCCTGTGAGCCCCATTTGCGGACGCCAAACTGCGCAACCCTGTACCCACGGGGAACTGCGGCACGGCACAAGGTGAACGCATACATCTCCTACTGATTTTGCGTCACACCAGTAACGCTGTACGTGATCAGTCCCGAGGAGAATCTATCCACAGCCAGCGGCGCAACACTGGCAGTAAATGAGAAGTAGCCGTGGAATCGTTGATATGAAACCACAAGTTATCGATTTACGAGGCTTCGGCTCGGTCCAAGACTTACACTCGCAAGACACCCCTGCGATCCAAGTAAGTCGTCATCTTGCGATCATGAACTTGCCTTTCCAAAGCCCCGCCCGCAATAAGATTCTCCAGCGTGTACGCACCCGCGTCACCCTCGAAAACTCAGGTCCAGAAACGTACGCTTCGCTGGACAGTGCATGTCTGGTCTACGGCATTCCCATCATGGATCCGTCTCCCCATGTCAACCTCATCGTCCGAACCAAACACACCCGTCGTCCAACGGTTATCGGAGCACACCTCAACTTAGTCCCGCCCTCACGCGTACATCGCCGCAACCGTGACCTTCCTGACGAAGCCTTCACTCAAGTGGGCGGGGAAGCCGTCCTCGCACCCGAGTATCTCATCATCGACCAGCTCTCACGTCCAAGTCTTGACCGCGCGATTGTTAATGCGGATGCGGCATTCGCGCACTTTTGTCGAGCGTCAAACTTTCAGCGTGAACGCACAATCAACTGGTTCCGCCAAATGATTAAACAGATTAAACAAATCGTGGAATCGGGAAAAATCCGCCACTGTCGTCGCCGCATTTTGCGCCGACTTCGCTACGTGTCGCCACTGTCGCAATCTCCAGCCGAAACTCTCTTACGCATCGCCATGATCCGCGCAGGTCTACCAAATCCCGTCGAACAATTCCCATTCCACGCCGGGCGATCCACCGGTTTCGTCGACTTTGCATGGCCAGATTTCGGCATCGGATTCGAAATGGACGGCAAACTCAAATACACCTCCCCCGACGTCCTCGTTGCCGAACGAGTCCGCGAGCAAGACGCCAGACGCATACTCCCGCAATTCTTCCGCTGGATGTGGGACGACCTCAGCGACAGACAGCTCACTAAACGCCTACGCAAACTGTTTCCGCGAAACGCGCTTTCGCAGCCACGCCGAGTATGGTGATTATCGGCCGGCCCGCTTTTGAGCGATCTCGAATAGCGTAATGCCGGTGGCCACCGCGGCATTTAAGGATTCAACGGAGGACGCAATCGGGATGGACACAATTTGATCGCACGTCGAACGCACGAGTCGCGACAAACCCCGGCCTTCCGCACCGGTTACCACCACCAGAGGTTCGTTAGCGAGGCCGAGGTCGCGTAAGTCGACCTCTCCCGCGCCATCAAGGCCGACAACAAAGCATCCTTCACTCTTCAACGCTTTGAGCGCAAGGACGAGGTTCGTTTCCCGTGCGACTGGTACGCGAGCTACAGCACCAGCTGAAACCTTCCACACTGCTGCGTTGACCGATGCGGAACGACGTTCTGTGATGAGCACTCCGGTGGCTCCGAAAGCTCCTCCCGAACGCAGTACCGCACCAAGATTGTGCGGATCGGTCACTTGATCGAGTGCGACGATTAGTGGTACTTGTCCTGCTTGTTTAGCTCGTTCTAAGAGGTCCAATGCGGAGCAATAGTCATACTGCGGTACCTCAATCCCAATACCTTGATGGGCAGGTTCACCAGACGCATTCTCCAGGTCAAGCCTTGTCACTTCAAATACAGGTGCTCCCAGCGCTGTTGCGGTGCGAAGTACCTTCGCGATCCGCTCATCCGTCGGATTCGCAGCGAGGAAGACTCTTTCGATTCCGATACCTGCGTTGACTGCCTCGAATACCGCATTACGCCCGACAATGAGCTCATGCCCGTCGGAGATTTTGATAGACGTACGCTTGCGGTGAGCTTCAGCCTGGGCGCGCTTTTGCGCCGCAGCCTCCCGCTCGAGTTTACGTTTATAGGCCACGTGATAGGTACGGTCTTCGGCCTTGGGAGTAGGCCCCTTGCCGCGAAGGGCGCGGCGCGAATGTCCGCCGGTGCCTTTGGTTGGCCCTTTCTTCCCCTTCGGCTTCGACCGGCGCTTACCGTCATTTCCTGCCATGGTGTCCTCATTCGGTCTGGGTTTTAGCTATTTCTGTATCGGCTCATTGTACCTGGACACTGCTACTACCCCTTAGTCGGTACAGGGTTGCGGTGTTTTTGGCTCTTCGGGTCACTCAAAACTCTCCGACTCTGTACCTTGATCGGTCAGAGCCAGCCATTTTGCCGCGCTTGAAGTGCGGCCTCCGCCCGATTACGAGCTCCAGTTTTCCCAAGAATTGCCGAGATATGGTTGCGCACTGTTCCTGGAGAGAGACAAACTCCGCGGGCAATGTCGTCGATGGAGCCACCTTTCTCGATCTCGCGGAGAACATCGATCTCTCTGTCGGTCAGTGGATTGTTGCCCATTGTCAGTGTGTCCACTGCCAACTGCGGATCAAGTACCCTGCGGCCGTCCATAATCGCGCGCACATGTTGAGCGAGTTGTTCGGAGGGCGCATCTTTAACTACGAATCCAGACGCTCCAGCATCGAATGCGCGTCGAACGTATCCGGGACGTCCGAAAGTCGTCACCATCAGCACTCTGGTATCGGGGCGTAGATGGATAATCTCTCGACACGCTTGCAAGCCGTCTAATTCAGGCATCTCAACGTCCATGAGAACAATGTCAATATCGGAGCGCCTGCGAATCGTCTCGACTGCTTCCAATCCTGTACCTACCGAGGCAACGACGTCGAAATCGTCCTCCAGATTGAGTAACGCTGCCAGGGCACCCCGCACGAGGGCCTGATCATCAGCTATGAGGATTCGTATCACGCCTACAACCTACCCCGACAACCGCAACAAGGTACAGGCTTGCCGTATCCAAGCGGCGCGCAGGGCTCAAAATATCTCCAACCCTGTACCTTGCATGAAGATAAAGCCGTCATCATCTGTGATCAAGCTCTTTCGCATTCAGACGGAAACGCACCACCCAGCCGCGAGCACGACCGCCCTCTTGAGGACCAGCGGAAAGCGTCCCCCACGGTTCAACTCGCTCCCCTAAAGCACGCAATCCTGTACCTTGGGAGGCCAGACTATCTATCGTCTCTTTGAAAGGGCCCCGCCCATCATCCGTGACGCTCACTCCAGCCTCATCAATCGCGATCCAGCAGTTGCGCGCCGTTGAATGATGAACGATGTTCGCTGTCGCCTCTTTGACGACGTGCCCCATGGCATCTTCAAGATCCTGCGAAGACGCTGACGGCTCGCCAGCTATATGGCATTGGATGCCGGCGGCATTGAGAAGTTGTTGCGCCTTAATGACCTCTTCAGCGATCGATAGATTCTGCCGTGATTTAACCACCGCTCGCGTCTGACTCAATGCATCTCGTGACAAAGTGGCAATTGAATCCATCGTTTCGCGTGCATCATCAACTTTTCCCGCGGCCAACAGCTTTTCTGACAGTTGCGCCATCGTATTGATGGCCGTGAGGGTTTGGCCGAGAACATTGTGCAAATCCGAAGCCAACCGATTGCGCTCTGACTCGACAGCTAGCGCTTTGTTTCGAACTGCGGCTATTTCAGATTGTTTGCCCTGATCAATCGCGCGTCGAACAAGAACAATCACGACAGTTGACGTGAGGAAAATGAGTATTGCGAAGATGAGCGCATCTTGAGGAGTGTGTGGGTCAATATAACCATTCGCCAGTATTCCAGCTGCAAAAAGCGTGAGGAATCCGAGGACGTAGTAGAAATGCGCCCATGGAACCTGAAGCACAATTGATGCCACAATGTACGGCAAGTTGTACATGCCTCCATTCGGGTTGACCAAGGAGATGCTCGCTACTAAAACAAATAGAAGCGCATAAGAAATAGCTTGAGGCACACTCATCGAGTTCCTCAAAGGAGCAACGTCATACATCAGCCACGATAGAACGTACAAGCCTACAAAAGCCGTTTGCAATATCAGATACCAAATAGCGTAGGCGTGCGGTAAAGCTTCTACACCGGCGATGTAGCCGGGAATAAGAAACAGGAGGTAGGGCACCGCAAAGCCAAGACCTAATACTCTCTCTTTCATGATGTTCCGCTGTGGATTATCTACGCCCATGTCTCTCATTGTCCTCAACTTTTCATCTCCAGGTACAGGGTCGGAGCATTTTCGGGTGCATGAGGCCGCAAATACGCGCCGACCCTGTACCTACGAATGAGTTAGCGTCCAGTGGATCGTCGGGAAAAGAACCACGTGCCGACGGCAAAAATCACCAACCATCCGAAAACGTTGAATAGGAATTTCCACTGCAGCTCTTCCCATCCAAAGAACGCGGTTAGGGCGAGCCGATTGATTCCCCACAGCGGAGTAAATTCGGCAACTTTTTGAAAGAACTCTGACAGTTGCTCAAGAGGAACGAACATTCCGGACAAAAATGCCAGCAAGGCTGTACCACCGCCGAGGACGCCATACGCTTCCTCTCCCCGTATAACAACGCCAACAAGGAGACCGAGCATCGCTGGGATCACCGACAGAACCACGATGAGGATGAAAGTCTGCACCCACACAACGGCATCCATTTTGGCGTCGGTAAAGAAACCAATCGCGTAAATGAAGGCAATAGAAACCACCGTCATCACGAGACTCATGACGATCTTTGACGCCACGTAATTGCGGATTCCCAATGGTGTCAAAGCCATGGTGCGGGTCCAACCCTGTACCCTTTCGATGGCGATTCCGGCGGTAATCATCGAAGTAATCATGACGGCCGCGTATTGACTCATCGACACGAGGACCATGGCCGCCACGTTTCCACGGGGCATTTCAATCAGACTGTATTCTTGCCCGACACCAAAAATAAGGTACATGAACACCGGGATACCGAGAGTAAATACCAGTGTCCAAGGGCTTAGCATACGGCGAATAAACATGTGGAAAACAGCCGGCATAAAGCCGTGCAGAGACGATGTGGCCCGCCGATCGTCAAGGCTTCGAAGCTGCGCGGATTGAATGATGGTGCTCATGATGCGTGTTCTCCATTAATGAGTGCGGTGTAGGCGTCTTCAAGGCTCGATTCGGTAAGTTCCAGATTCCGCGCGCCGGGAAGCGCAAGGGCGGCTCGGGCCGCATCGTCGAGGTCGTGACCACGGACGACGAGTTCCCTTTGATCGGTTTGCACCATCCAATCCCGCTCACCGCGCGCGCCCTCCAACGCCTCGCGCGCCTCTTCGGCACTACAGGAGTAGGAGATGCGCAGTGTTGAACCGGCGTGCGTGCGGCGCAGATCATCAGTGTTTTGATCGGCTATAACCGCTCCGTCGCGGATAATAATGGTTCGCTCAGCGTATTCTTGCGCCTCGGCCAAGTAGTGCGTGGCAAACATGATGGCGCGGCCCAGATCGGCTTGTTCGTCGATAAACTGCCAGAATTCGCCTCGTGATTGGACGTCCATTCCGGTGGTGGGCTCGTCGAGGAGTAGCAGTAGCGGGTCGGACAGGAGGCCGATGGCGAGGCGGATGCGCTGTTTTTCTCCGCCCGAGCATTTGGCGGCGCGCCGCTTCGCGAGGTGTGTGATACCGGTCCATTCCATCACTTCTTCGATGGCGCGGTGTTCACGGTAGGTGTACCCGACGAAAGTGAGTAGCTCTTTGACCGATAGTTCATCGAGGAGGGCGTCGTTTTGTTGGACCACTCCGACGAGGCCGCGGCGAATCGCTTCGCGCGGCTTCATACCGAAGATCGAGCTACTTCCCGAGTTGGGACTGAGAAGGCCAAGGGCACAGTCGAGGGTGGTCGATTTCCCGGCGCCATTTGGGCCGAGGAGGGCGACGACTTCGCCGGGATCGACGGTGATAGACACGTTGTTGACCGCGTGAACCGAACCGAATTTCTTGTTGAGATTACGGGTGGCGAGGGCGGGCACATCTGCCGGCTTCCGGTTGGTGTGCGCATGCCGGATTCGCGGGTGGGGAAGCGTTGAAGTGTTCATGCTCCCATTGCACTACAATGCGCAAACCTGTACCTACGTCAGGTGTCGTTTTTCTACCGTGACATTTGTCAGGGGTCCAGTCGTGACAATCGCTCCCCAATGGGGACGTTTTCCCGAGCTTCGAGGATAATAGCGGCTACGATGCCTCCGATAAAGCCACCCAAATGCCCTTGCCAGGATACGTTCCCCGAGGGGATGAAGCCGCTAAAGATAACGTAGGAATAGGAGCTGAGGAGCACCGCGGCAACCACGATGCGCACGATTTTTACGCGCCAGGTTCGCTCGGTGATGGCCACAGCGATGAGGTATCCAAGATAGGTGAACACCAAGCCAGATGCTCCTGCGGTAATGGAGCGAGCTGGGGCCAAGAGGGTGACGAGTAGGCCGGCGCCGAGCAAGCCCCAGAGCGTGACACCGAGCCATCGCCGCCAACCTTCAGCTCCCACGATGAGACCAAGGATCAGCATGAACGGCGTATTGGACATGAGGTGCCGCCAGTTGGCGTGTGGGAATACTGAGGTCACCCATGTCCACGGCCTCAGCCATGCTCCCTGCTCGATACCAAAAGTTCCCCAGATCCACGGGTCGAAAATTTGCTGGGCAAAGAAAGTGAGCCACATGAGTGCGACAACGATAAGTGGTGCGGCGAATCGCGACGCCCCCAGCCGGGTGGCATCGCGGGCGATGTCCCGCCACGAGTCGGGGTGAGGAGGGCGGCTCATGGGACTACGCGAGATGCCAGCGCGCACCATCCGCGCTGTCTTCAACGACGATTCCCGCGGCGGTGAGCTGGACGCGGATGCTGTCAGCTTGTGCCCAATCTTTCTCGGCCCGTGCCCTGGCTCTAGCATCGATCAGATGTGAGACGAGGGCGTCGAGAGCATCCTCCATCTGGCTGTCTGCCGTCGTTGTGCTTGACCACTGCTCATTGGCAGGATCGAGGCCGAGAACGTCCATCATGGCGCGAACATCAAGTACCGCTTGGCGTACGGCCGCGTGATCTTTATCGGCGAGCGCTTGATTACCGGCTTTGAGCCGCTCCCATACGACCGCCATGCCGCCGGCAACGTTGAGGTCGTCGTTGAGGGCAGTGGCGAAGGCATCAGGTACAGGGTGGCTGGCGACCTCGTCTTCATCGATGGATCCGACGGCTTCTTCGGCACGGGTAACGAATCCGCTCAGGCGCTCCCATGCGGCCGCCGCGGTAGTGAGCGTTTCTTCGGAGTATTCGACGGTGGAGCGGTGGTGGACGGTGCCGAGGGCGAACCGCAATACCGGGGCGGGGACGCGGTCGAGGATTTCGGAGACGATCAGCGAGTTTCCAAGTGATTTCGCCATTTTCTCGCCTTTGATGGTCACCCAGGCGTTGTGAACCCACAGGCGTGCGAAGCCCCAACCTGCACCGTGTGACTGTGCCTGCTCGTTTTCGTGGTGGGGAAAACGCAGGTCGATGCCGCCGCCGTGAATGTCGAATTCATCGCCCAAATAGCGCCTGGACATCGCGGAGCATTCGAGGTGCCAGCCCGGACGGCCTCTCCCCCACGGCGAGTCCCATGAGGCCGTCGTGGGTTCGGTCGGCTTCGCAGCTTTCCACAGGGCGAAGTCGCGCGGATCGCGTTTACCGGCTTCGGTAGCGGCGTCGATTTGCGATTCGTCCTCGGTGGTGCGCATCTGGGTGAGGTCTTGGTGGGTCAGCGACCCGTAGTCGTCGAGCGAGTGGACGTCGAAGTAGACGTTCCCGTTACCGTCTGCGTAGGCGTGGTTGCGGTCGATGAGACGTTGAATGAGTTCGATTTGGTCCGGGATGTGTCCGGTAGCGCGCGGCTCATAGGTGGGTGGGAGGAGGCCGAGGGCGTCGTATGCAGCGGCAAATTCGCGTTCGTGCTGGTTCGCCCATGCCCACCATTTTTCACCTGCCTCGGCAGACTTATTGAGGATTTTGTCGTCGATGTCGGTGACGTTGCGGATGTAGGTGACTTTCATTCCATTGCGCTTGAGCCACCGGATGAGGGTGTCGAAGGCGATGGCGGAGCGCAGGTGCCCGATGTGGGGACTTCCTTGCACGGTGGCACCACACAGGTAGATACCGACTTCGCCCTCCTTGACGGGGGTCAGTGGCTGGTTGGTGCGCGTCGCGGTGTCATACAGATGAAGGTTCACGCTTCTAGGGTACCGGGTTAGGTGGAGCGGCGCTTTGAGGGTACCGGTTCGGTTTCACATCAAGGTACAGGGTTGGGCTCGTTTCACGGCGCAGAGCGCCCAAAACAGCCCCAACCCTGTACCTATACTTGGGTTTTATGGAGACAACCCCTGATATTCGCACCGGTATTGGAACCGATGTCCACGCCTTCGCAGACCCAGACTCGGGCCGCCCAATGATGCTGGCTTGTCTCGAGTGGCCTGGCGAGGTCGGACTCGAGGGACATTCCGATGCTGACGTGGTTGCCCACGCATGTTGCGACGCACTGTTAGCCGCCGCTGGGCTAGGCGACCTCGGAACGAACTTTGGTACTTCGAGACCCGAGTGGGCGGGCGCTTCGGGCGAAGCTCTCCTTCGAGAAACACTGCGAATGGTGAACGAGGCCGGATTCTCAATCATTAACGTGTCGGTACAGGTGATTGGAAACCGCCCTCGCATTGGAGCACGCAGGGCCGAAGCCGAACAACGCCTCACAGAGATTGTGGGTGCACCGGTGAGTTTGGCGGCCTCAACCACCGATGGTTTGGGATTCACGGGCCGCGGCGAGGGCGTAGCTGGGATCGCCACCGCACTCATCTATCGACCGAACTGAAGAAGATCCCGGAGGTGCCGCCCCCTTGCCGTATGGCAGGTACAGGGTCATCCGTTTCAGTCTAAGAATTGGAGGCCGGTAAACTCTCACCCTGTACCTTGGTGGAAAAGGTAATCGCGGTTAGCGTGCGCCGAGCGAGCGCGTACGTTTAAGTAGCAGGGATGTTACGAGGACGAGCGCCAGCATGACCCCAGCCATGAGGACGACACCCGGCCACGCTGCCCACGCCCAGAAGGTCCCCGCCAGTGCGCCAAATATGGATGAACCGGTGTAGTAGAAGAACATGTACCCAGATGACGCTTGACCAGTTGCCCCCACTCCTGCTTTGGCGCGAGCCGCCACCCATCCGGATGCAACTCCGTGAACCGCGAAGAACCCGACCGTAAAGATCGCAAGTCCGACGATGACAAGCCACAGCGGATGCAAAAGCGTAATGAGCAGGCCAATAAGCATCACTGTTACCGCTACTGGCTCAACTTTTCGTTGGCCGACTTTCGATGCCGCTCTTCCCGCAAACGCTGACGCATAGGATCCGAGAGCATAGACGAGGAACACGAGTCCCGAAACACCAACCGACAAGGAGTACGGCGGTTCTTCAAGCCTGTACCCCATGATGTTGAATACGCCGACGAATGACCCCATCGATGCGGCGGCGATGAAGAAGAGCCCGACGAGAACCGGGTCGCGCATAATCGCTGCCGTTTGGTGCCACAGGTTTTTGAGACCGGCTTGGCCGGGCACGAAACCGCGTGAGCGCGGGAGCCACTTCCACACCGCGAGCGCACACGCGAATGCCATGACTCCCATGCCGACGAGGGCGCCACGCCAGCCGAGGAATTCGGTGAGAGCACCAACCCCTAGACGTCCCGACATCCCTCCTAAGGCTGTACCTCCGATGTAGAGGCCGGCCGCACGTGCCTGCGCAGAACCGTGCACCTCTTCCGATAGGTAAGCCATGGCCACCGCGGGAAGACCGGCGACGGTTATGCCTTGCACAAAACGAAGGAAGAGCAGGATCTGCCACGTGGGTGCGAGCCCAACGAGAACGGCAACAATAGCTGAAACAAACAGTGACGCAAACATGATGCGCGTGCGTCCGCGCACTTCCGACACTGGCCCAGCAACGAGCAATGCAAGCGCCAGCCCAAGCGTGGTTACGGAAACGGAGAGTGCCGCTTCATCCGCCCTCAACCCGAATTCGTCACCAATGAGCGGCAGGATCGGCTGCGTGTCGTAGAGGAGTGCGAATGTAGCCAGTCCAGCTAGAAACAAACTGATGGAAATACGCCTGTACTCCCGGGTACCGATTTGATGACCGACAAAGGAGGTGGAAGATTCTTCCGACGGCGAACCCGCATCTTCGTGGGATGGGATGTCACTGCCGACCTCAGCCCCCGATTTCGGCGAATCTGTACCTTCGTGCGGTGGGTTGTCAGTGTCGTGTTCGAGGGGTGCGCGGCTTCCGCGCGGATGGGGGTGCTCGACTGCAGGATGGTCGTGTTCTAATCCTGCCCTCTCGTCGAGCTCACCGGGTGAGCCGTGTGGATCATGCCGTCCGCGTTCAGCGCGCCGGTCTGATTCACTGTACTCATTCCACTGGTCCCGCCCCTCGCCGGGACCCGAGTTCGGCGACCCTGTACCTTCGTGAGGGTCGGGAGAACGAGTCATGGCATCTTCTTTCGAGAGGAGGCGCGCACGCCAGTGGATATCAGCGTCTAGTCGTTAAAGGAATCAAGGTGTGCCTTTTCAGCCTTGACCGGCAACATCATAAGAAGTCCGACGAACAAAATGAGGGAAATCCCGAGAATCCCCCAGTGTTGTGCGGATTCTCCCGTGGGTACGAACTGTTTACCGATCGCAATCGAGATGGTGAAAAGCATGGGAGCGAGGAAGGAGACCGCGCGTCCGGTTGTTGCGTACAAGCCGAATACTTCACCCTCGCGTCCTTCGGGAATAACGCGAGCGAGGAACGAGCGCGAGGCCGACTGTGCTGGTCCGACGAAGATACAGAGGATGAGACCGAAGATCCAGAACATTGTCTGCCCACCTTTGTGGAAGAAGAACACGGCAAGTCCCGATGCAACCATAGATACCAGTGAAATGATAATGACGCGCTTGGGGCCGATCCAGTCATCTAGCGCTCCAAAACCAATGGTCGCAATACCTGCAACGACGTTGGCAGCAACACCGAAAATGAGGACTTCTCCGTTACTGAATCCGAAGGTTCCAGCGGCAATAACTGCACCAAATGTGAATACTCCGGCTAGACCATCACGGAATACCGCTGAGGCCAGGAGAAAGAACACTGTGTGAGGAGCTTCTTTCCACAGCCGCTTCACCGTTCCCCACAGTAACTTGTACGAGGTGATGATCGACTCGTGGCCCACCTCGTGTTCGGCCCCGTCGATCTTGCGTCCACGCACGGTGAATAGCACCGGAAGCGCAGATAATCCGAACCAGAAGGCGGCGACGACCATTGCGACACGGATGTTGAGTCCGTCCGCGGACGTCACGCCAAACCATCCGACTTCGGGTTGGATGAATCCGACGAACAAAATGAGCAGGAGAACAATCCCGCCGACGTATCCGAGCCCCCAGCCAAGTCCGGAAATCCGCCCCATTGTTGCTGGTGTCGAGATTCGTCCCAACATCGCGTTGTAGTTCACCGACGCGAATTCGAAGAACACGTTGCCGAGACCAAGTAGCGCGATCCCGAACCACAGCGCGCCCACGGGGCCAAGCGGAGAACCGGGACGCACAAAGAACATGCACGCCGTCAACGCCACCACCAGGTAGGTGTTGATCCCCAACCACAGGGTGCCGCGTCCTTTACGGTCGGCGCGCTGCCCGGTGATCGGCGCCATGAGCGCGATTGCGATACCGGCAATGGTCAGACCGATACCGAGGGCGGATGAGGCGTTGTCCTTGGTATCAAATAGGCCGTCGGTGGTGAGATATACGGAGAACACGAAGGTCGTTGCGACGGCATTGAACGCGGCCGACCCCCAGTCCCACAGCGACCAGGATAGAACGGTCTTGTTGAGAATCTCGTTCTTTTTCGGAGTATGCATGTGAACGGCGTCTGGCTGGACGTGTTCATGTCTTGGGTCTATAGTCACGCTTTGACTTTAGCTAATGTGTCACACAAAAGCCGCGTTAAACGGAAGTTGTCTCAAAGAGTCTGCGGAACTATTGATGCGTCAGCAGGTGTTCGGCAATAATCAGATCGAGTTTTGTCGTGATTTTCAGGGACATCTGCGACCCACGCGAGAGATGAACATCAATTCCACAAGCTTCGACGAGGGCGCCATCGTCCGTGGCAGCCTCCGTCTCACTACCCCAGCGATGGGTGGCATCACGGTGAGCGTTAATGATGGTCTGCCAGTGGAAACCTTGCGGAGTTTGGACGGCTCGCAGTTCAGTGCGATCGACTGCTCCGATGACTTTTTCGATCGTGATTCCATTGACGTTGACTTGCCTGCTGGCGACGGTCTTTTGCGTATCGGTGACGGGGAGTGCGGGAATGACAGCCGGGTAGCCAGCGTCAAGGGCGGCGACGACATCATGGAAAACGGTCGTCGGTGCGAGGCAGCGGGCAGCATCGTGAATGAGGACGGGCGTCGTGTCTGTCAGCGCGATGTTGAGGTCGTTGGCGAGGTCGGGAATAGCCTCAAGCCCACGGTAAACGGATTCTTGCCTCACTGCTCCTCCCGGGACGACACGCACGCGCTGGTCTGCGTCAAACAACACTGTGAATTCTGTCAATGAATCTTCCGGCGCGGTGACGACGATTCCGACGACCTCGGGGTGGGTGAAGGCTCCGTTTACAGCACGAACAACAAGTGGTTGGCCAGATAGTTCAACGAGGGCTTTGGGCCGGTCAAATCCGAGCCGTGTTCCCGACCCGGCGGCGGTAACAACGACAAATACGTCCGACATTCCCCCTCCTTTACTGTGCTAAGAATGGCGGAGAGGCCGTACGCTCTCACGCACGGCCTCTCCCACACCAGTTATTCAGCTGATTCGGCGCTCGGTTCGTTCTCTTCGAGAATCGCGTCGAGTTTGTCGTTTGCGGCATCTTCGTCAATGTCGCGCGCGAGTGCTAGTTCTGATGTGAGGATCTGACGAGCTTTTGACAGCATACGTTTTTCGCCTGCTGAAAGGCCCTTGAGTGAATCGCGGCGACTGAGATCGCGGACGACCTCAGCGACACGAACGATGTCTCCGGTCGCAATTTTTTCTTGGTTGGCTTTGAAACGGCGGGACCAGTTGGAGGGTTCTTCGGTGTGTTCCTCGCGGAGTACACCCATGACCTCCTGGTAGCCTTCCTCATCGACGACATCGCGCACTCCGACGAGATCGACGTTCTCGGCGGGGACCTGGATCGTCAAGTCTCCCTGTGCGACGCGTAGCGTCAAGTACGTCTTATCTTCACCGCCAAATTTGCGGGTTGTGATTTCCTCGATTGTCGCTGCGCCATGATGTGGATAGACGACGGTTTCACCGACATGAAATGTCATCGCGATATTACTCCTGAAATAGTCGAACAGGCGCTATTTTACCACTGAAAACACTTTCTCACGCATCGGGATCAACCATCTTATGGCCGAGGCCCCATGCGGTTCGAAAAAGAACTGGCCGCCGCAGATCGTTCTCAATCCGTCAACGGCGTCCCTTAATACGAATTATGAGGGGTGGAGTGACACCAATGTATTCGGTGCCCTAGACGAAGTTAGTGATCTGGGTACGGGCGTGGGCGCACTCGAAGTTGCGACTGCGGGCCACCAGCTGTCCGCTTTCTCGCTGGAAGAACTGAACGACTGTTCCTTGACTTTCGACATCCTGGCGGTCAGTCAACATGGACACTTGTCGAACCATCTCCATACCCAAGCTACCTGGCATGAGATTGAAGAGAAGACGGGCGAGTTCTCAAAGGCGAATCTGTTTGAGTGCGTGATCGCCGGTGATCTGCGTTTAGTCGTTTTTCGGCTACGGATGGCGTGAGTCCTGGAGCGGATAACTGATTGAGCGTGGAATACTGCACCGATTGCCCCCGTCCGTTTTCACCCCCGCCCTCTCGATCGGGGTACAGGATTGGGTTCTATTCGGGTCGTTGAGGCGTACTCAAACGGATGACCCTGTACCTTGAGGACAAGGGGTTGCTATGATGAAGAAAGACGGAGAATCCCCTCCAACCGTTCGGAGTGTCGATGTCTCAACCGAATATTTTGCTTATCGTGTCCGATGATCACGGCTACGGCGACCTATCTTTTCGCGGCATTAACAACGATGCTCGCACCCCGAATCTCGACCGGCTCGCCAGTGATGGCATGGTGTTCGACCAGGCCTATGTCAGCGCCCCCATTTGTTCACCGTCACGAGCCGGCCTCATCACCGGCGCCTATCAGCAACGCTGGGGTGCCCGGTGGTTCGATAGTTCCCAGTTTGCTCCCGCACCCTTCCAGACAATTCCCCAGGTACTCAAAAGCGCGGGGTATCGCACCGGATATTTTGGAAAAGTACATTACGGTGGAGACGACGATTACGGTTCGCGCGGATGCCCAGATCAGCACGGTTTTGACGACGCGTTCTTCGGTTTAGCCGGACTGAGTATGGGACGCTTGCACTACCTGACGCACGGTGAGCAATACGAGGAGGAATACGGCGACGCCGCGCAAGCAATGGGCGTGCAACCGATGGTCGAAAATGGGGAAAAAGTCAGCTGCGAGAAGCACTTGACTGTTGAGTTCGCCGACCGCGCGATAGCGTTTATGGAAGATGCCGTCGGTGCCGACCAACCGTTCTTCTGTATGGTTGCTTTCAATGCTGTCCATAACTTCACCTGGCAGCTTCCTGATTTTGAGTTGGATCAGCGCGGCTTGCCCCAGCACCCAGATTTCGATGCGGATACTTCAAAGTACCTCGACTGGTATGACGGCGTAGTGTCTCCCAATCTCCACAATGGTCGCGAATACTACCTCGCCCAGTTGGACATTATGGATCGAGAGATCGGTCGGCTGACGCAGCATCTAGAAGCTTTCGGACAACGCGACAATACGATGATTGTGTACCTTACGGACAATGGGGGCTCCACCTGTAATTACGGCGACAATGCACCGCTGCGAGGGACGAAATACAGTCTCTACGAGGGGGGTATTCGAGTTCCCTTCATCATTTCGTGGCCCGGAGTTATTACGCCGGGAGGACGCAGTGATGCGCTCGTCAGCTCGCTCGATCTGCTCCCCACTTTTGCTGCCGCTGCCGGAGCTACACTACCGAAAGATTCTCCTGTCGATGGCCTCGATCTTCGACACGTGTGCGAGGGCGACGAAGCAGATGCGCACGAGTCTTTGTTCTTCGATACGGGATTCCAATGGGCGGTACGTACGAAGGATTGGAAGTTACGGTGGGCTGACGAACAATCCCCGGTTCGCCAGCACTTGATAGATGTTGAGCACACCGATATTGGGAGCGGCCTCTCCCTGACCCCTCTAGGGTCATCGGTCGATGAAAGTCCCGAAGCTGACGTATCTGCAGATTATCCAGAAGTTGTGGACAAGCTACTGCAACTTCGCGAGCAGTGGCTGGAGACGATTTCACACTAGACCACACGAAGGTACACGATCGACGTTCTTGACGCGTTGCTGCTTCATACTTGTGGGGCCCACCGAGACGGTGGGCCCCACAAGTATCACGTAGTTGAAGTTACTTCCCCTGATTGGCGACTGCGTCGATCTTAGCTTGCGCATCAGGATCGAGGTAGGTGCCACCCTTCTTAATGGGTTTGAGAGTTTCTTCGTCGAGCTCGTAGTACAAGGGAACACCGGTGGGGATATTGAGACCGGCGATATCTTCGTCGGAAATATCGTCAAGGTGTTTAACGATGGCGCGCAGTGAGTTGCCGTGCGCCGCAATCATGACGGTTTTTCCGGACTTGATGACCGGCACAATAGTCTCTTCCCAGTACGGCAACATGCGTTCGAGGACGTCTTTGAGACATTCGGTGGCCGGAATCGGCTCACCTGCATATCGTGGATCGGCGTCCTGGGAGAACTCGGATCCAGCTTCGATTGTCGGCGGCGGCGTATCGTAGGAGCGACGCCATTCCATGAACTGGTCTTCACCGTATTCGTCGCGAATTTCCTTCTTGTTCTTCCCCTGTAGGGCACCGTAGTGGCGCTCGTTGAGACGCCAGTTACGCTCGACCGGAATCCAGTGCCGATCGCATGCGTCGAGCGTTAGATTCGCAGTGGTGATCGCGCGGCGGAGGAGTGAGGTGAAGAGAATGTCGGGCAAAATGCCCTCTTTCTTCAGCAGTTCCCCACCGTGGACTGCTTCTTTACGGCCGGTTTCGGTTAGTGGAACGTCGACCCAGCCTGTAAACAGATTCTTTGCGTTCCAATCGCTTTGCCCGTGGCGAAGCAGAATGAGTTTGTATGCCATGGTGAAAAAGTCTCACTTCCCTTGACGTGTTTTCGATCAGCGATGTGCTGTCACTATTTTCCCACACGTCCCGCACGGATTCCTGCTACCTGAGTCCCGAAGTCTAAGCCCGCATGTAGCCCTTCTCATTCACCATCGCTGGCTACTATCCGGCGCTCTTATACTGATATTCCCTGCTAAATCGTAATCCAACGGTAAGTAGCGCACGAAACAATGGTGCCACAGTAGATCTTACTGACGAATGATAAGTCTTAGATAACCGAATATTTCAAACAGCAAGAACCCTATTGGTAGCCCTATTGATTATCGCAATCGCATAAGAAATCGAGGTGGCATCCTTCGGATCACCACCTCGATAAAAGGATTGAGGCTTTAGGCCTTGTCGTTGTAATAGGCCTCACGCACATCGGAAGGGATACGACCGCGGCGAGAAAGCTCGTAGCCCTTTTTCTCCGCCCATTCACGGATCATTTGAGCTTCAGTCTTACCCGTTGATCCCGTGCCGGCTTTGCGTCGGCCTCCAATGCGCACAGCATTAGCAACCCACTTTTCTAATGAGCCACGGAGTTCAGCCGCATGTTCTTTAGTGAGGTCGATTGAATACTCCACCCCATCAAGACCAAAAACTACTGTCTCGTCTGCGAGTTCGCCAGATATATCGTCCATGAGAATAACCTGAGTTTTGCGTGCCATCACTTCTCCTCATCCATTGAATATCGCGTTGATACACAAAGGGTTTTTGCTATTAGTTCACCATTACGTTCCCTATGGTAACGAAGATTCCTATGAGGAGAAAGTGTAAACTACCGATCTCACCACGATCAGTGCGAATCGAGTAATCCGCATCAACAGGAGGCTTTCCCACGCCACCAATTGCGTGCTTAAAAGACGACAAATTGGCCTCATCAATGATTAATCTCGTGATTCTGCGGGAATTCCACCTACCTATTATGGGATCTATCGATTTTATGAACAATCGTCCACGCTGACGGGAGTATCGCTGCACCAATGAGCCATTTGACGATTCCTCCAATAATGAATGGCGTAAATCCTGCGTGCATTGTTCCGACGAATCCCAAAGTCGTTCCCGCGAAGTGGAGAATTGTCCACAAATACGGGATTCCCACCACAAATGGAATTAATGAAGCGATTCCACATGCTCCGATTGACAGTAGGGGACTACGGTCCCACCTTTTTTCCGACAGATAACCGATAACGAATGCTGCTGGTATAAACCCGATGATGTACCCAAATGACGGTTTCATGACGGCTCCCAGACCACCCGACATGGCGGAGAACCACGGTACTCCAGCCACGCCGAGCACGAGATAGGTCATCATTGACGCAGCACCGCGACGTGCGCCGAGGGTCGCGCCAACGAGCATCACTCCGAGGGTTTGTCCAGTAATCGGCACGGGCCACAGCGGAACTGACACCTGCGCCAGGAGGCCGACAAGTGCCGCACCCGTTGCAATGAGGACGAGATTCGTAACGGCTGATTCACGCCGAATGAAGCGGTCGGCGAGGACTGGGTGGATAGCGAGTGTGGACATGGTACTCCTAAAAGTTGGTGATGAGGACGAGGTGTGCGGTTGCTGAGGCATAGTCACCGTCATGGGAAATACTGATGTGCCATCGCAACGCCCCTCCTCGCTGATTGGCGAACGCGGCGACGTGCCGCGCGACTTCTCCGTGAAACCGCACGGCGGGACGCTTCCAACGATCGTGAACTATTTCGATATGACGCCACGATAGTTTTTCTGCAGAGATTGGTGGTTCGCACCCATAGAGAGCCGCCGACCACGCTTTAATAACGGCTTCTTTGGCTGCCCAACAGCCGGCCAGGGAGGCTTGATGTTCGGTGTCGAGACTGACACCGAACCCTGCTGACCGATGAGGAGACCCATCCGCCCCCACTAGCACCGAGTTAGGCTTGGGAGGCCGCGAGGCGGGGCCTCGATGGGCCGAAGGAGTCGCTGTATTCGGGGTACAGTACGCCCACTCCCGGTCTGTGTAGGCCGCCCGGAAGGTTGAACCCGGTTGCGTGAGCTGCGCGCTGTGGGCACTGATCTGAACGAGGTCGATCCCCGTCCCGATCAGTTGTTCACGCTCAGTTGCGATCATGAGTTGTAGGTGCCTGTCTCGCCCAATCGCGCATCCGTATCGAGGAGCATCGCGGCCTCGACCTCGCGCGAATCGACTCCACGCTCATCGGGTAGGCGGCGTCCCTCGATGGGGGTGAACAGTGGTTCGGCGTTCGTCATAGCCCGCTCGAGACGCAAACGTCCCTCAAGGAGACGTTGCGAAGCGCGCGTACGCCACTGCTTAGCCGCGTCTTCGCCGCGTTCGGCCCGCATCGCGGCCTCAAAAGCGGCCGGGTGAACTAACACGATAATGGCTGAAACGTGACCGAATCCAAGCGAGGTGAGTACCCCGGCACGGATCGGGGCGGCCGCTGTGCGCAGTGGGTGCCGCAGCCACACAAGCGGCGTGTGTGCTTGCATTACCGGATCGAGGCAGTCGAGGGAACGGTTCGGCGGGATCACCTGGTGGGTGAACACGTCGCAGATTCCCGCTGTTTGGAACAGCGCGGCTCCGCCCTTGGCATGCCCGGTCAGCGTCTTTTGTGAGATCACGTAGAGCGGGTTACCCGCAGTGCGTCCCAGTGCTTTTGCCAGACGCGAGTGGAGTTCGGCCTCATTGGGGTCGTTGGCGTTGGTCGACGTATCGTGCTTGGATAGCACGCCGATGTCGTCTGGGGATGAACCGAGTCCCTTGAGGGCATGCGCGAGAGCGGAGTTTTCTCCGCCACGTCCTGCCGCCAGAGCTCCCAATCCTGGAGCTGGAATGGAAGTGTGGGCACCGTCTGCGAAGGACTGTACATAGGCCACGACTCCGTAGACCGGGAGACCGAGGTCGGCGGCAATGTCTCCGCGGGTGAGGAGGACGGTGCCGCCGCCCTCTGCTTCCAGGAAGCCTGCTCGGCGACGGTCGCCGGCCCGGGAGAAGTGGCGAGGCGAAATGCCCTTTGCGTACATGGTTGCCGAATCAGCGGTCGCATTCATGTCACCGAAACCGGTGAGGGATTCGACCGAGATGTCGTCAATACCCCCGGCGACAACGAAGCTCGATTTGCCGAGCGTGATCTTGTCAACGCCCTCTTCAATGGAGATGGCGGCCGTAGCGCAGGCACCAACCGGGTGGATCATCTGTCCGTATCCGCCGATGTAGGACTGCATAGTGTGGGCTGCAACCACGTTGGGGAGAGCTTCTTGCAGGATGTCCTGCGGTCGGTCTTCACCTAAGAATCGATCGAGGAATACCTTGCGCAAGGATTCCATACCCCCAATACCTGTACCTTGGGTTGATGACACTTCAGCAGGGTGGACGGCCTGGAGTAGTTCGGCTGGACTGAACCCGGCGGAGATGAACGCGTCAACCGCGGTGACGAGATTCCACACCGCGATGCGGTCGAGAGCCTCGAGCATGGTGGGCGGAATCCCCCATTTAGCCGGATCGAAGTTGTCGGGAATCTGCCCTCCGACACTGCGAGTGAGGGTGGCGCGGCGCGGGACCCTCACGGCCGAGCCGGCACGCTTGAGGACCTTCCACTCACCGTCAAACCACACGTCCGTGTGGGTTGGATCAGCGACAGCGTAAGCGCGGGCATCCTCCTCGGAGTCAACGGCGAATACCTGGTCCGATTCAAGGTACACGGTAGCCGCATCGTCTGATCCGCCGTCAATGATGGTGGAGTCATCGCTAAGCGGGCGAATACCGGAACGGGCAATCACCTCATCCTTGTACCGAGCGTAGATATCGGCTTCTTCGACCGGGTTTCCCTCCGCGTCATACCAGCCGGTCGACGGGTTATCTTTCCATTCGATCAGGCCCATCATCCACGCCAGTTCCATGACCCCGGCAGCGGTGAGTTCGAGGTCGTCTCCGATCTCGGCCTCTAGGCGAGTGCGCCCCGACCCCCACGCGCTGATTTCTCCGTGGCCGACAATGACGACCTGTTCGCGCAGACTGGTTGTGCCCGGAGTCCACTCCAGCGGTTCGGCTAGGCGGGGTTTCACAAGATTCGGGAGGGCCGCAATACGTGGCTGGACTGCTTCTGTATCGGCATTTTCGGACACCATGCGGGTACGTTCTTGGGCGGCGAGGGCGGGGAGGTCGAGATCGATTTCGGATAGTCCGCCGGTGAGATCGGCATCGACCGGAGCCTGTGTCGCCCGCTCGCGGGCGTCCTCGCTCATCAGTTTGAGCAGTTCTCCGGCCATTTCCTCGGTCGTGTAGACGTGGATTCCGGCGGCCTCAGCGGCGGGAACGAGGACGTCGTTCGCGCCCATCAGACCGGTCCCCTGTACCCAGCCGATGCGCGGGTGGGCGAGCGTGATTCGGTCGGTCCACCCCTTTTCTGAACTCCACTTGTTAACGATGGCGTCGAAAGCTGCTTTCGCTTCGCCGTACGCTCCGTCGCCGCCGAAGGTTCCGCGGTTCGGAGAGCCGGGAAGCACGACGTGGACGCGGTGATCGGTGGCGGTAGCGGTCCCAAGCTGGGAGAGCTGGTGGATTGCTCGCTCAATGCTCCACAGCAACAATCGCTCTTGACCGAGCGCGTCGTGCGGCGAGGAACCGAGCGTGCCGCGTACCGGTGGGGCCGCAAACGGTAGGTACAGGGTTGGCAATAGTGCCCGTTTGATAACGGTTGTCGTCGCTCCCGCCGTCTGTGTCTGCTCCGTACCAACCCAGTCGATGAGGGCGTCAACGTCGCGGAAACTCGCGAGGTTCGCCGGCACCAGCCACAGCGATGCCCCAATAGCCGCGTTGTCACGGTACAGGGTCTTGGCAAATGCCAGTCGCGCATCGTTGATGGATGAGGCCGTCATGATGACGGTCGCTCCCCCAGCGAGCAGTTTTCCAACCACTGCGGCCGCAATCGAGTTCGGTGCCGCACCGGTCACGAGGGCGATGTCGTTGGCGTATTCCCCGGACGGCTCGTTCATGGCGGCCTCGGCAATATCAGCGAAGACCGAATCGCCGCCGTGGTTGGCATACCACTGGGCGAGGTCGCGTAGCGATTCACCTCCGCCACGGAATTGATCGACCACGATGTTCTCCGCAACTAGTTGGCCGGAGAAGACGCGCGCGAGATCTTCGCGGACACTCGCCCACCGGTCATCGAGCAGCACTGCTTTATCCGCACTAAACGCAGGAGTAACCGTTGACAGCCATCCTGTACCTAGTTCGGAGTCGATAGCTTCGACGAGTTCGCTGGTGTCCTCGCTGGTCCCGTCGGCGGGACGGTTGCCCAGCCCGAGTTTCGCGAGGATGTCGCGTGCTTGCGATGCAAGAATCCCATTGTCGCCAAGAATCTGCTCTCGTAGTTCGGTCAGGGCTGCCGAGTCAACGACTTCACCGCCACCGGCTGAACCGGAGGATAGTGAAATCGACAGTCCGTGGGCCGTAGCGACCGATTGAACAGCGGCATCGATGAGAGCATCGGCTTCTGCCGGGCTGGTGACGGTCAATGGTAGGGTGGCGAGCTCGCCCCCGCGCACTGATTCACCTTCGCGGGTGCCGAGCAAGATGGCCGCTCCAACCTGAGGAATCCATCCGTCCCCTAAGCCCCAGGTTCCCGAGACACGGGTATCGACGTGGTTCGGCTTGAGGCCGGCCCCGCCGAACAGCTTACGCAAACGCGCGGTAATCGCGTCGGTGAGGACGGGGCCAAATGCGCGGTAGTTTCCCGCCACCGCATTGACCTTGCCGATGAGCTCAGCAACTGTCGCTTCGGCCGCACCCTCAATGTTAGGTACGCCGAGTTCGGCGGCCATGTCCATCAAGAGCTGATTTCGTTTCGAGGACACACCGTTGGTGAGGGTATCGACCGTGTCGGAGTCCTCCACTTGGGCCGGTGTCATCTTGTTGGCGTATGCGAGGAGCATGCGCACGGCCTCACCCGCAGATACGGGGAGATCCGGAGCGTCAGCGGCTGCGGTCGCTGATCCCGATGGCATCGCCGGCTGCTCACTAGGTACAGGGTGAGTGGTTTCCGCCGTTTCGACGGTGTTTTCCACCGACCCTGTACCTTCGCTGGAATTCGTCGGCACAGATTTGATGCTGTCGGCATCGGTGGCGGCGCTGGCTGAACCGGTTGATCCTGTACCTTCGTCAGTGTCGGAGTCAGAGGGCGCCGAATGGACGTCTTCTGCCTTGACTCGAGCGTCGTCTCGTTCCACATTGAGCACTTCTACGTCGACACCGCGTAGGTGTGGGAGCGCGAGAGTCTTTTCCGCCAAGTTAGCGAGGGTCGGAGCTGACGCTAATCCAACTTCAATGACGCGCTCCACGCCCGCACCGCGGGGAGACTCGTGGAACAGCAGATCCTGCGTTTCAATCCAGCGCACCGGGGATGCGAACTGCCAGGCCAGGAGTTCAATGAGGAGCGTGCGTGCAACCTGCACCGGGTTCTCCATCGCCTGTTCCCATCCGCGCTCAAGTAAATCACTGACCAGCTCGGACGGCACGACAGAACAAATGTCGCGTGCGAAGTCTTCGGATAGTTCGAACGGGCGCGCCACCAAGTTCGGCACATACCGCCCTTCCAACACCTGATACTCGAGTTGCTCAGGCAAAAGTGCGTCGAGTTTTTCCCGGAATGCGGGAACACCGGCGCGCAAGACTGAGGAGTGGAACGGAACGTCGATACCGGGGATCAGCATGAAGGGGCTGCGTCCACCGAACTCATCGGCTCGGCGCACCGCGTCTTTTTCAAGTGCTTCAAGGCCAGCTATCGTCCCAGCCACCGCGTACTGCGAACCGGCGAGATTATAGTTGACGATTTCGAGGAATTCTCCCGATGCGTCTGCAACCGACTGAATGTATTCGCGCACCCCGTCATCCCCAACGCCGAACTGGTTGGGACGCAATGCGCCAAGTCGGTAGTTGGATCGCCCGTGACTATCGCGTTCAACGAGGTGGTGCATGGCTGAGCCACGTTGGTACACAATCTCGAGTACTTGTTCGAGGGGGAAGATATCGGCGCAGGCCGCCAGAGCATTGTATTCACCGAGTGAGTGCCCGGCATACAAGCAACCATCAACGAAAGCGTCATCGGCCTTGAGTTGCTGGGTCTGCGCGTAAGCCAAAGTGGCGAGGGCAACCTGCGTGAACTGCGTGAGGTTGAGGACGCCTTCGGGGTGACGAAGTACCTCTGTACCTACGCGCAGTTCAGTCGGGTTATCGCGCACAATCGCTTCAATCGAAAAGCCGAGAGAGCGGCGCGTGTGTTGATCGGCGCGCGTCCAGATTTCTCGCACCACCGGGGTCATGTTCTCCATACCCATTTTGGCGCGCTGAATTCCCTGTCCGGGATAGACGTAGGCGGTGACCGGAGCGCTGACGAGGGCGCGTCCGGTTGAAACCATCTGTCCGCCAATGCGGCAGGTTACTTCGATGGCGAGGTCGCCACCGACTGCGCGCCCCACGCGTTCGACGGTGATTTCCACCTGATCGTTGAGGTCGACCATGCCGTACATCTGGTAGGACCAGCCGGTGATTTCCATGGCTGGGGTGCGCACGCCGCGAATCACTCCGAGGCGTCCGATCGAATCAATGCCGGAAATATTGGTGGCGCTAATGACATGTTGGGCGGTTGCCGACAGCCACATACCGTGAACGAGCGGCGCCGTGAGCCCCGATAGCCCTGCTGCCGCATACGAGGTATGGATGGGGTTAAAGTCGCCGGACACATTAGCGAATGCGGTCATGTCATCGGGAGCCTGTACCGTGACGCGACGCAGGAAAGACCTGGGCGTGTCAATCAGGGTGGCACCCGGCGCGAAGGAGGGCGCTGGTGCCGGTGGCTGGGTTGAAGCTACCCGGCCTCGAATAGCGAATCGTTCGGTAAGTCGCGCAAACTCGCGCTCCCCATCAAACATGGTGATTTCGACGCGAACAACTCGACCGGAGCTCGATTCGGACAGCTCCGCGCACTCACCCTGTACCGTGATGTGGGAGCCGTCAGCGGGGAGGGCGCCCGACAGTGTCACCGTGTGGTCGAGATGCACGGCATTAACGAGTCCTTCGATGACGGGTATGTCGTCGTAGATAGCGGTTCCGAGCGCAGTGTAGATTGCGGGCCAGCACGGGCCAACCAGTGCGTCAGGTACGACATCGACGAGGTCGGCAGCCAATACTCCTCCGGTGACCGCCCCGTGGGCCGGCCCCAGATCGGAGGTGTAGGTAAATCCGGCGTGCACGATGCCGAATCCGTCATTCGGTTCGACGCTTGGCATCCTCTCGATGGTGTCACCGTTGACCGTTGTTGTTCCGACTCCGGCGGCACCGGCAAGTAGATCGTAGGCGGTCACTCCCAGGCGGGCCATATCAACCACCGGGTATCCGCCGGTGGCGCATGATTCGGGTAGCAGGATCGGGATGTCGATTTCGCGCACGGCGTGGGGCCGATACTGTTCGAGATTGTCCCAGGCGGTATCGCAGTGGACGCGAATGGTGAGCCCGGCGTCGCTCTGATCGATGGTGGTGGAGTTCGGCATGACGTAGGCCGGGTTGGCGACGAGGTTGCCATTCCATTCCATGTTCGGAGTCTGACGCACGAACTCTTCGGCCGATTGCGCGTCGCGGTAGCGCGAGTACACGGGTACCGGTTTGGCGTCGATGGCCTCGACCACGGCGGTTTCATAGCGGGCGAACATTTCGCCAATGGGTTCGTCGATGCGATCAATACCGGCCACAGATAACGGTCCGGGAATAATACGCACGGCGTCCGCGTCGAAGCGTTCATCGTGGGATTGCCATAGCGTGTCGGTCCCCCACCAGCGCGCCAGGTCGGCGTCAAGGATCGGTACAAACGGCATGGGCTTGTGATATTTGCGGCACAGTTGTACGAACCATGCGGAGTCCGATGCCCCAACGTATAGGGTTGTGGCCTGCGGGTAGGCGTCGAGCAACTTCTCCAGTGCTGCTTCTCCATCGTCGATATCACTCATGGACGGGAACAGCGTTTCTACCTCACCGTGATCGGCGTCAGCGAGACGCCCTTCGATACGGTGGAAGAGGTCGTAGACGCGATCTTGCCACGTCGGATCGGCGTACGGATACGACAGGGATACCATCCGGGTAATCCACTCGGCGTAGGTCATTTCGTGGACGTCACCAAAGTAGGGTTTCGCAGTTTTCGCCAAAGCCGCAATCAATTCGTCGCGGCGCGCATGGATTGCCTCGAGGTCGCCGTCGAGCTCATGAATGAGTCGGGAGGCGCGCGAGGAGGAGTTCTCAATTTCGTGCATGTCGGCGTCGAGGTGGGACAGTCCGGACGTGATGCCGCCCTTCGACTCACCGCGACCTACCCAGCCACCATCTTCGTGCACTCCGGGAGTGTCCTTGAGCAGTTGCTTAACCTGCGGCGATGTGCGCGCTTCTTTAACCGCCATTGTCGCGGTGCCGAGCATGACGGCATCGACCGGCATGTCGGGGCGGCCGTAGGGCGCCGACCATGTACCTGTAATGTATTCGGTTGCCCGCTCCGGGGTTCCAATACCGCCGCCAACAACCAACACAATATTGGAGGTCGCGCGCGTACGCGCATACGTATCGAGCAGGAGGTCGTCAAGATTGACCCACGAGTGGTGTCCTCCGGCGTGACCGTCCTCCACCTGCATGATGAAGGTGATGTCGGGGTGCGCGTCGGCAATATCGAGTACCGCGTTGATTTGGTCGACGGTACCGGGCTTAAAGCATAGGTAGGTGAAGCCGTCGGCGAGAAGCTGATTGATGAGCTCATCAGCTTCGTCTGGCTCGGGAATCCCCGCAGCAATGGTCACCGAATCAATGGGGGCTCCATTGTGGCGAGCTTTGGGCACAATACGATTGACGCCGAACTGGAGGTTCCACATGTAGCGGTCAAAGAACATGCCGTTAAATCCGGCGGCGCGGCCCGGTTCGAGGAGCTTCTTCAGCCCATCCTTATTTTCGGTAAAGACTTCCTCGGAGTATTGACCGCCACCGGCCATTTCCGCCCAATTACCGGCATTCGCGGCCGCTGCCACAATTTCTGGGTACACGGTTGTGGGAGTCATGGCGGGAAGCACGATGGGTGAGCGACCGGTCAGACGAGTAAAGGCCGTATCAACCACTGTTCGACCGTCGGGAAGGGTAACGAGTGTCGGCGCAAATGAATCCCACGACACCGGCTTGTCGACGGTGAATCCGGGGGTATCGAGGTCGGTGCGCGCTTCGCGCGTCCCCGCATTAATCATTGCTGAGCCCGAGCCGGCCAGTAATGTGCGGCTCATGCGCGTCACCATATCCGAGGGGCCGAGGTCGAGGAACCAGGTGACGCCCTCGCGACGTACGGTATCAAGCTGGGAGACCCAGTCCGCCTGTTCGACGAGGATCGCACGCGCAATACCGCGAGCCCATTCTTCGTTGATGTCAACGCCTGCCGCGTTGAGTTGCGCAACCCATTCCATCGTCAGGCTGAGCGCATCATCTAGGAGCGGTGAGTGGAAGGGGGCACCCACGGGCAGGAAGTCAAAGCGGGCGTGAATTGCGCGCCCACCGTACTTGCGGGCTTCGAGGCCGGCGTTGAAACCGCTGATGCGTTGTTCCACTTCGTGCTGGAAGGCTTCGAGATCGGTAGGTTTGCCCGAAAAGACAATTGCCTGCCCATCGTTAATGACCGCTCGGTACACGGTTGCGGACTCCAGGTATTCCCGGGGCACTCCGCGCACTGACAGCATCGGCGTGCGAGCCGCGAGCGCATTCGCTCCGAGACGGAGCGTAACCGACTGGGCGGCGTGTCCAATGAGGAACGATAGGGCGAGCACCTTGTGCACCTGGGGGAGGTCGTCGTCCACGAAAGCCGTGGCTAGCGCGGCGCCGAGCACTCCTTGTGAATGCCCGAGGAAGGCTTGCGGCGGATTCGCACGAGTATCAAGACTCGTTCCATCCAGGTCGATAAGAGCACCCAATTGGGCGAGGGTGATACCTGGAACAGAGACCCCCGCTTCCCGATCACGCGGGTCGTCGATAGATTCTCCAGCGAAGATCTCATCGAGACGAGCTTGCGCACCGGGAGCATGAGTAAGTAGAGGAAGTGCCACCGGATCGGTCATCTCACGGGCCGCGCGGTAGGCGGCACGGATCTGGGTGCCAGCATCTGGCATGGTGAGTGACTGGTCGAGGGCGGCCCTCCACGCACTCCCCTGGCCGGCAAAAACGAGCGCGTACTTGTCAGTGAGGGAAGCGAAAAAACTACTAGACATAGAGAATCAAAACTTTCTGGTCAGCCCTACATGGGAGCGTTGTCGTGGATACGTGGCGAGCACGTGGTCCGGTCTTTGCGGGCAAGAATGGTGAGTGAGCGGCAGATTACTGCGCGGGTGTCTCGGGGTTCGATGAGGGCATCTAGCTCGCCTTTGTTGAGCGAGAGATTGGGATTAACGGACTGCTGGGAGTACAGATCCATATAGTGCTGACGTTGTTCGGCAACGTCGCGGCCTTCTTTACCGGCTTGGACGAGCTGTTTGCGGAAGACGATGTCGACTGCGCCCTCCGATCCCATGACGGCAATTTCTGAGGATGGCCACGAGTAGTTGATATCGGCACCGAGCGACTTCGATCCCATGACAATGTATGCGCCGCCGTAGGCTTTGCGAATGACGATGGTGATGAGTGGAACCGTGGCGGTGGCGTAGGCGGTAATGAGTTTAGCGCCGCGACGAATAATTCCGGCACGTTCTTGTTCGGAACCGGGCCGATAGCCGGGAACGTCCACAAGGGTGACGATGGGGATACCGAAGGCATCGCAGAATTGCACGAAACGAGCGGCTTTTTCGGAGGCATTGACATCGAGGGTTCCCGCATCGTGGAGCGGCTGATTGGCGACGATTCCGACGCTACGGCCTTCAAAACAGGCGAATCCGATAACGACTGATGGTGCGAAAAGCGGCTGCACTTCGAGGAATTCTTCATTGTCAGCGATAGCTTCAATGACGTCGACCATGTCGTATGGTTGCTTGGGTGATTCGGGGACGAGATCGCCGACCGATTGGGCAAGTGCGGCATTGAAATCAGCGGGGTCGAACCGGTACTGCGGTGGCTCGTCGTCGCAATGTGAGGGCAGGTAGGACAGGAGGGTGCGCGTGTAGTCGAGCGCTTCGTCCTCATCGTCGGCGAGGAAGTGGGCTACACCGGATTCCGTGTTGTGCAGGTCTCCGCCACCGAGGTCTTCGGACGATATTTCTTCCCCGGTAGCTGCTTTGACAACGGATGGTCCGGTCACAAACATGTACGAGGATTTCTTCGTCATGACGATGAAGTCGGTGAGGGCGGGACCGTACACCGCGCCTCCGGCGCAGGGGCCGAGAATGACAGAAATCTGCGGTATCACCCCGGAAGCTTCGGTATTAGCTTTGAAAATTTTGCCGTATTGCGCGAGCGCGGCCACGCCCTCTTGAATTCGGGCGCCGCCGGAGTCGAGTAGAGAGATAATGGGGATTTTCAGACGCTTGGCCTGTTCCATCAGGTGCAGTATTTTGTAGCCTTCAACTTCACCAAGCGTTCCGCCGCGAACGGAGAAGTCCTGCGCCCATACTGCGACACTGCGTCCATCAATGTCGCCAAATCCGGTGATCACAGCGGCTCCCAGGTAGCCTTCGTCGATATTACCGCCGGCAAACCGGTCGATCTCGTGGAAGGATCCGTCGTCGAGGAGGATTTCGATGCGTTCGCGAGCGGTTTTCCGGCCGTTAGCGTGCTGACGCGCTCGGGCACGTTCTTCAGCGGCTTCCAACATCGCGGCAGCTTTTTGGGCAAAGTTATTCCGCCCAATTCTTTCGTCTAGGACTGAATCGCTCATTCGTCCTCCTTAATACTGATGAGAAGATCGCCAGCTTTGACGGTCTTTCCCGGGCCTACGTGAATGTGTTCGACGGTGCCGTTACAGGAGGCGTAGATGTATTTCTCCATCTTCATGGACTCGAGAACCACGAGTAAATCACCTTCGGCTACTTTGGCGTGTGGTTCGATGGCAATGCGCACGACCGTGGCTTGAATCGGCGCGATCGCGTCGGAGCCTTCGATTTCAGCTTCCGCTTTCTTCCGTTTGCGTGCTCCGCGCAGTCGCTGTCGCGGAAGGTCGGCAACGGCTTGAGCTGCTTCTTGAGCACTGGCTAGCAGACCTTCAGGGAGCTTGAGATGCATGCGTTTGCCAGCCAGCTCGACGATGTAGGTGACAATTGATTCTGGTTCCTGAGTCGGTTGCACGACCTCACCGGCGCGTTCCATGCGGGCTTTGACATCTTTGAGAACATTGGTGTCCTCCATCCACTTCGTGTAAACGGCAAAGGCTGCGTCCGCGGGGGCATCGACGGCATCGGGCCCAACGAAATCGGGGTGGCGAATAATGTGTTCGATGAGGGGTGCCGAGGTTGGCAGGCCATCGACGCTGAATTCCCATAGGGCGCGGTGAAGGCGGGCGAGAGCCCGCTGGCGATCAGGTGCGCGAACAATAATTTTCGCGATAAGTGAGTCAAAATCTGCTCCGATTGAGTCGCCCTCGCGAATGAAGGAGTCTACTCGCACGCCGAGACCACCGGGCCAAGTGATGCGGGTAATTCTGCCGGTGTTCGGCATCAGGTCGTCCGCGGGGTTTTCGCTGGTGAGGCGCGCTTCGATCGAGTGTCCGCGCAGTTGGGGCAGTTGTGGCAAGTCATCACCGCGGGTGATGCGGATTTGCTCACGAACTAGATCAATCCCGGCTACTTCTTCCGATACGGTGTGTTCAACCTGAAGTCGTGGATTGACTTCGAGGAAGTATGGGTTCCCATCGGAACCGATAAGGAATTCGCAGGTACCAACACCGACGTAGTCCACGGCGTTAAAGAGCGCTTCGGACCAACGATTAATGGTGGCGACGGTTTCTTCTGGCAGATGCGGAGCAGGGGCTTCTTCAATGACCTTCTGGTTGCGACGCTGTACCGAGCAGTCGCGGGTGGATACCACGGCAAAGTGCCCAGCCTTATCACGCATGCATTGGGTTTCGACGTGGCGAGCGTATTCGACGAGTTTCTCAACGAAGCTGCCTCGGAGGGTTTCTTCGTCGGCGTGATCGGTGAAGAACCGATCAATGTCTCCTGCAGCATCGAGACGGGTGATCCCCATCCCTCCACCGGAGTCAGCTTTTTTGATGAGAATGGGGAAGCCATGGTGGTTGGCAAAGTCGTGAACTTGTTGAGCATCGCTGATTCCGCTGGATATACCGGGTATTGTTCCAACCCCGTTGGCCTCCGCAATCTGGCGGGCGCGGATTTTATCTCCGAGAGATTCGATTGACCGTGCACTCGGGCCGATCCATCGGATGCCGGCGGCTTCGACGGCCTCAGCAAACTCGGCGTTCTCAGCGAGGAAACCATATCCGGGGTGAATCGCATCAGCTTTGGCGCGTTTTGCCACGGCAATGATGGCTTCGGCGTTGAGGTAGGTATCTTTTGCGAGTGTGGAGCCGAGACTGTAGGCCTGGTCAGCAAGGTCGCAGGCGAGGGTCTGTACGTCTTGTTCCGCGTACACGGCGACGGTTTCGATCCCCATCTCCCGCGCGGAACGGATGACCCGAACCGCGACCTCGCCTCGGTTAGCTACCAGGATTCTGGTGATTTCACGGATTTCATGCTTCGTCATGTGTACCGTCCTTTCTCTCACGTGCACACTCCCCACCGGCAGTGGAGGCGTTGTCGGGAGATGCGAGGGCGACGTCACCGCACGTGATGGTGAGAGGCGCGTCGCCGTGGCGAACGATCAGAGCTCCGTCGTGGTCAATGCCGTGAACGGTAGCGGTAATCGTTTCGCCAGAAGCTAGGTGGATAGTGGTTTCTTGGCCAAGGCCGATGAGTAGTTCGGTGTATTCCTCAACCCACGTCGTAGGTACAGGGTTGGTGTCGAGGTCCGCCTGATCGAGGAGAGAGCGATAGGTAGAAAGAAATGCCGTGAGGAGGTGGTCGCGGGTTTGGGTACTTTGCTGTACCTTAATGGCTCCGGCATTGAGTCCGACCTGCGCGGGTACGGTGCCAATGTTAAGGCCGACGCCGAGCACGACGGTGTGTTCATCGTTTTCGTGTGAGATGTGTTCGGTGAGGATTCCGGCAACTTTCTTGCCGTCGACGATTACATCGTTGGGCCATTTAACAGAGGCTTTGTGAACTCGCAGGACTCGCGCCATTGCGATCCCTGCGAGCAGACTGACCCATCCGAGTTGCTCGGTGGCTGCTCGCACTACAGTTGAAAATAGGAGGGCTGTCTGCGGAGTATCTACCCAGCTTCGAGTGTATCGCCCTCGTCCGGCACTTTGGTGGTCAGCAACAACGGTTGTCCATGTTTCTATGGCTGGATCATTGCGAAGTAGCCTGAAAAGATACGAGTTGGTGGAATCAACGACAGCGCGGTGGATGAGTCGGGGGCACCATTGCCATAGTCGGTTCGACGATGCGACCTCGTCGATTCCGATCGTTGATGAGGCCGGTGCGCTCGTCGCTACAAGCGTACGTGGTGGCATACATGCCCCCTTCCCCAGCTAGAGGTCTTTAACCTCATCATTCGGGGGTTAGGTTTCACTCACAAATACAAACGTGTATATTCCCGCTCAGCTACGGTCTTTTGTCGCCCATTCTGGCACCGCTCATTTCCCGCACCAAGGTACAGGTTTACTGATTTTTCCAGGCATGAGACACCCCAGTTGCATTAACCCTGTACCTTCGTGGGGTTTGAGATAGCTACTTGGGTTCGGAGGCCGCGTACATGAGGATCAGGATCATCTCCACGATGTCGCGAGCCGGAGATTGCGCTACCGATTGGCGTTCTTTCCGTGATGCCTGAGCACCCTGTACCTTGCGATAGGCACGCGGATTCTCCTGTGCCGCCGTACGCCACGCATCAATCCCGGCTGCCCGCATCACAAGACCGACAACGGCGTGTGTCAACGCCCTGATGGATTTCGTCGGCTTTCGGCCGGCTGCGTCAAGAATGACCGTCAGTACGTTCCCAAGTTCCTCAATAAACTCACTGTTGAGGTCGAGTAGGCGCGCCCCCCAATCCGCATCGCGGACACTTCTGGTCAACAATTCAGAGTGAATAACGTACAGCTCTTTGTCGATGCCGATGGCATCGAGGGCTTCGAACAGTAGATCTTCCATGACGAGGTGGCCATCAGCTTCGTCATTGGACGAACAGTTGTCGGAGGCACAGCTTTCCGCCACTCGCTTAGGATTTGCCGCCCAGTTCCGCACCTGTTCACGTAGCTGGTCGATGAGGGCGGCGTATTCATCTTCGGCGAGGGCGCCTAGTAGGGACTCTTTTGTGGCGAAATTCGAGTAAAACGCGCCGCGCGTGAATCCCGCGCGCGAGCAGATATTCTCAAGGGTGCATCCTTCAATGCCGTCTGCAATGAGGATGTCTCGGGTCGCCGCTATGAGTTTGTCTTGTGTTTCAAATCGGCTCCCCACTTCGACCTCTTTTCTACAACAACTTACGCCACCGTAACTTATGTAGAACTTTACATGAATAGCACGTGAGAATGTCGAATTCTCCAATCGCTCAAACCGGAGAAGTCACACCGAACATGACCGTGCCACATCCAGGGTTGAGAAGGTCCGTGCCATAGGGTTAAGGACATGGCACATTCGCATTCACACGGACCTTTAACACTGCCGCGCAAACGGTTGCGGCGAATCCGGATCTTCCTCGCCGCTATCGTCCTCCCCCTCGCCGTCGCCACCGCTGTCGGCATGTGGATGCTGTGGCCATCCGGCGAACAGAGCCCGGTGGGCTCCATACCCGCCTACAGTCCGGGAACTGTCCCGACGAAGGCGGAAGTGACCTCCCTCAATCCTGACGATTGCCCCAATCCACTCAAGGCAAATCAGCCTGAGATGCCAGATTCCCCGCCTCCGTCCGACGCCTACCAGCCCCGCTCCCCCTCCGCGGTATGTGCCATGGTTTTGGACGGCGATCACACCGGCGAGAATGTCAGTATTCAAACCCCTCCCGAGGTGTATGCGAGCGTCGAGGTCGGGACGGTGATGAAAGTCCTCCAAAGCGCGCCCTTCCCCGACGCGCCAGCTATCTACTTCTATTGGGATATAGAGCGTAGCTCACCAATGCTCTGGCTCATTGCCCTGTACCTGGTACTCGTGGTTGTGGTGGCACGCTGGCGCGGCGCAGCCGCCATCGCCGGGCTCGGCGCCTCGATCTTGGTACTCGTGTACTTCATCATGCCCGCCCTCATGGCGAATCAGCCAGCACTTCTCACCACGCTGGTCGGCGTGTCCGCCATGCTATTTTTGTCCGTATATTTCGCCCACGGTGTCTCTATTCGCACCACCACTGCACTGCTCGGTACGTTCGGCGGCATTGTCCTCACCGTGACGCTCGCCCTGTGGGAAACCAAAGCCATCCACCTGTCGGGAGCATCATCGGAGGACGCGCAGCTCATCTTCGGATTCCTCCCGGACGTCAATCTTTCGGCACTTTTGGTATGCGGAATCGTCATCGCTGGGCTCGGCGCCCTCAACGACGTCACTATCACCCAGGCGTCTGCAGTATGGGAACTGCACGCCGCTAATCCGTCGATGGGACGGGCCAAACTGTTCGCACGAGCCATGCGCATCGGCCGCGACCACATCGCCTCAACCGTCTATACCCTCGCCTTTGCCTACGCCGGTGGTGCGCTTCCCGCCCTGCTCCTCGCTCTGATGGTCAACCGCCCCGCCTGGGACATCATTGTGTCGGGCGCCATTGCTGAAGAAATTGTCCGCACACTCATTGCCTCGATCGGCCTGATTGTGTCTATTCCGCTGACGACGTTGATCGGCACCGTCCTCGTCCTCCTCACCAGTACCGAGGGCGAGGACGAATCCAACGATCCCGACCACGCGCACGATACTGAAGACACTGGGGACGATCGTGCGCGCGAGCCCCATGCGCCGCGAGCGTTGGGTGGCCGACATGCTCGGCTCACTCCCGAACCGGGCGACTCCTAATCATACGTAGGTACAGGGTTGGCGCATTTTGCGAGTGCCTCCGGCACCAAAATGCGCCAACCCTGTACCTTGCGCACAAAAGGTGTGGCCCCGAGCCGAAGCCCGGGGCCTGCCACCATGCGACGACAAAGAGACGTCGCCGGAAGCTACTTAATGACCTGCTGCGTTTGAGGATCGAAGAGGTAGATTTCGTCTGCCACCGGTTTAATGCGCACGAGGTCACCGGCAGTCGGGTGGTTACGGCGATCAAGCATGACAGCAATCCGGTGAGGTTCATGAGTCAAGCCCAGCGTCTGTGACTGTGCAGACGCTACCGCATCTGGCTCGGCAATCGTGCCGTACAAGAACGCTTGTGAACCGAGCATCTCCACCATGTCGGTCGTCAAGGTGAGTGCCGGTTCATCGGGTTGCGCCGCAGTCCATGACTCCGGACGAATCCCCACGATGACCGAATCGGAGATCGCCCCCTTGACGTTACGCGGCAACGGAATTCTCAATGTCCCCATCGCAGCGACACCCTCTTCAATCACGGGGCAGGTAAACAGGGTAATTGCAGGGGAGCCAATGAACGAAGCGACGAACGTATTAACCGGGTTGGAGTAGAGCTCTTGCGGCGTATCAATCTGCTGCAGTTGCCCATCGCGCATGACGGCCACGCGATGCCCCATCGTCATAGCTTCGACCTGATCGTGGGTCACATACACGGTTGTCACCCCGAGGTTGCGTTGAAGCGCCGCGATCTCGCCACGCATCGTCACGCGTAACTTCGCGTCGAGGTTCGACAACGGCTCATCCATGCAGAAAACCGTCGGTTTACGCACGATCGCGCGCCCCATGGCCACACGCTGACGCTGACCGCCAGAGAGCGCCGACGGTTTGCGTTGCAAGAGCTCATCAAGTTCGAGCATTTTCGCAGCCCAGTCAACGCGCTCGCGAATCTCCTTTTTCGGCACGCGCGCATTTTCGAGGGCGAACGCCATGTTCTGCGCCACCGTCATATTCGGGTAGAGGGCGTAGGACTGGAAGACCATGGCGACGTCGCGTGAGCGCGGCCTCACCCCGGTCATATCCTGACCGCCGATGAGAATTCGTCCGGAGGTCGTTGGTTCCAAACCGGCGACCATCCGCAATGACGTTGATTTGCCGCAACCTGATGGGCCGACAAGCACAACGCATTCTCCATCCTCGATGGTCAGGTTGAGACTGTCGACGGCCGGTTTTTCCGAGCCGTGGAAGAGTCGAGAGGCGTTTTCGAAAGTCACACTAGCCACGGTCGTGTCCTTTTAATCAGTGGTGAGTTGAGAGTAGGCGGTGGGGATGCCGCATCGCGCCATCCCCACCGTTTGGGTTACTTGAGTTTCGGTTTGATGTCGGTGTCGATCATCGGCTGCTGTTCGGCGTCGAGTGCCTTGAAGGTTTCGGTCACGTCGGCGCCTTGCGAAATCTTGTCGAGCGCCGCACCAATCCTCATACCACCACCAGAGACGAAGGCGCGTCCCACGTCTTGTTTCTGGGTGTGGTCGAGTTGCTCAACAGCTGTCTTAAAGTTCGGGTGTTCTTTGAAGTACTCCTGAACTTCGGGAAGTTCGCGGGCCGAGGTGCGTACCGGCATGTAACCGGTGTTCTGCGAGAAGTAGACGGTGTTCTCTGCATTCGTGATGAAACCGATGAACTTGGCAGCCGCTTCCTTGTTAACGGACTTGGCTGGGATGGCGAGGCCGGCACCGCCGGTCGAGCATCCGATCACTCCGTCGGGGCTGGGCAAGAATGCGGTCACAACGTTAACCTTGCCGTCTTCGGCTACGCCGTTGAGCGAACCGGTTGATTCAAGCATGGCTGCAGCCTGTCCGGAAACGAACGGAGCGGTCGCATCTTTAGCGGCCTTGAAGTAGCCCTGTTCAAACTGGGACTGGAGGAATTCGCCGGCCTTGATTGATTCGGGGCTCGACATGCTCATTTCCCATTCTTGGGAATATGCGCCACCGAGCGACCAGATCATACCCTGGAAATACCAGTCCATGTAGTTTGAACCGTCCGGAATAACAAGCGGCGTAACGCCCGGATTGGCTTCCATGAGTTTGGGAGCAAACTCATCATTCCACTCATTCCAGTCTTTCGGTCCGCGGTCTGGCAGACCAGCAGCGTCCCACATGTCTTTGTTGAAGTAGAACAGCGGTGTGGAACGAGAGTAGGGAACGGCAAAGTGCGAGTCATTGAACATGTACTCGTCGTAGAGGTTCGCGACATAATCGTCGGGATTACCATCATTATTCGCCAGGAGGTCGTCGAGCGGTTCGAGCTGATCGTTCAGCGCAAAGTTGAACCAGGTGACATCCGATGCGATAACGACGTCAGGTACCTGCCCTCCAGACAGTGCCGCATTGAACTTCTGGGCAACTTCTTCGTAGTTCTTCCCGGCGTCGGTGAGCTTCACCTTGATATCGGGGTTTTCCGCCTCGAAGCGCTTAATCAGTTCTTCTTCGAGGGCTTTGGAGCTAGCTGGGTGATTCGACCAGAAGTCAAGAGTGACCTTTCCATCGGCGTCGGTGCTCGATTCGTTTGAGCCACCGGAGGTCCCCATTCCAGCGCATCCGGAAAGCACGAGGCTTCCGGCGGCGAGAGCCCCTACAAATATGCGGGTCAGTTTCATGTGATTTTACCTTTCTAGGTGCTGGCCTCGAGGTCAGGGATTACCCCTTGACTGCTCCGGAGGTGAGGCCCTTAATCATGTTCTTTTGGAGAATAAGGAACACGATGAGGACGGGAATGACCGCGAGGACAGTTCCCGCCATGACGGGGCCCCAGTTGGTGAGACCCTCATTGTTCTGGAGGAAAGTAAGGCCGATTTGGATGGGCGCTGTACGCTCATCATCAGACATGAGGAATGGCCAAAGGTATTCATTCCAGTCATTGACGATGGTGATGAGCGCAAAGGCGGACAAGGTCGGCCAGGACATTGGGAGAACTACACGGAAGAGCAGTTTGACGGGGCCGGCACCGTCCATGCGCGCGGCCTCGATGACTTCTGTGGGGAGAGACAGGAAGTGGTTGCGCATGAGGAAGGTGCCGAATGCGGTTCCCGCGAGCGGCAAAATAATGCCGAGGAACGTATTACGCAGTCCTAGCGATGCGATAAGTGCGTAGTTGGAGATCACGGTGATCTGGTTGGGCACCATCAGTGAGGCAATCACCATGAGGAATATGAGGTTGCGTCCGGGGAACCGCAGGAGTGCGAGTGCATATGCGGAGGTCACACCGAGTGCGATCTTAATGCTCGATAGGAATACGGTGATGATGATCGAGTTGCGCAGATACGTGTTGAACGCGAGATCTGTCTGCACGGTGATGTAGTTGTCGACGGTCGGCGGGTTAGGCCAGTAGGTTGCTGGATTAACGTAGATGTCACCCGGAGTCTTGAAGGACGCGAGGACGATCCAGTAGATCGGTACGAGAATAAGTGCGAGGGAGAAAAACATTGCGATGTAGCCGATCACTTTGAAAGTGACGGTTTGTCCCACGTAGTTCACTTCTTCTTCGTGAGTCACGGCGGCGTCTTTTTTGCCGATTCCAAAGATTCTCATTGTTCACCTCGCTGCATGAAGTGCACCTGAATCATGGTGATGATAAGCAGGATGATAAAGAGGATGGTGGCGACCGTGGCTCCGTATCCCGCTCGGTTGTTAACGAAAGTCTCTTGGTAGACCTGGTACACCATGGTAGTTGTCGTATTGCCTTGCGGTCCGCCGCGGGTCATCACGTTGATGATGTCGAACACTTGCATGGAGTTGAGAAGCACGGTGATGGATAGGAAGAACGTCGTCGGCCTCAACTGCGGGAGAATAACGCGGGTGATGCGTCTCCACTGGTTCGTGCCGTCGATCTCAGCGGCTTCATCAAGGTCCTTGCGCCGACCCTGCAATGCAGCGAGGTAAATGACAAACGTGTACCCGAGATTCTTCCAGATGTAGGTCACCGTCACCATGAACAGCGCCCACGTGGGTTCTTGGTAGAAGTCGGGAGAAGCCACCCCAAACCGTGCGAGGACGTCGGCAATGAGACCGAAGTTGGGTTCAAACACGAATTGGAAGGCGACGCCGATGGCGGCACCGGAGATAATGTACGGCGCAAAGACGACGGATCGAACGAAGTTCCGTCCCTTGATTTTCTGGTCGAGCACCATGGCGAGGAATAGGCCAAGGAGTATTGATCCGAACACGGTGGCCACGGTGAAGATCAGCGTATTCGATAGTACCTGCCAGGTTGAGGGGTGGTTCCACCAGGTGCGGTAGTTGGCAAAGCCAATCCAGTCAGCGGTCGGCGAGGATACGTTCCAGTTGGTAAATGATAGGCGAACGTTGTCGACCAGTGGGCGATAGGTAAAGGAGAGTAATAGAACGAGGTTGGGGACGAGGAGTACCGCAGCGAGAAGCCATTCACGGTTGTCGGGCCTGTCGGACCGTTTCACTTTTCTACTCGGCCCCTGACCGATGTCGGTAGCAGTTGACTGCAAGCCGCCGACTGTAGAGGTTGCGGGTGAACGGTTCGTGAACTCCGACTGAACGCTGTCAGGACGTTGCGCGTCCATACCAAAGTCACGATTTGACTGGTCGTTCACTGACGTTTCCACCTCCCTGTGCTTACACACTTCTTCAGATAGATCCATGCGACTGTTCGACGATGCCAAGCAACGCGGCGGGAGAGTGTCGAGGACCACGTTGACCATCGATACACGTGTGATCGAGGATACACGCTGTGAAAGATTTTACGGACTTTTGTCCTAACGTGTGGGCGTTCGCGAAGATCGTATGTGTTCACTGCTCCCGAGTTCGTCCTCACAAATCCTCGCCACGATACAGGCGTACGGACATTTACCGCGGTTTTCTCCGCGTTTGGGCGGCTATCACGCACTTTATGCCCATTAGCTGGCATGAAGTTGTTACCAAATCGTTGTCGGAGAACTAGACGCTATGCGGCCGATAGGTGACACCTATCGTCTTAACCATCGAGCGGTGCGGGATTCCCGCGTCATCAAATTCGGAGCCAAAGGCCGTGTAGCCGAGCGATTGATAGAAACCAAGGGCGCGGGTTTGCGCATCGAGCTCGAGCGTGATTTTGGGCGGATTGCCGAGGGCGTCTTGGGCAATGCTTTCCAAGCCACGCATGATCGCGTGACCGAGCCCCCGGCCTCGCTGCTCGGGTTCAACGACGACGCGGCCAATGTGAATGTGGGTGGGGCTATCGATCAGTAGGCGGGCTCCAGCAACGAGTCTGTTGTTGATGAATAAGCCGATCGGGATCGTTCTGTTTCTCGGTGCAAAGTCGCGCGCATCAATTTCGAGGACGGGCGCTACCCCTTGTTCGAGCACAAATACTCGATAACGTAAGTCAAAGTAAGCACCCACTTCGGCGCTATCACGCAAGGTGCGAACGAGCATGTGGACTCCTTCTGGTCACGCACTCCACAAGTTCAGGGCCACCAAGGTACAGGTTTACAGCCTCGGGCGTCGATCGTACGTACGTGCGTCTTTTTCTTCCTCGGCTTGCCTGTCCGCTTTCTTCGAGTAACGAAGATACATCCACACTCCAGAAACGGCGACGAGCAGGGGGATTGCTGCAACAAAAATCATCGGATCCACAGCGGACACCCCCTAATCAAACCAATTTCTCGGGCAATCAACCCAAGGTACAGGGTAACAGTCCTGACGCGCCCTCCCTACCCCTCAAAACTGGTAACCGTGTACCTTGGGTGGTGAGCATTCGCGACTGGACAACAAGCGCGGGACTGAGGACGTACACTAGCAACATCTCATCCCCCACATTCGCTTTGGAGTATCTATGCCGACGGTTCATGACGTAGCTAAACTCGCGGGTGTTTCACTCGCGACCGTTTCGCGCACGCTCAATGAACCTGACATCGTGAAAGAGGAGACGCGAAAACGCGTTCTTGCCGCAGTTGAAGCTCTCAATTTTGTCCCCGCTTCCAGTGCTCGTGCGCTGCGCAAAGCACGCGCCTGTTCAATCGGCCTCGTCCTCCCCCAGCTTTCCAACCCCTTCTTTCCTTCTCTCATTGAGGCCGCCAGTATCGAGGCCGAAAAACGCGGTTATTCTGTCCTCGTACGCGTCGACGACGATCCGCTACGTGCCTGCCACTATCTTGCGCGATCGGGAGCAGTGGAAGGGATTGCATTAGTCGATCAGCGCCTTCCCCGTCTCGTGGTCCCCCATAAAGTTGATCTTGGAATCCCCGTTGTTGCCTTTGACCGGACTCCAAGTTTCACAGTTGAGTCCACGTACCAGGTGGACAACGTGCACGGCGCGAGTATTGTCACGCAACATCTGCTTGAAGTTGGAGCAACCAGACTTCTCCATATCTCGGGATTGCAGGATCTTGATGTGACGGTCAAGCGAACTCAAGGATTCTATGACGGTATCGCCCAGTCATCTCAGACCGCGCAGGAGACTCGTGTAGTGTCAGGTGACTTTACTTTCGACTCGGGTTTTGCCGCTGTCGAACAAGTTTTAGCAGATGGCTTCGCGGTTGACGGTATTTTTGCCGCCAATGATCTCATGGCGGTCGGTGCGATTCGGGCACTGATCAAATCGGGTCGTCGGGTACCTGAAGATGTTGTTGTCGCCGGATTCGATGGCCTGTCTTTGACGAAGTTTGTCTCGCCGACGCTGACCACACTCGAGCAGCCGGTTGAGCAAATCGTTAATGCTACAGTCACTCATCTACTTGATCTCGTCGATTCCCCCAGGCAAGAGATTCGACTGAGCAGTCACGATATTGTCCGTATCCCGGGAACTTTGATTAAGCGCCAATCGACAAACCGGTGACATGCACTTATTGACATGATCCGTTCATGCCACTACTTTATGAATGTAAACCTTTTCATCAACGGGGATGGAGTCCTATGAGAAACTCGTTAATACCAGTAATCACAGTTTCGCTACCGAACATTTCCGGGAGCGTCGAGTCGAGGTGTGTGCCATGACTCGTGTTTTCGTCATTGGTAGCCTGAATGTTGATCTCGCATTAAGCGTCGATCATATCGTTCGACCTGGGGAAACGCAGATGATCGACACGATCGATTATCGACCGGGAGGCAAAGGTCTTAATCAGGCTGTCGCCTGCGCCCGCATGGGAACTGAGACGTTTATGGTCGGTTCCGTGGGAGATGACCACCTTGCAGACCTTCTTACAGACGAGCTGACTACAGAAAATAATCTCTGTCTCAGACATCTCAATTCTGTAAACGATTACATGACCGGTCAGGCTTTCGTACAGGTCGAAACCGCAGGTGAGAACGCAATTCTCGTCGCTTCTGGCGCGAATGAAGCAACCAGTGCGCAAAGCTGCGCAAGCGCTTTCGACGAAATCACCCGCGGTGACCTTGTCGTATTCCAGCTAGAAATCCCCATTCCAGCGGTCAAAGAATGTGCTCACAAAGCCAAAGAACGCGGTGCCTTCACCATTCTCAATGCGGCACCAGCAACCGCGGATGTGAGTGTTTTGGAGAACATTGACCTACTCGTCGTTAACGAGACGGAAGCGGCCATGCTCCTCGGTCACGAGGATGATATCTACCACTATGCATCACGTCTGTACGACAAGTTCGGGTGCGATGTCATAGCCACCCTCGGAGCCCAAGGCTCTGTCATACGTACGGCGGATGTTGAGGCACGAATCGATCCGCTTCGAGTCGATGTCGTCGATACAACCGGAGCAGGCGACGCTTTTGTCGGCGCACTCTCCCACGCTCTGGCCTCAAATCAAAGTCTTGTCGAAGCAGTTTGCTTCGCAACAGCTCTCTCCTCCCAGGTGTGTATGGCACGCGGCGCTCAAGGCTATTCGGTTACTCCCGAATATGTCGAAGAGCTCGCCACCACTGTTCAGCACACTTGAGAACCCATCTCACAATCTAGCTTTCGAAGGAGAAAGTGATGCTTCTAGAATCACTCGTCATCGTGATAGCTATCTTTATCACGGGATTCGCGATTGCGCGCAAAGTAAATGCGACAGTCGCACTTTTTATCGGCGGTCTTATCATTCTGCTCGCTGCGCCGCTACTTGGTCACACTGAAACCGGGCACTACGAGGTTGCTGATGCTGGTAACGTCTTCCTCAACCAATTCGGCTTCATAGCCCAAATTCTGGCTCAAACAACAGCCGGAATCGGTATGATCATTATGGTCTTGTTCGGCTTTTCGGCCTACATGACCCACATTGGAGCAAATGCGGTTGCTGTTGATTTGCTGACTAAACCGTTACTTAAGCTCAAGGTTAAATATCTTCTCGTTCCGCTCACCTTCTGGGTTGGAAACGTGATGTCGCTAGCCGTACCTTCGGCGTCCTCACTCGCCGTGCTACTTCTTGCCACACTCTTCCCCGCTCTCGTTGGTGCCGGTCTTACGCCACTGACTGCGGCAGCCGTCATTGCCACCACGGCAACGATTATGCCGACCCCGCTCGGGGCCGACAATGTCATTGCTGCCGACCGGCTCGGCCTTGAACTCGACCAGTACGTATTTGGTATGCACGCTGCCATTTCGATTCCAACACTTATTGCTATTGGCGTTGTGCACTATTTCTGGCAGAAGTACATGGACAAGCGAGCGATTGCCCAGGGGCTTTCCCTTGGCCATAGCACTGTTGTTGCGGAAATACCTGAAGATCTCGAGGAAATCAGCGCACCTCGCTGGTACGCACTTTTCCCAGTTCTACCGCTTCTTATGGTGCTCATCCCATTCTTACTTGGGTTTGTCATGGAAATTTCAATTAAGGCCGATCTCGTACCTGTCACACTCATCTCTGTGCTTCTCGCCATGCTCGCCGAAGCCATCCGGAAACGTTCTATCCGAGCTCCCCTCGAAGACATGATGATCTTCTTCCGCGGCATGGGAACCGGTTTCGGCGCAGTCGTTGCTTTGGTTGTCGCCGCTAACGTACTTGTTGAAGGTATCGTTCAAATGGGGCTTATCGATGCTCTGTCCGGCGCCGTTTCCAACCTTCCGGGCGCAGCGTGGATTCTCTTCCTCGGATTCTCGGGAATTATGCTTCTACTTGCCCTGCTCACGGGCGGTGTAGCTCCGTTCTACTCGCTGGTAGAAATTGCACCGCAAGTGGCGACAAATGTCGGTATCAATGGCGCCCTCCTTACCCTTCCACTGCAGTTCATCGGCAACCTGGCTCGAGCTGTTTCTCCTGTTGCAGCCGTCGTGCTTATCGTCTGCGGATCGGTAAAGGAACCGCCGTCGCGACTCATCGCACGCACAGTTGTTCCTATGGCGGCAGGTATCGTTATCTCGCTCGCCCTGACCTGGATCATCGTTGGTCCGTAAAGGAGTTCTCATGCGGAAAATCTGGATGGATTGCGACACCGGGTTTGATGACCTCGTCTGTATCGCTCTACTCGGACACAGCTCAGAAGTGGATATCGTCGGCATCTCGACAGTGGTCGGCAACACCTCACTCGACTGGACAACGAGTAACACTCTCAGCGCGGTTGAAAACTTTGGGTTCGATATTCCCGTTTATCGTGGTTGTGCGAAGCCCCTGGCTCAAGAACCGTGCACCATTGAAGGATTACTCGGCGCAGGCGGTATGGGGACGATCAATCGTCCTTTGCCCGCCCCCGCCAAACGTACACCCGAGCAAGAAAACGCGGTTTCCGCCCTCATTCGCACACTCGAAGAGACCGAAGAACCGCTCACGATTCTCGCCACCGGGCCGATGACAAACCTTGCGGTTGTGGCGATCCTGCGCCCCGATCTCATGGAAAAAATCGCAGAGGTGGTCTTCATGGGCGGGTCGTATGGTTTCGGCAACCATACAACTGCCGCGGAGTTCAACACTTTCGCTGATCCCGAAGCGCTCGATACCGTCATTCGCGCCGGTATTCCGCTAAAAATGTTCGGACTTAATCTGACCAACCAGGTCCAGATTACGCCCGAGCACGCCGATCAGATTCGCGCGGTGGGTTCAGAGTTCGCCGAAGTTGTTGCGGACTTACTCGAGAAGTACCTGCGAATCCGTGATCCGGAGAAGTCACAGCCCATGGCTCTTCACGATCCTTCTGCGGCAGCGTATTTGCTGTGGCCAGAGCTGTTCGAACTACAAGAGGGCATCCTCTCCGTCGAACTCCACGGCACCAAGGCCCGTGGCGCCACGTTCTGTGAATTCCGCCCCAAACGGATTGATACACCGAACGCGAAGATCGCGATGCGCGCCAAAGGCGACGACGTTGCCAACCGTGTCGTTAGCCAAGTAATTGACGCGCTCAAAGCTGTGCAATAGTGCTCGCTGACATGTACTGATTGCACTGGTGGGGCCGAGTCTTCTCGGCCCCACCACTTTTCACCTAGGTACAGGGTTGTCGCATGTGTACGCCCGCAACGTCCTCAAAAATCACTCACCCTGTACCTTCGTGGCGTTGGAGATTAGTTCTCGCGCCCACAGTAGGGGCAGTTCCACTCGCCGTTCGCTTGGGTGAATCCACGATTGATATAGAACGGCGCGCCACAGTGACGACAGTTAATTTTCGTATTGGTATTTCCACTGGGAGCTTTATATCCGGTGTACATCGCCATGGTTAACTCCTTTGTTCAATCCGCGACGGACATTTTATTGTATGCGACGAGGCCGCAAAAATACTGCGAAATAGCCCCGTTTGCGCAGATCACCCTCCCTTTCCCCGCCCTCACATAAGGTACAGGGTTGATGAATTTACCCGCCTCGCCCCGCCCACAACTCACTCACCCTGTACCTTCATGAGATTTGTCATGGGGGCCGGATGAGAGATGCACGTGAAGTCATGACAGCCGTTACTACCGCAGACTTAGCCCCTCGCAGACGATGGGGATATGAACAGAAAAGAAGTAGTTGTAGCTAACCAGCTAACGCGGATATACGGAAAGAAATTCACCGCTGTCGATTCGATCGATCTATCAATTGTGGAGGGCGAAATCTTCGGCCTCCTGGGAACCAATGGCGCGGGGAAGACCTCCACGCTTGAAGTTCTCGAAGGGCTCGTTCCTGCCACCAAGGGCACGGTGCGAGTTTTCGGCCTCGATCCACGCAAAAACCGTAGGAAAATCCGTCCTTTCCAAGGCGTCATGATGCAAGAGGGCGGATTCCCCACCGACCTCACCGTCAAAGAAACAGTGAAAATGTGGGCCGGTACGCTGAGCAATCCCCTCCCCATCGAAGAAGTCATCAACAAGGTAGGGCTCGGCCACAAAACAAGAACCCGGGTCAAAGCCCTCTCCGGCGGAGAGGTACGCCGACTGGATCTGGCATGCGCCATCCTGGGAAACCCGAAGCTCCTCTTCCTTGATGAGCCCACCACCGGCCTCGATCCCGAATCTCGACGAAATACGTGGAGTCTCATTCGCGAACTGCATCAATCGGGCACCACCATCGTTCTGACCACCCACTACCTCGAAGAAGCTGAGACACTGTGTGAACGCCTCGCCATCATGCACAGGGGGCAAATAGCTCGAGCGGGCACACCCGAAGCAGTAGTCGCCGGCTATCCAGGAACCATCACATTTCGCACCGATACCCCACTGCCTGCGGCATTTGCCCAATATTCAACCTCCGGCGATGGGTTTGTTACGACCCAGACTCGTGAACTGCAAAAGGATCTGACGGAACTCCTCGACTGGGCGCGCGACGCCAACGTGCAACTCCATGATCTGCA
>JAUNVP010000013.1 GCA_030537615.1 Actinomycetaceae bacterium | reverse complement strand
GGGCAGGTGGTGTTCGAAGACCTGGCCTCTACCGTGTTAGACCATGCCAGCACCCCACAGGTGGAACTGGTGATCCAACCTGATCAAGGATGGGTGTATACCGGTATTCCCACAGTTGGGTACTTCACTATCACCAACACCACTACTGAGGGTGTCTTTGGTGGCTTACCAGCACACCTGGAGTGGTTTGCTACCGGGTTTGATGTGGTGTTTGAACCAGGCGCACCACCGGTGCATACCGATCACGCGGGAGCGTCATGGCCTGATCACGCGGTGGAATACACCTATAACAGCGAAGGCGACTTCACACCAGAAGCAACAGTGACATGGGGAGTAGAAATAACCATCGCAGGTATCACCCAAACCTACCAGCACGTACGCCAAACCCACATCACCTACCCCCAACCAATACACACCAAAATCGGCAAAGCCCACCTCACCACAAACCCCTGGGAAACCCACTAAACCCCACAACACAAACCACCCTACGCGGGATGGCGGCGAAGTGAATCCCACGTCAAGACGACAAGACCGATCCATATCAATCCTGTCCCGATCCAACGGGCGGGTTCCATGTGTTCGTGAAAAATGAGCACGCCAATGAGGAGCTGCATAATGGGCGCGATGTATTGCAAGAGCCCAAGTACGGCTAGATTCAGTAGCCGCGCGGCAGAGGCAAACATCATGAGGACAACGACGGTGAGAATACCGCTACCCACGAGGAGCATGAAGTGCCCTGAGATCTCGAAACCACTGCTACCCTCGCGCGCAAGTAGCTGTAGTGAGGTATTCCCACCCCAGGCGAGCCACGCGAAATAGCCCAGTAACAGCGGCGTTACGGCAGCGGTTTCAATGGCCATGCCTGCCACGACGGGTGCGGTTGTCGACACTCGTTTCTTGATGAGGCCGTAGAACGCGAATGTCGCGGGAAGACCGATAGCAACCCAGGGGATCCGGCCCAATCCAATAACCATGACGACAATAGCGGCAACTCCGAATAAGACAGCAACGGTCTGCGGTTTAGTTAGACGTTCCTTAAGGACTGTCCCGGCTAAGAAAACCGTGAGCAGAGGGTTAATGAAGTACCCGAGAGCGGCGTCAACGGTGTGATCGTTCATCACAGCCCACACGTATATTGTCCAGTTGTTGAGGACGAAGAAACCGGCCACGGCCAGCAGGGCTACGGTGCGGCGTTCACGGAGCAAGTCTTTGACCTGGTAGAACCGGCGAGTGACGGTGAGAACCACCAGACAAAAGGCCAGTCCCCATACCGCGCGGTGGACGATCACCTCAAACGCTCCGGCCGGGTGGAGCAGCGAGAAATAGAGTGGAAAGAAACCCCAGGCAACGTGGGTTGCTACACCTATTGCGTACCCGCGCGGACTGTTGAGCGCACTCGGGGTCATGAGATTGGACTGTCCGGGCCTGATTGATAGATACGGTACACGGTTGGTGAGTAGGCGATATCGTCAACGAGTTGGATGCGTCGGTGGACGTCCTCCCACACCATTGATTGTGCTTTCGCAATCTGGTTGTGCGGGCAGAGGAACCGAAGCGTGATGTCGATTCCTGAGCCGTCGAGTGTCATGGTAATGCCGGGTGCTTTGGTCGAGTCAAACATATCGAGGGCGTCGTGGAAACGCTGCAGATCTTTTTCTGAGGCCTCTTCCAGCAATCCGTTCATGTATTCTTTCGCGGCAACGCCAAGAATCTGTTTGGTCTTATCGACGTTTGATTGGTGGGTGATGGGAACGGTGATATCCGTCCACACGAATTTGAATTCGTAGTTGTCGTTGATGAGCGGTTTGAGGAAAATCTCTCGGTTGGGAATATACACCGTGCGCCCGGTTTGATTCTTGGTTGATAGGCGATTGTCGCCTTCGACTTCGATGAGGGCGAACTGGAATAGCTGGATATCGCGTACATCCCCGTACGAGTCGCCGATTTGTACGCGGTCACCGATTTTGAACGGGCGTTTGAACTCGATAAAGGCAAAACCAATGATGTTGAGAACCAGGTCCTTCATCGCGAGGCCTACGAGGGCGATGAGCGCGCCGGTACCGAATACGAGGAAGTTGAGTGCCTTAAACCAGATGAGGCCGATGAGCACGACGGTTCCCAGCGTCAGGATCCAAAAGATCGTGCGTTGGGTGAGGAAGTAGATGCGTTCGGCTGGAATAATTCGATGGAGCACGATCCGCATCACTTTGATGAGTAGCCACACGATGAGAATGAGAGCTACGGTGATGAGCGTCTTTTCGCCGATATTTGATGTTTGGTCGGCGGCGCTTCTCAGACCACTGAAAATATCCTCGAGCATGCTATCTACTATGGCACGGCGACCCCGAGGGTGCCGAATGCGTTTATCGCAGGTCTTCGGGGCCGACCTTACATTCGTCGCCGATTCGCATGGGGGCTATCCGACCTTCATTGCGGAGTCGTTCGAGTTCGGGCAGGAGCCGATCGCGCACCCCCCACGGGTCGATCGTGTTGAGATAGATGCGGGTACCGCCTTCGAATCCCGCAAGTGTTGAGATCCGCCATTTGATGAGCAATCTCCAGCGCATGGGGGAGGGGACGTCGGGCGGCCGGTGGTACCACTCTTCGTTACAGGGAACGTCACGTCCGGTAGCGGCATGGATCGCGTGAACGAGGTCGGAGACACCACGCATCTGCGCAGTGTCGGCTTCCCACGGGTTGCACGATGGTCCGAGTGGCCAGATAGCGATCGATGGGTAGCGGTGTCCGATGCCGGCGAGGGCGACAGCGTGTTCGTTTTGAGCGAGTAGGAGCTTGCGGGTTGCCGCAACCTTGATGATCTTCTCGTAGATCTCGGGATCTTTGCGTAGGCGTTGGAGTTCGGCCTCTGTTTGCACTGAGTGAGCATCGATAGCGACGAGCTGCTTGTGCAGGTGGTCGAATGAAGCGCCGGCTGGTTTAAGCCAGTTCTGGAAGCAGGCAACGTAGCGCACATTCTTGTTAAGCGTGTAGAGATCGGCCATAGTGCCTGCCGTGAAGTCCATGTAGTGGAAGTGCTCTTCGGGCGTGAGAGTGCCGGAAGAGGCGAGCTCGGCGGTGGTTTGCGCACCGGGTTCGAAGTGGTTCTTCGCAATGACGACGTCGTGACCGCCGGCGAAGAAACCGGTGGCTTGGGGGAGGAGTTGTGAATCGTCAAGCTCGGTAACTTCGTCGGGTGTTGCTCCTGATGCCATGAGTCGGGTTTTGACCACGCGCATGACGTGATCGTAGCCGGTAGGGTCCGCGAGATATTCGGCCATGTGGCGGTGTTGGCTCTCGGAGGGGACGTGGGCGTGGTTGAGATGCCAGTAGTTGTACGAAACGATCTCAAACAGGTTAGGAATCCGACGGAACTCTGCGGTAGTCGCGTTGAGTTTGGAGGCCGGGACGTTGCGCAAGGTGTCCCAGTTACCGCTGTTGCTCCGCACGACGCGGGCTTTTTCGGGGGGTGTCTCAAGGTAGCGTTTTTCGCAGAATGCGCAATGTTTGCCGTGGAACTCAGGGTCGATCGGTTCGACGTTTTGTGTCGGAGCGGTCAGAGGTCGATGACCGCGTCCTGGGACCGTCCACACCTCCGTTCCTGTCAAAAGATTCTTTTGTTTGACAGTACCGTCGGCCATCCGAACGAGTGCTTGGGTTTCCTTTTGGTCCTTGGACATGGTTCCACCCTAGTGGAGTTTTGACAGCGGGGCGTAATCTGCGCGCGGGAAAACTCTCGGTTCGGGGTATCGGACTTATCCGGGGCTTAGTTCGGGAGCCACCCTTTAGCTTGTTCTTTGAGATCGCGGAGGATTTCGAATGCTTCGTCGGCTTTGTCGACCTGCACGAAAAGGTGATCTCGGTGGAATCCGGCGAGTAAGTTGCAGGTGATTGAGCGTGCCGCGAGGGTCTGCGAAATCATGGCGGCCATGCCGATCGATTCGAGAGAGGAGGGGATGTCGAGACTGATGCGGGCGAAGCGGTTTTCGGTGGATAGCCCGGCTTTTTCAGCACGATCTTCGGAGATGACGATGGTGACACCTTCGAACTCTCGGACGGTGGCGAAAGGTTCTACGCCTTCGGGAACTTCGTCAAGGGCAACAAAAACGTAGATGCCCTGGGATTTGACATCCATATTTGCAAGAAGCTGATCGAGAGATTTTGAAGTCATGAGACTGAACCTACCGGAAATTCTTAGTGGCAGGTAGCACCGTCTCACGAGATGTCGGTACCAGGGTATTGTCAGGTTCTCGTTTTAGGTGCCCGGATCCCAATCATCGAGTGCATCGAGGTCAACGTTGGTTCCATTGATGCGGAGGGTAACTCCGTCGGGCGCGATTGTGGTGTCGGTGAGGGTGAGGTCGGGTGGAATCTGATCAACTGGAATAGCCAGCGATCGTTGTGACGTCATGCTGGAGAGATCGATAGATAAGCTACCTGCTTTAATGTCGGCTATTGGAATGGTAATGCCGCGGCCATTCGTCATGGGAACAATGTCGAACTGTGCTGTGAGGGTAAGTCCGAGCGCCTCCCCGCTCGCGCACAGTTTGTCCTCGCAGGCTGCGACGGTCACGTGAAGGCCTTGTTCGGCGATGATTCGTTCAATTTCAGAGTAGGGAAGCGTGGTCTCGAGTTCAAAGACCCGGGCTTGATGCGGTGGAGAGGTTTCTATTCCTGCGATGCGAGCGGTTGTCGGGCCAAGAGAGAGCTTATCCGCCTCACTTGTAACGTCGAGATTATCGGCTGAGACAGTAATCTGTTTGAGCTCTCCGTGCAACACCTGGGTGAGGAAAGGGAAGCCGTCGATGCTGGTGGTGAGACCGGAGACCGCAATGTCCTCTCGGCTTTCAATGGCTGAGCGAATTTCGGCCGCGGTTTGGTGTTTCGCGTAACCGTCGAAAACGGAGAGGGCAATAGCGAGAATCGCGAGAATAACGAGTGCGCCGAGAGCCGAGAGGTATCGACGCCTACCCGCCCCAGAAGGAACGGGAGGCGACGACGGTACAGGTTCACTCATACGCGGTCCATCGTATTGGGGTGGGATCCGGTGCGGCCGGCTTCACCCTGGTCGAGTCCGAACACGGCAGCCATGTCGTCCTCGTTCAGCTCGAAGTCGAAGATGTCGATGTTTTCCGCCATGCGTTCTTGATGCATGGACTTGGGGAACACAATGTCGCCGCGTTGAATTGCCCAGCGAAGTGCGACTTGCGATGCGGTTTTGCCGTATTGGGATCCGATGCGCTGGAGCACCGGATTGTCGACAAGTCGACCGCGAGCGAGCGGCGACCACGCTTGGGTGAGGATTCCGTGCTCGTCGTGGAAGTCGTGGAGCGCAGTCATCGGTAGGTTCGGGTGGCTCTCCACCTGGTTAATCATCGGAACGATATCGCATTGATCGAGGATCGGCTGGAGGTGGTGTTCAAGGAAGTTAGACACGCCGATCGAGCGGGCGCGTCCGTCGGCGTAGAATTCTTCCAACACCTTCCAGGTCGAGACGAAGTCGCCTCCGTACAGTGTTGGTAGGGGCCAGTGGATGAGGAAGAGATCAACGTAGTCGACGCCCAGGTCGACGAGGGACTGGTCGAACGAGCGGCGGGCATCGTCCGGCTCATGATTGGAGTTGTTGAGCTTCGTCGTCAAGAAATAGTCACTGCGGGCGAGGCCGGAAGCTGCGAGACCGAGACCGACTTCTTTCTCGTTGCGGTACATCTGCGCGGTATCGAAGTGCCGATAGCCAACGGCGGCGCCATCTTCGACGACGCGTTGGGCCTCCTCGGGCGGCACTTTGAAGGTGCCGAGCCCGAACTGGGGAATAGTTAAACCATGGTGCATGGTCAGTGCGGGAACGGTGTGATTGCTCATTGCTCCTCCTTCGAAATCTATTGCCAGCCTAGGGGAAAAGCGAGGGAGAGTTCCACTGCTCGCTGTCGGGCGAACTGCGCTTGGTACAAGTGCGCGTATGCTCCGTTGACTTTGAGTAGTTCCGCGGCGTTTCCCTGTTCGACGACGTCGCCATTTTTGAGAACGAGGATGGTGTCGGCATTGCGAATCGTGGCGAGTCGGGTGGGGGGGGACGAATGAGGTTCGCACTTCCTGGAGTTTTTCCATCGCGTGGTGAATGACGCTTTCGGTGCGGGGGGGGCGACAACGAGCAGAAGTTGGGACACGGTGGTGTCTTGGCGCAGTGCCATGACAATGCCTCCAACTGCCATGGTCGGGGCGGTCACCATGATCGTCATTGTCATCATGGCGATCATGTGTACCTGCTGCACAGGATTGGTGTTTCGCGTAGTGAGAGAAGGGAGTCCAAATAGAGAGAGGTGTGAAGACGGCAGTGTTTGATCGTGCGCAAACTGGCGTCGCCGGAGAACGTGCTCCAGACCCATTGTCAGTTGAGTCGCAAAACAGTGGTAAAACCGGGGGAAAACCCCTTGGATCAGCGCAAATACCAGCGTAATGCTACCGAGGGGCCAAATCGCTGAAGTGTCGCCGACAACAGCACCTTCGTCAATGATTCGAGCATTCATTTTGGGTAAGTAAGGTGAGGTGGAAGTGGCGATGAGCTGGAATCCTATAATGGTCAGCACGACCCCCCGTTTTACTTTGAGCAGTGGCCCGTCAGGCGACATAGCATGACGAGTTTTCTATCATGCGAGTCGCCAAATTTTAGTTTAAATTTCAAGCCTTATCAGTGGGTGTATATACATTGATACGATGGTGCTAAGCACAGATCAGAACGATACACAGCGTTAAGGTAATCCATCCATGGCTGACCACGGTACTTTTACAAAGCCACTGTTAAAAACAGCGGTCTACTATGCTCTCACCCCCTTCTTGCCCGATGTTTCGATTGACGATGCTCCTGCTGCAACCGATGAAGAAGCCGCTCAACTAATTTCGGTTTTGAAGCGTTTGCGGGTGGTTAATCACGAGAAACAGGCTCGGCGAATAGTTCGTCAGGCGCTCGCAAACCAGGCGTATGTCGAGCGGAATGACGTCACTTTGTCGGTTACGAAATATAATGCCCGGCGAGCAGAAATTCTCAAGGAGCTCGGCCTCATGTCCGCCAAAGGCGTACAGCTGTGGCCGCCGACCTCACAGACGCTCATTACGCGATTGGGAGGCCGGTGGAGTACCGCGATGGAGACGTGCGGACTTGCGGCGGCGAAAGATGGCTCTCTCGGCAGGCTCAATGCGCGGTTTACCGACAGTGACCGGGAGACCGCGTTGCGGAACTTCTTCGATCACTGCGAGCAGACCGGCATAACTCCCTCATATTCGGCGTACACTCGGTGGTCGCGCGATCAGGAAACCCGCGTGCCCTCGGGTGCTTCACTTCGCCAGGTGTACGGGACGTGGAATCGCGCGGTATCTATTGTCCGCCCGATTGAGCGTCTCATCGGCGAGTAGCGACTAACGGCCGCGGCCAAAGTTCGCATCTCGACCACGCAGAGCATCCAACTGGCGGCGTTCGCGTTTGGTGGGCCGGCCCGTTCCGCGCTCGCGGCGCGGTATCCCCATGAGCATGAAGGGATCTGGCCGCGGCTCGGAGTGGTCGACGTAGCAGGTGACAGCGATCGGTGCGCCCACCCGGGTGCGAATAATCCGTGTGACTTCGAGGACGCGATCGAAGCCTTCGAACCGGTAGCGAACGGTATCTCCCACTTTGACATGCTGAGAGGGCTTGGCGGTGATGTTGTTGATTTTGACGTGCCCCGCTTTGCATGCAGCGGTGGCTCGCGAACGAGATTTGACTTGGCGGACGCTCCACAACCAGGTATCGACGCGGACACTGTCTGCAGTGCCCGCTGGCCCCGATGACGAGGCGCGACCTTTGCCTTGCTCACTCCCCATAGCCCCATGCTAACCCGCCACACACCAAGGTACAGGTTTGGGGTATTTGCACTTCGCTCAATACCCCAAACCGCACCTACCCTGTACCTTGGGTGGGGAGGGAAACTTAGCGGAATCATCGTCGTGGATTAGGCTAGAAGCGTGTTCGAGATTCTTTCCCACAACCCCGTTCTCACATTCTTCATCGTCGTCGCCTGCGGCGCCGCGTTGGGGCAGGTCAAAATCGGCCCTCTGCGGATCGGTGCGGCCGGCGCGCTCTTCGTCGGACTTGCGCTGTCGGCCGCCAATCCTGACCTCGGTGCCAATATGGGGATACTCCAATCGATCGGCCTCGCCCTTTTCGTCTACGCTGTTGGGATTGGTGCTGGCGCTACCTTCATGGCACAGTTACGAGCCCAGGCCCCACTCATTGGCGCGGCGGCTGTCATGGCAACGGTCGGTGCTGTCGTCACAATCGCGGGAGGGCGATGGCTCGACATCCCCCGCGAACTGACCACCGGCCTCTACACCGGAGCGCTCACGTCGGCGCCGGCTCTTGACTCCGCCCTACGAGTCACGGGGTCGGCTGAACCGGGAGCTGGATACGCGGTCGGTTATCCGGCGGGCGTCGTTATCGGAATCCTCATCGTCACCATCGTGGTGACGCGGCCGTGGGCAGGAGAAAACGACACCCCGTCGCTTGCGGGAGCTGGCCTCACCGCCCGCACCGCACTCGTACAACACGCGATCAACGTCCGTAACGTGCAACCGTGGCGGGAACAACGAGTGCGCATGTCATATTTGCGTCGTGCGGACAAAACGCGCGTCGTTGTCCCAGCAGAAGATCTGCAACCGGGCGACCTCGTCGTCATCGTGGGAACTGCGGCTAACGTCGAGGAAGCGATCGGCATCGTTGGTGTCGAAAGTGACGAGCACTTGGCGGACGATCGCAGAAGTGTCGACTTCGAACGTCTCACCGTATCCAACCCAGAAATCGCTGGACGCACAATCGCCGAGCTCAATATGCCGGTGCGCTTTGGAGCAGTCGTTACCCGGGTAAAGCGCGGCGATCTCGAACTTCTCGCCACCGACGATCTCGCCTTAGCCCCAGGCGATGACGTGGCGGTTGCGGTACCGGGCGAAGAACTTCAGGCGGTGGCAGATTTCTTTGGAAACTCCGAACGCAGCGTCAGCGAAGTCGATGCGTTGGCGCTCGGCCTCGGCCTGGTTCTCGGCATGGGGCTGGGTCTGGTATCGATTCCTCTTCCCGGCGGAGTCCTGTTCTCTCTCGGTGCGGCGGCAGGCCCCCTCGTTGTCGGAATTATGCTCGGGGCGCTTCGACGTACCGGCCCGCTCGTGTGGTCGATGCCTGAGGCCGCCAGTTTAACGATTCGGCAAATGGGCCTACTGTTTTTCCTCGCCGCCCTCGGACTTGGTGCCGGGCCGGAGTTCAAAGCAGTGGCGACAACTTCCGTCGGAGCCAAAGCAGCGCTACTTTCGGTCGCGATCGTCCTCGTATCTGCCGGAGCGCTCGCGATTGCGGGACGATTTCTTAAACTGTCCGGCCCGCGCACCGCTGGAGGGATCGCCGGTTTCCTCGGCCAACCCGCTATCTTGCAAGCGGCCTCAGCGCGCGTTGCTGACGAGCGGATCGAAGCCTCTTACGCGGCGCTATTCGCCAGTTCGATCGTGTTCAAAATCCTTCTCGTACCGGTGATCTTCAGTGCTTTAGGCTAGGACGAACCCTCGCGTTTGCTCCGATGGTACTCAATGGTTTCAATCACCAAATCGCGCACATGATGATCGGTCACGACGTACATGTTCTCGCGACCTTTGCGTTGTGCGCGGATAATATTTGCGTCTCGCAGCACCTTGAGATGCTGTGACGCGAGCGGCTGAGAGATCTCAATTTCTTGACAGAGCTCGTGGACGCACTTGGGCGAATCGAATAGGTGTCGGAGGATTTCTAAACGTTTTTCTGATCCCAGCGCTTTGAAAATACTGACAAGAGAAATGAAATCTTCGGTGGAGTAGCTCACGCGCCCTCCCAGTAGCTGGTGAGAACAGACGACAGATAGTAGTGGTCTGACACGTGGCTCATTTCGCGTGCCGAATGCATCGAAAGCAGGCCGATGCCGACATCCACGGTTGGAATCCCAATGCGGGTGGCAATGAATGGGCCGATGGTCGAGCCGCACGGCACGGAGTTATTCGACACGAACGTCTGGTAGGGAACGTCGGCTGCGAGGCATATCCGGTCGAACAGCGCACTACCCGTTGCGTCAGTAGCGTAGCGCTGGTTGGCATTGACTTTCAGCACCGGACCATGACCGGGTACGGGTTTATTCCGCGGATCGTGTCGATCATCATAATTGGGATGAACGCTGTGGGCGGCATCAGCGGAAATGCACGTGGACTGTGCCAGCATCCGGTAGTAGTGGTCGTCGCCGCCGTAGGTCAGGGCGAGCCGTCGCAAAACGGTTTCGAGGAACGGCCCCGCGGCACCTGATCGGGTGGACGAACCCACTTCTTCGTGATCAAAAGCGGCGAAGACGGCAATATCGGAGCCGACGCTATTGGAGTGAACGATATTCTCAAAAGCAACCAGTGAGGCGTGAACCGAAGACAGATTATCCTGCCGTCCGGCGGCGAAGAACTCGCCTTCATCCCCAAATATTGCGGGAGCTTCGGTCGTGAAAGATACGAGATCGTGTCCCGAGATAGTGTCGGCACTACCGATCCCCGCAATCTCAGCTAAGTGGTCGAATATGCACGGCACGTCAGAGGATGGAAAAGTCCAGACCGGCTGCATGTGGCGCTGTTTATCGAGGGTGAGGCCCTTGGTGGTGACTTCTCTGTCCAGGTGAATGGCTAGTTGAGGGACGCGGGCGACCGGGCCGGTTGATACCAGGTGGCTCGTGCCAGCGCGATCGATTATGCGCCCGGCAAAGCCAAGTTCGCGGTCAAGCCATGAGTTAAGGAGCATTCCTCCGTAAATTTCGACATCAATTTGTCCCCAGCCATCCGCAGTGACGTGGGATCCCGACGGTTTGACTTTGAGTGCGGGAGAGTCCGTGTGGCTTCCCACGATTCGGAACCCTGCCGGAGATTCGCCCTCAGGAATGATCCACGCGATCACCGCTCCGTCGCGGACAACAAAGGAGGTACCCGGCTCACGTGTGAACGTCTCGGCTTCATCGAGTTGGGTGAACCCGAGGTCAATCAACCGGCGAGTGACTTCTGCCGCGGCGTGGTAAGACGACGGCGAGGAGGTGATAAAGCGAGCGAAATCTTCAGCGTGCGCGGTGTGGTCCGGAGAAGGAAGAGTAGTCATGCTTTCGATCATAGTGGGTGAAAGCACCGATGGTTGGGTCAAGTGTTCCGGTGTGTAATGATGGGGATCGCACTGGGAGGGAGCCTCATGTTCGATTACGTGGCGGCAATGGCCGGATTGGGACTGGCCGAAGGCGACATCATGCTCCTCGTTGCGCTGGGAGCCGGGTTGCTGTCGGGTGCCTCGAAGCGTCGTTTACACCTCCTGACATGGACAAGCGTGGTAGCAGTCGTCGCCCTGGGGGTGGCTATTCGCGTGTTTGTCGGACGACCGCTCGAAGCCTTCACCGACTGGTCCGAGCCGATTCCAATCTGGATGTTCTTCGCCGAATGGATATTCGTCGTCGGACTCATTGCATGGGCACTCTACCTGTGGGTTAATCCGCACGATATGGGGAAACAAGTAGCCCAAATACTCCTGCCCGGAGAGGAGCCACTGAGTGGCTCTGAGGATACCGAAGAGATCACGGTCCGTTCAGTTCTCTTAGCAGGCGGACGCGGTGTTGGTAACGTCGTGGCCCGCAGCGGGTGGGGGCCGTTCGTGGTTGCCGCGGCGATAGCCCTCATGATGGTTCCAGACCCTCCGTTCCTCATGGCTGTGGCCCTGAGCGCAGGTGAACCGGCGTCCACGTCGCCGATCGGTTACGCGGCGTTCGCTACTATGTCGCTCCTTCCAGCGATTGCTGCGACTGTGATGGCGTTGCGTTGGGATTTCGTTCAATCCTTGCGGTCGGTGCGCACGTGGATTATCCGTTACTCGGTGTGGTTTAGTCGCATAAGTGCTCTTCTCGCTGTGGGCGTGGCAACATTTATCGGCCTGCACGCCATGCGAAATTGGCCGTTTTAACAGTAAAAACGGGGGTGCAAGATAGACTTACACCCCCGCGGTTGGAACTGATTACATGCGGTAGCGGTAGACGTTGGTCTGGCGCTTTTCGAATCCGCACCGCTGGTAGAGACGGTTCGCGGCTTCGCGCGAGGGGCGTGACGTGAGATCAACAGTGCGAGCTCCGGCCTCACGCGCGTAGTCGAGAGCGGCCTCGGTGAGTTTGCGTCCTGCTCCCTGCCCGCGGGTTTCTTCGGAGACGACAACGTCCTCGATCCAAGCGCGAAGTCCGGTCGGGATATGGAAGAGAACGAGTGTTAGCATTCCCTCGATTGTTCCAGGTGTGCCATCTTCGTTGTCGGTACGGAATACGAAGAGTTTGACGCTGGGTTGGGAGACGAAACGCGTGGTCTCCTCCGGAGTGAGGGCAGGGCTTGACGACGACAGTTGGGGGATGAGTCGCTCCATTGCGTCGGTTAGTTCTTGGGTCGCTGTTTCAATGATCTCTACGCTCATAAAGGCCTCTTTGGTTCGATAGTGACGTCAGCTCTATTGTAATGGGCGTAAGAAAGTTGTCTAGGTCACAGGTCGACGCGTTTAGACATCGTTATGCCCCGGGCAATCGCGAGTGGGATTGAAATGAGTATGAGGACGTACAAGGTTGTGGTATTCGACAGGGAATCGAGTAGGCCGCTCGCGGATACAGAGGTGCCGACGTCGGTTGTTGACGTGTGTGACACAACGGTCGTGAGTGCTTCAAATACTGTGAACATGGTTTCTCCTTATGACGCTTTCAGTCAATCAATCCGGGCGACCAAAAACTATGAGGGACTGCCCTGAACCGTCCCTGGCTTCTCCCTGAGCGAGGTCCAGGGGTGCTGTTTTAAGGGGGAGGAAAGCCATTTTCGACCTCAAGTCCAATAGTGGCGAGTCATTTATGGGACGGGGGTTTACCTCAAGTGGGAAGTCGGTAGGGTAGGGATCATGCGTTATTACTCGACTCGCGGCACGGATTCTGATGAGCTTCGTACATTCACGGACATTTTGTTGCGCGGCCTCGCCCCCGACGGTGGGTTATACATGCCGGTGGAATACCCGCAGGTCAGTGCGGAAATGCTGAGCGAGTGGACGCGAATTTTCCGGGAGGAGGGGTACGCGGCTCTGGCTTTTGAAGTGATGCGTCTCTACATTGACGACATCCCCGAACCGGACTTGCGCTACCTGTGCAAGAAGGCCTACTCCCCTCACGTGTTCGGCACGAAGGAAGTCGCGCCGGTATCCGCACTCCCTGACGGAATGTGGCTTCTTCATCTGTCGAATGGTCCGACAGCAGCGTTCAAGGATATGGCGATGCAAATGTTGGGCCACTTGTTTGAGTACGTGCTTCGCCGAGAAGGTCGCTGGCTCAATATCGTTGGAGCAACGTCGGGTGACACCGGATCGTCAGCCGAATACGCGATGCTCGGCAAAGACCGGATTCGGGTGTTTATGCTCACTCCGGCCGGTCGCATGACGGCTTTCCAAAGAGCTCAGATGTACGGTCTCGACGACCCCGCGATCACGAATATTGCGGTTGAGGGTGTGTTTGACGACTGTCAGGACATCGTTAAGGCGATTTCTGCCGACGCGCAGTTCAAGGAGCAGTACAGTATCGGCGCGGTGAACTCGATTAACTGGGCGCGTCTACTGGCTCAGGTTGTGTACTACATTGCCGCGTGGATTCAGGTGAGTGGTGATCCGCGCCGAAAGGTATCGTTCTCGGTGCCAACTGGCAATTTTGGGGACATCTGCGCCGGTCACATCGCACGGTCAATGGGAGTGCCAATCGATCGGCTCATCGTTGCGACGAACGAGAACGATGTGCTCGATGAGTTCTTCCGTACCGGCGTGTATCGGGTGCGTAGCGGTACTGAGACGTTAGCGACGTCCAGCCCGTCGATGGATATTTCTAAGGCGTCAAACTTTGAGCGTTTCGTGTTTGACTTGGTTGGCCGAGATCAGATGACTGTGCGACAGCTTTTCGGTCAGGAACTGGCATCGAACGGTGAGTTCAGCCTAGCGGGTACTCCGGCTTTCGCCGATGCTCGGATGCGGTACGGTTTCCTGTCGGGATCGTCGACGCATTCGGACCGCATTGATTCGATTGAATCCGTCTACCGGCACGAAGACATCATCATTGATCCGCATACAGCCGATGCGTGGAAAGTGGGGCGCGACGCGATACGCGGCGGAGTAGTTGAGCCTCCGCTCATCGTGTTGGAAACAGCGCTCCCGGTGAAGTTTGCCGAAACAATCGAAGAAGCTATTGGCTTCAGGCCCGAGATACCCGAGCGTTTTGCAGGAATCGAGTCCCAGCCGCAGCACGTGATTGACATGCCAAATGATGCACAGGCCGTCAAACAACTGATTCGGCAAACTGTAGACGCCGACTGAATCGCAAATTCTTCTCCCCCTCAGGTGCCTAAATCGACGGTACAGGGTAGGGAGTTTGGCCCGTGTTAGCGCTGGTTTGAGGCTTGCGTATGCGGGGGATTGACTGATTTGCGGTGGTCTGCGGTTAGAGAGAGTCTACGCAGGGGGGATTGGCCTCACTGTAACCGTGAATTTGGCGGTTGTAGGCTCTGCCTTGCGAAACTGAGTGCGGTGAGAGAGCCTCCGGCGTTGAGAGAGCGGCGCGGGACACGGGACCTACTGTTAGATAGAGCCTACGCTTGCGGGGGGATCCACATTCCCTAGAAGAACCGCCCCCACGGGAACAGGCCGATACCGAGGATGACGAATAGCACGCCGAGTAGGACGTCGATGGGGCGGTGTAAGCGCTGATAGCCGCGAATAAATGTCTCATTTGCCGCCACTGTGGCGACAATAGCAAACCAGCTAAAGGAAATGAGCACCATGCATACCCCGAGCAGGAGCGAATCGAACACGCCCATCCCCGGCGGCAGCATCGTCGCAAAGAATGCCGTGTAGAACACGACAGCTTTCGGGTTTCCCACTGTTGTGGTGAGGAATCCAAGGCGAAACGCTCGACCGGGAGAGTGGTGCGTAGAGATCGCCGAATCGATGGATTCTCGTGTTTCGGAGGCTGATCGCACTGTTGCGAGCAGGATTTGCGCACCGTAAACGGTGAGGAATCCAGCGCCTACCAAGCGGATGATGAACGATGCCGTTGGGTGACTATTAATGAGCGCAACGATTCCCACCATCGTCGCAATAATCCACAGGATTGTGCCCGTCGCTATGCCTGAAGCCGCCATCCGTCCCACTCGTCGACCACTCGATAGCGACATTCGTAAAACGATTAGGAAGTCCGGTCCCGGAGACATGACCGCGACGAGAAATGTCCCCAGCAGGGCAATCCACATAGTTGAAGTCACGGTTGGATCCTTTACTACTCGCCGGAGCGACGGTCGCCGGGAGGGCGTGGCGTCGAGCTAGCAGAATACTAGACCCGCGGGGCTGATGCGACATCCCGTACTCCACTACATCATGGCCCGGTGTGGCTAGGTCGCAAGCGTGGTGATAATCGTCCGTTCCAAAAGGCCGATTAGTGTGCCGCCGCGCATGACTTCACGGGTGGCAGAATCGCGAGCTTCAAGAAGGGGGATGCGTTCGACTGTGATCGTTGGTTTGGGCGCTTTCGCGATTGTGAGAATGAGTGCGGTGACTCCCCAACCGAGGATCATGGAGGTCGCGATACAAGCTGTCCAGATTGCCGCAACCTCACCGTGTACTGGCAAAAGTGTACCGAGACTATTCACGGGTGCTCTCCCATCGTGACAACAGGTCGATGACTGCCGGGCGAGCTTCTTCAATCTCTCGGTGGTGGGCTGCCTGCAGAACCGTCGAGATCGTCTGTGGTGTCACGTCTTGGGCTTTGGCTACTTCGGCTCCGGTCGCGTGACGAGCGAGATGGCTGATTTCCCATTGCCTCGCTGTACGTGCTTGCAGAAGTGCCTCCATCAGTCGCCAGAGAGCCTGCGCATTGGCGCAGGCGCGTTCGTCGTTGGGATCCTCGGTGAGAAACACGGTGGCTTTCTCTTTCTTGGCGCGGTCAACCGCGTTGCGAGCGGCGCGAAATGCTGGCCCATCGCCTTCTCGCGCGTTTGCTGGCAAGGGCTGATCGACGGTTCCGAGTCCGAGGCCGATGTGCCATCCCTTATTGCGGGTAAGAATCTCGAGCGCTTCCGCTACGGCTACCGGATCGGATAGTACTCCTTGAAATTCGTCGCCGACGGTGCGTTCGAACGCTCGCACAGTCGTGACCGCGCTCAGGAGGTCGATGGCCTCGGGAACGCGGTCGGGCTGAGTGCGTGAGCCTCGCTGGTCTACAGTCAAAACGAACATCTATTAATCATACATTAATGACTGATCTGTAAAAATCAGATGATTTCAGATGATGTTTGCTGATCGGCGGTCACACCGGGGTGTGGCGAGCATCACGCGTCAGGTTGTTTGTCTGGGAATAAACACTCTCTACCCAAGGTTGAGTTAAGTAGACTCAAGTTTGCGACTCTCAAGTTGACACCGTCGGCAGACAGATTAGACTTGAGTGCAACAGACTCAACTTAGGTTTATGAAGGAGGCCATTACTATGGCACGTGCAGTAGGTATCGACCTTGGCACCACGAACTCGGCTATCGCCACCCTCGAAGGTGGAGAGCCCACAATCATTGCGAATGCGGAGGGAACTCGGACAACCCCGTCCGTCGTCGCATTCTCCAAGACCGGCGAAGTGCTCGTCGGTGAAATCGCAAAACGTCAGGCCGTAACCAACGTTGACCGCACCATCATGTCGGTCAAGCGCCACATGGGAACCGATTGGGACGTCAACATTGACGACAAGACCTACACCGCGCAGGAAATCTCGGCTCGTATTCTCGGTAAGCTCAAGCGCGATGCTGAAGAGTACCTCGGCGAACCAATCTCCGACGCGGTTATCACCGTTCCCGCATACTTCAACGACGCTGAGCGTCAGGCAACCAAGGACGCTGGACGCATCGCCGGCCTCAACGTCACCCGCATTGTCAACGAGCCCACCGCGGCCGCTCTCGCTTACGGCCTCGCCAAGGGCAAGGAAGACGAACTGATCCTCGTTTTCGATCTCGGCGGCGGAACGTTCGACGTGTCCCTGCTCGAAATCGGTAAGGACTCGGAGGACGATTCAACGTTCTCAACGATCGAAGTTCGCGCCACTTCCGGTGACAACCGTCTCGGTGGTGACGATTGGGACGGCAAGATCGTCGACTGGCTCGTCTCCCAGGTGAAGTCAAAGACCGGCAACGATCTGTCGAAGGACCCGGTTGCCATGCAGCGTCTGCGCGACGCGGCTGAGCAAGCGAAGAAGGAACTGTCCTCCTCGACCTCGACGAACATCTCGCTTCAGTACCTCACCATGGTTGACGGTGTACCCGTCCACCTCGACGAGACTCTGACCCGCGCGAAGTTCGAAGAAATGACTGCCGATCTGCTCGAGCGCACCAAGGCTCCATTCCACGCGGTTATCCGCGACGCGGGAATCTCCGTTTCTGACATCGACCACGTCATTCTCGTGGGTGGTTCCACCCGTATGCCCGCGGTCAGTGAGGTCGTTAAGAAACTGACCGGTGGCAAGGAACCGTCGAAGTCCGTGAACCCGGATGAGGTCGTCGCCATGGGCGCCGCTCTCCAGGCCGGTGTCATGCAGGGTGAGCGCAAGGACGTTCTCCTCATCGACGTCACCCCGCTGTCGCTCGGTATCGAGACCAAGGGCGGCTTCATGACGAAGCTCATCGACCGCAACACCGCGATCCCGACCAAGTCGACCGAGGTGTTCTCCACCGCGGAAGACAACCAGCCGTCCGTTCTCATCCAGGTATTCCAGGGTGAACGCGAGTTCGCGCGCGATAACAAGCCGCTTGGAACCTTCGAACTGACCGGTATTGCTCCGGCGCCTCGCGGCATTCCGCAGATTGAGGTCACCTTCGACATTGACGCCAACGGTATCGTCCACGTGTCCGCTAAGGACCGCGGCACCGGCAAGGAACAGTCGATGACCATCACTGGCGGATCTGCTCTGCCGAAGGACGAAATCGACCGCATGGTGAAGGAAGCTGAAGCCCACGCCGAAGAGGACAAGAAGCGTCGCGAAGCAGCCGAACTGCGCAACGGTGCAGAGCAGGCTGTCTACCAGACGGAGAAGATCCTCAAGGATGAAGCTGACAAGATTTCTGACGAGACTGCAACCGCGGTGCGCGAAGATCTCGACGCCGTGAAGAAGGCTCTCGAAGATGACGACATCGATGCGGTGAAGACAGCTCTCGAGAAGCTCAACGAGTCGAGCATGAAGATCGGTCAGGAAGTCTACGCCGCCGCCCAGGCTGAGCAGGCTGCTCAGGCTGAAGGCGAGGGCGCGCAGGAAGCCCCGAGCCAGGACGATGACGACATCGTTGACGCGGAAATCGTTGACGAAGAGGATGAAAACAAGTGACCGAACGAAATCATGAGTCTTCCGAGGAAGACCGTGAGGACGTGACCGTGGGGGCGGAAGATCAGTCCGCCCCCACGGGCGCAGAGCCCGAAGAGTCGGTACTCGACGAGGACATTTCACATCTCGAAGAGCAACTATCTGACATCGATATTGACGAGGACGAAGATGAGCTAACTCGAGCCCGCAAGGAACTCGACCAGCTCGGTGACGACCTCGCTCGGGCCCGCGCCGACCACTACAACCTCACGCAGCAGTACAACAATTACGTGCGTCGCTCGAAAACTGATGTTGCGGCCGCTCGCGGAATGGGGCGAGAAGATGTCATTGAGGCTCTCATGCCTGTTCTCGACGATATTGAAGCCGCACGCGCGGCCGGTGCACTCACCGATGGCCCATTTGCCGCTATTGCAACGAAGTTTGAATCGACGCTCGCAACCCGCTACGAGTTCGAGAGATTCGGAGTAGAAGGCGAAGAATTTGACCCGGCTATTCACGAAGCCGTTCTCGCAACCCCGTCAGCGGATGTCGATACCGAGCAGGTGCAGCAGGTGATTCAGCACGGATACAAAACCGGTGAAAAGGTTCTGCGGCCGGCAAAGGTCATTGTCGCTAAGCCTGAATGAGCGGTCGACACAATCTCGATAAGGAGGTGAGAAGCAATGGCTGGACAAGATTGGATGGAAAAGGACTTCTATCAGGTCCTCGGTGTCTCGAAAGACGCCGACGCTGAAACCATCAAAAAGGCGTACCGCAAGCTGGCACGTCAAAATCACCCGGATCAAAAGCCGGGAGATAAAAAAGCGGAAGAGCGTTTCAAAGCTGTGGGCGAGGCGTACAAGGTCCTATCGGACCCTGAACAGCGCAAACAGTACGATGCGATTCGTGCCATGGCTGGCGGCGGAGCACGGTTCTCCGCTGGACCCGGGGGCGCTAGCGGCGCTGGTTTCGAAGACCTTTTCGGAGCCATGTTTAGCGGCGGTAACTCCCGCGTACGCTTCTCCACTTCAGGAAATTCCACCGGAGGTGCCGGATTTGAAGATATTCTGTCCGGGCTGTTTGGCGGCGGTCAAGGACAGCAAGGGTTCGGCAACTACGGTTCCGGGTACGGCCAGCAGGGCGGATTCGGGGCGCAACCGCACAAGGGTGCCGATCTCGCGGCCTCAACCACGCTGACTCTGCGCCAGGCAGTTGAGGGTGCGACACTGAAAATGAGCGTCGAAGGACGTTCTATGACCGTGCGTATTCCCGCAGGTGTTTCCGATGGTCAAAAGATCCGTCTGCGCGGCAAGGGACGCCCCGGTCTCAACGGTGGTCCCGCAGGAGATCTCGTTGTCACGGTGTCGCTAGAGAAACACCCTGTGTTCTCCCTCAACGGGCAGAACATTCACATGAAGGTTCCGGTGTCCTATTCCGAAGCAGTGCTGGGAGCTAAAGTCACTGTGCCTCTGCTCGACGGTTCGTCAGTTACCGTGAAGGTGCCGCCGGGTACGTCGTCGGGAACGCAGCTACGAGTGCGCAAGCGTGGAGTTGCGAAGGGGCGGAAGAAGGGCGATCTCATTATTGAGGTGGAAATCGCCGTTCCGACCGATCTCAATGCTGACGTTAAAGCGGCCGTGAAATCGCTAGCCCAAGCCACGAAGGACTGGGACCCTCGATCCGGTTTTGCTGAGGAAGTCAAGAAGTAGTTGATAGTTTGGAAGCTGGGGGAAACCCCAGCTTCCAAACGCACATCAGGGGGTGAACATGGCAACGACCTACGTGATATCAGTGGCAGCTCAGCTGGCGGGAATGCACCCGCAGACGCTTCGCCAATACGATCGGCTCGGCATCGTCATCCCCGCGCGCACCAAGGGCCGGGGCCGCCGCTACACTCCTCGTGATGTCGAGCGATTGCGGCAGGTGCAACGCCTTTCACAAGACGAAGGGATCAACCTCGAAGGAATCCGTCGGATCCTTGAACTCGAGGCACAACTCGATGAAGCGAGTGATGAACTGAGTGCTTTGCGCGAAGAAGTTGCGTCTTTGCGGTATCGGGTTGCGCAACATGAAGAACGCCGGGATCGGATCTTCGCGGCTTCCGCACAAGGCGACGTTTTGCCATTGCGACGAGGCCGGCGGGCCGCCCCGCGTAAAGAAGGCGCGGAACTGGTCCATGTTCCCCGTCCTGGCCCGCTCGTACGAATTACCCAATCGGGTGCGGTGGTTCTCGTTCCGAACAGCTAAAGCACGAGGGCAACCTGCGATGAGGCAAAAAATGGCACAGCTTCAGTGGAAGAGTAGTCAGTGCTAGTATGAGAAATTCTCTCCCATATATCTCTCCCAATTTCATGATCTCCCCGGTGAATGGATATATGAATGGAATTTCTCATCTATCTCATAGCCGCGGTCAGTATCGGTTTGGTCCTATTGAAACCAACTCGAGAAAAACTGGCTTTTCGGCTTCTTATGACCTCTTTCCTCATGAGTGTTGCACTGTATACGATCGGCTCGTGGGGCGCGCTCCTCAGCTACTGGAACGTGTAGGGAGGGGCCATGTCACACGAAAACAACAGTGTTGTCGAGACAACCTCCAGCACGCTCTCTGCTAATCACGTCCAGCTTCCAGGGGCTTCTCATCGCCCATCGAAGATCATTAACGAGACGGTTTTCAATTGGGCGGTAACGGTCGCCGTATTCCTTATCTTGGCGCTTCCGGTTGGAATTGCGAACGTGTATCTCGGATACGTCCTTGGTGAAAGCCCGTGTACGTCGTGCGCCTACGAACGATTCGGTATGGTCGTTGTCGGTGCACTCGGATTGTTCATGGTGCGATACGGTCCACACTACAAGTACGTTGCGGCCCTGGCTTTCGCATCGTTCTTCTTCCTCTACTCGACGATTCGGCACTGGAATTATCACGTCGTTGATGACGTCGGCCAAGGGTTTGCCTCAGAAGTATTCGGTGTCCACACCTACACGTGGGGCGCTTTTGTCTTCTGGATTGTCATGGGAGCAGTGGCGCTCGGTCTCGTCTGGATCGGTCGCGATCCGCAGTTGCGCGAAGATTTCACGGGTAAAGTTCGCACGATCAAACCGTTCAATCTCTTCCAAAAGATTGTCGCCGGTATCTGCGTACTCATCGTTGCGTCCAATGCGGTTCAAATGTTCGTCCTCAACGGCCCGCCGCCTTACGCCGGCAAGGGAAGCCCGCCGCGAACAACCTTCGACGTCTCTCAATCGTCGAAGTTTTGGACAGCAAGCCTCTGGGAACGCATCACGAAAGCTCCGAAGCTCTTAGCCATGGGTGGAGCAATGCCCCATATCCCGATTATTCATGAAACAACTGGCATTGATTTCCCCGCTGATCCACAACAGGCACCGATCCCGATGACGGGAGCTCCGCTCGAGATCGTCCGGGAAATTCCGATCGGCTTCGAGGTCGTTGGTGACACCGGCAAAGGAACTGCCGCAGGCATCGCCTACGATCCGAGTACCAATCAGTTCGGCCTCGTGTCCTCGGACGCGGGAATGTACTTTGTCGAGGACGACTTCGCCACGATTGTCTCCAGCGGGATTATTGACCGTCCAAACGGATCGGACATTACCTACACGGTCGACGCCACGTTCCTCGCACCGGGCAATCTCGTCGGAATGGCGTGGAATAAAACCATTTTCGGAGCGAAACAGGTCAATACCGATGAGCTGGATGAGGACGAAGCGTGGATCGCTTTCAACGAATCGTCCGGTGACCTCATGCCCGAACCTGCCGGTCGCGCTCTTCTATTCACCGCCAGGGCGAAACATAACTACGCTCTGTCAATCGCTGGTGACCAGGACAGCGCAACCGCTTACGTCGTATCCGTGCCGAACGAGAAGCAAGGGCAGATTGTCATCTCCCAGTTTGCCGATGATCACAAGCTCTACCGCGAAAAGGTACTGACCGCTTCGTCTGCTCTCGGGGCTCCTGATGACGTCGATCTCGGAGCGTTCTACCCGGTTGGCGCCGACTTCCACGATGGCACCCTCTACGTGCTATCAAAGGCATACAACACGCTGATGGAGATCGATGCCGATTCGCTCGAGCTAGTGGGGCTACGTCCTCTTCCCGAAATGGGCGATTTCCACGATCTCGCGATTAAGGGACAAAGCGCATATGTCTTGTCCCGAGATGGTGATCGGGATGTCATCTACGAGGTGAATTTGTCCGAGTAGGAATCAGCTGTTGAGGAACTGAGGGGCGGGGTACACACACCCGCCCCTCAGTCGTTGAGGTCGCATTGGACGAAAGTGTGATCGGACCATGCGGAGACCTCGCCTCGCTTGCCGAGCAGTAGACTTTTCACATGAAATCTCCAGCAGTATTCTCGCCCGTTCTCCAATGGATTGATCAGATCGTCCGACCGCCGCGCTACGAGGAAGCGCGATTAAACATGTGGTCGCAAAGAGCGGATGTTCCCCTCGCACTCGTAGCGGTACTCTTTCTCGTGGTCTATGCGGCGCCGATTATCGATCCGGCACTTCCCCACTCGGTCATTCGAGCGTGTCAAACGGCAACAAATGTCGTGTGGATCATCTTTGCGCTCGACTACGTCGTACGCCTAGTGATAGTCAGCCATCGCTGGTCGTTTATTAGATACCACCTGTTTGATCTGGCTATTGTCGTCCTTCCATTCTTCCAACCGCTGAGACTACTGCGACTCGTGTTCCTTTTACGCGTCCTCAACCGCCACGCGGGCCAGTCGCTACGCGGCCAGATTTCTTCCTATGTCATCGGGTCGGCGGCCATCATTACGCTGGTTGGCGCACTGGCAGAACTTGATGTTGAACGGGGAGTTCCCGGAGCTCAAATCACCTCGTTCGGTGAGGCCTTATGGTGGGCATTCGTTACGATTACGACGGTCGGTTACGGTGACTTTGCGCCGGTGACGCCGCAGGGCCGCCTGGTTGCCACGGGCATGATGATCTTTGGGGTAGCACTCCTTGGTACTGTGACCGCCACACTCGCCTCATGGCTGGTAGAGAACGTCAAACCCGAGGACGAGGACGAAACCACTCCCGAACTTCGAGCAATACAGACTCTGACTGCTCACGTCAAACAACTCGAGGACGAGGTTAAATCGCTACGCGAACAACTACCTTACGCGAGCCAAGCCGCATCCGATTCTTAGTCGGTGGCGGGAGGGATCGTCATCTCCTGGCCGGACTGGGCCGTGCAATGCACTGTCGCTCCATCGACAACGCAGGAGAAGGGCCCGGCTTTCAGCGTTTCACCATCGGGCAATATGGGAACCTCGAACCACTCGTGGTCGCACATGGGATCTTCACCGGGGCCGGCAAGTTGGGAGCACAGCATGCCGATCGGTACATCTGATTGACAGGATCCCATGACGGTGGTCTCTTCGGTCATCATGGCCTTCCACCCTTGGAACGAGCCAGCTTTATCCCCACAATTCTCGCGCGCTGCATCGACTTCGCGCACGGGAAACTCAGAGGAGACGTCGCAGCTTACGTAGGGCCAATTGAGGCTACTTCCGTTGAGGATCATGACGCACCGGGTCTCACGTTCGCCGGTGACGAACCAGTAGCCTTCGGAGCCTTCCCACTGAGTCGTATCTGGGATTGCGTACGGTGCTCGGTCGATTCCTGGGTCGGATTCAGCAGTCTCAGCAGGGGCTGGCGTCGGTGACGGCGAACTGTCCGAGATGGAAGGTGATTCCGCAGAAGGGGTGGGAGATTCGACCTCCGGGTCGGTCGATGCGCACCCGGATAATGCACAGGCAAGAATAATGACGGCTGACAGTACATTTCTCATATCGGGTACCTTCCGCGATGGACTTACCGTTCGAAAACAATAGCTAGAGGAGTTTGCTGTGAAGCCTGGCCCAGAGGATTGTCGGCGAACTGCTTCTCATAGTGCTCAGCTGGTTGGGACGCATGGAGGCCGAGGACGTTCCTGCCGATGTCGTTGGCATCCATGACGATGACCCCGTCGAAGGTTGCTCGAAATTCTTCGGGAGCAGCATTTCGAACAATTTCGCACAGATGCTTGGCAACACCGTCGGGATCTTTGGGTGGTAACTTGGCCGACACATTGGAGGGATAAACAGAGTACTCGGTGGGGCCATCGATGGCGCGAATATCGGCTCCGGCTAACTCGTAGAACAGGCCTTTTCGACCGATAACTTTCCCAACAGCACCTCCGGCAGCGGCGAAGAGAATTCGAGGTAGTCCCGCCTCTTCGATTGCGAGCTGCATGGTGACGGGATCTCCGAGACCAATGCCAACAGGAGTGCGGGCAACAAACCTCGACAGGCTCTTAGCGGCGAAGGAGGGGTGAATCTCCCAGGTGAACCACGACCGTCCCTGCATAATCGCGATAATTTTCTCTGAAATCGTCAGGTTCCATGTTCGCCCTTCAGTGGCGTGGCGGTCGTCTTCATCGCCCAGTTCTCTCAGCTGTTGGAAGAATTCCTTAACGTACTGAGTGACTTCGCTATCTAAATCTGAATCTTTGGAGAATTTTTCGGTCTGGATCGGGTACCGGCGAGCAATCACGCCGTCGACGTCGATATCGAGTTCTTTGCCGGCATTGGCAGCAAGCGGTTCTTTCTCGTCGGCAGGAGCCGATGCCCCCATGTCCGATACGTCGCCAGACGAAGCGGAGAAACCGTCAAAATCGTCGTCACCGTCGATAAAGATCCGAGTCCACAGTTCGACGTTCAATAGCCGCCAAAACGTCATGCTTCCCAGGTCATTTTCGTCGTTAATGTATCCCATGAAGGCCTTGAGGACGGCCTGCTGGTCGAACCATGGGCGGGAAGCGAACTTCTCAGATGCAAACACTGAGTAGATTGAGTTTTTCAAACGCATGAACCACTCATTTTCCGGAGTGGTGAAGCCGATCTTATTGCGGCGGTTTGAAATCATCTCGGGAAGAATGTGACGGGTTGCGTCGCGCAGAATCCGTTTGTTCCAACCGGATTCAATAATCGCATCGTCGCTGAGCGAAAACAGGAATCGAACCGTATCGCGGTCGAGGAAGGGGACGCGTCCCTCGAGAGAAAACCGCATCGTGTTGCGATCTTCGTACCGCAGGAGTGAGGGGAGCGAGTTGTGGAATAAATCCTCAATGAGCCGCTCTTTCAGGTTATCTTGTACCGTCGTGAACGTTTCATCTGCGTACTGCGCGGCGAAGTCCGAGTTAAAGAGGGTCGTCACCGGCACGGATTTGCGTCTTTGTAACTTGCTCTTCGCAGTGAATCGTCCAAGTCGGCCAAGCACATCGACACTCTTGGCGATTTCCGCCGCAAGTTTCGTGTAGCGGCCTTCCTTTTTGAGCTGCCGGAAGTAGGTGAAGTAATAGGGGATATAGCCCGCCATCATTTCATCGGCGCCCTGCCCGTCAAGGAGTACCTTGACGTGCTTTGACGCTTCCTTCATGACGCAGTACTGCGCGTACGGCCCAGTGGAGATGGTCGGTTCTTCCTGCGTGCGGATAAAGTCGATGAGATCGACTTTGAACTGGTCGGGCGTCGGTCGAATCTTGTGTGAGTTCACGCCATTGTCGCATTTGTCGAGAACAGCATCGACATAGCGTTCTTCGTCATTAATCGAGCCCGTGAACACAGCCGAGAAGGTGTTCTGTTTCGAGCCGACGGCCGTTGCGGAGTCTCCCGAAGAGCCGAGTAACTGATTAATGATGACAGCTACGGCTGAGGAATCGAGGCCCCCAGAGAGGGAGGTGCCGACGGGAACTTCCGACTGGAGGCGTTCGCGTACTGAGTCGACGAGCCGCTGACGGTATTCGTGGATAACGTCAGCCGAGTACGGACGATTGAGTTTTGCGGCCTCGCGGAGTTCGTTTACAAACTGTGTATAGGGTTTGAACTGGACTCCGGTCGAATCGATAATGACCATTTCTCCCGGGCGGACGCGTTCAATCCCTTGGAAGAAAGTCTCCCGGGAATCTTCGTGGATCCTAAATCGCAGGTACCGATAGATCGATCGTTCGTTTGGTTGAGCCTGAATACGATCGGATGCGAGGATCCCTTTGAGTTCGGAGGAGAACAGTATGTCGTCATCGATACGAGCGATGTAGAGGGGTTTAATGCCAAAGTGGTCGCGACTGAGGACAAGTCGCTGCTCGTCGCGATCCCAGATGGCCAGCCCCCACATGCCGTTCATGCGGTCGAATATGTCGGTTCCCCACTGTGCAAAACCCTTGAGAACAACTTCAGTGTCTGTTTCGGTAGAGAAGGTATAACCGGCCTGAGCTAACTCTTCGCGTAACTGGCGATAGTTGTAGGTTTCGCCGTTATAGATGATGGTGAAACGTCCGTCATCGGTTGTCATGGGTTGGTCACCGTGTTCGCGCCCCAGGATCGCAAGTCGTTGGTGGGCAAAACCTACTGGACCGTCAGTGAATGTGCCGACACCGTCGGGGCCGCGGTGGCACTGACAGTCGTTCATGGCATGTAGGAGCGATAGGTCAAAGCCGGCTGACGAACCGTAAAATCCGGTAATTCCACACATTCTGATCCATCCGATACGTTCAGTTGTTTCTCGTGTCAAAGTCTACAGTCATTCGCCATGCATGTAGCCTTTGAACACTCGGCGCCGGTACGCTATGGGATGTGGAGTTCACCGGATAGTTGAACCGATACCGAATAATCATAGTTAGGTGTTTTAATGAGCGATCAGAACCGGGATGAGACGACTAACAACGTTCCCTCAAACGGTGGCTTTGGCGACGAAGCCCGACCGGAGCAACCGCGCTTTGGGCGGCGCGCTGAAGATGAACCGGGGTACGTGCCACCGACGCAGCCCCCGCAGACTGCTCCTCAGCATCCGAATTATTCTCAGCCCGGCTACGGTCAGCAGCCCCCGCAGGGGTACGGATACCCACAGCCCGGGCAGGTGCCACCGCAGTATCCGGGGCAGTACCGGGCGCCGTATGTGGAGCTTCCCGGTCGCGGCTTACCGATTACCCTCATCGTGCTGGGGCTCGTCACGATGTTAATCATTGCCCCTATTGTCCTTATCGGAGGAGTTGCTGTCGGCTCCATTTCCGGAGTGCTAGACAAAATTGATCCGGAAAGCGGATCGACTGTCACCAACGGCGCCACTGTTGAAGTTGATTCGATTGGATTCTACGGGGTCGTTATCCCCACCTCAGCTGATGAAGCTACCTGTGTTCTTAGCGGAGAGAATGGGACAATCGACCTGCCGCGCGATGAGAATGGCGGTGCCGCGCAAGGCACACTGTTCGTGGGTCAGAATATTCCAGCTGGTACCTATGAACTGCAGTGCGCGAACCTGCCTGACAATGCACAATTGATTGCTTTGGACAGCGCCCTGGTGTCGAGTCTGTTCTCCGCACTTGGAAAGAGCACGCTGGCGGCGGGCGTTGTTGGAGTAATCGGCTTAGCCCTGATGATTTGGGGCATCGTCAAGCTCGTCAAAGTCAATAAACGACGCCGCGAGATGATGTTACAGATGCAAGGATGGCAATAGCTCGCCGCTAGATTTTGGGGGACGTTCCTAGCTTTTGCCAAAGGAATTCCCACGCGAGGGCGGCCATAGTCGCGCGTTGCTTATGATCGGCAGCGCCGGCGTGGCCGCCCTCAATATTTTCGTACAGGAGAACGTCCTTGCCTGCGTCGGCCATCTGTCGAAACATATGACGCGCATGTGCCGGATGAACGCGGTCATCACGTGTCGAGGTCGTGAACAGAGTCGGTGGGTATTCTCGCTCGCTGTCGAACAGGTGGAATGGTGAAAACGTCCGAATGTACTCCCACTGTTCGGGATCGTCTGGGTCACCGTACTCGGCCATCCAGGACGCTCCGGCGAGAAGAGTGTGATAGCGGCGCATGTCGAGTAGCGGAACTTGGCAGACGAGTGCGCCAAAAAGTTCCGGATACTGTGTCAGCATCATCCCGATGAGGAGACCTCCATTAGAACCACCTTGGGCCCCAAGCTGTGCGCGAGTTGTCACGCCCCGGTCGACGAGGTCACGAGCAACGGCAGCGAAATCTTCATAGGCGCGATGGCGCTGATCCTTGAGGGCGGCGTGATGCCATGAGGGGCCGTACTCTCCGCCGCCGCGGATATTCGCAATGACGTAAACGCCTCCACGTTCCAGCCATGCCTTCCCGGCGGTAGCGAGATAACTCGGGGTTAGAGATACTTCAAACCCTCCGTAACCGTAGAGAAGTGTGGGGCGCGGTGTGGTCGTATCAGTGGGACCGATCTGGAAGTAGGGAACTCGGGTGCCGTCTGCGGAGGCAACGAAATGCTGGGACACAGTGATCCCAGTGGAATCAAATAACGTCGGAGCTTGTCTGACTTGTCGGGCGCTCACCGCGTGTCCCGACCGAGACAACTCGACGAGTGAGAGGGTCGTCGGTGTGGTAAAGCCGGTTGTCGTCAGCCAAATGCGGTCCTCTTCGTAAGCATTGACAGCACCAACGCTGACCGACGCAAACGGAGGGAGGACCGCTTCGCCTTCGAAAGAACCAAAAGCGAGCTCATGCTGAGTCCACTCGGTGCCCTTGTCGTTCGGTGGAGTAAAGACCGTCAGTCGGTTGGCAACATCATCGAGAACGTTGAGGACGAGATGATGGCGGGTCGGGGTGATGTCTTCGAGAGCTGTCGTGGGGGTCGGCGCGAAAAGAACGTGGACGTCGCGGTGTCCGGCCATGTAATCCTCGAGTGGAGCGACAAGGAGTGAACCGGCAGGGTAGATGTTCTCTCCGATCTGCCATTCTTTCTTGGGGAGGAATAAGAGCCAATCGCGCCACGACGATGTGTGTACATGAGTCGGGCAGTCAATGGGGTGTAGGGTCACGCCGTCGGTGGTGTCGAGAAGGAAAACTTCCTGGTTGTGGAAATCAATGATGCGGACGATCCAATCGCGTTCCCAACCCGGCATCGAGTCGTGGGCTGCAACTGCAAGAACATCGCTCTTTTCCGCTTCATAAACGATTGGTGCATCGGACAGCTTCGTTCCGCGCCTCCAGCGGCGAACCTGGCGTGGGTAGCCCGACTCAGTCAGGGTTGATTCACCGAAATCGCGGCTCACCCAGACCTCGTCCTCGTTGATCCACGAGACACTTCCTTTCGAGGGAGGGAGAGTAAATCCGTCCTCCACAAATTGACGGGTGTGGATATCGAACTCGCGAACGGTGTCGGTGTCAGAACCACCGTCAGACAGCGTCACGAGGGCGCGCGTGTTATTCGGGTAGCATACTGCCGCGCCGTGCCACACCCAGGAACGATCTTCCGCCTCTGCAAGCTGATCGACATCGATGAGAATTTCCCACTGTTGTTGAGCGTGCGTGTCTATCCCCAGATAGTCGGTGCTCAGCTGACGACGCCACAGGCCGCGCGGGTTATCGTCATCCGTCCAGAAGTTATAGGCCCACTGATCGCGAATTCGTGGGAATGGGATTCGATCAGGATCTTCAAGAGCTGCGAGAACGTCGGTGCGAATAGCTTTAAATTGTTCTGTTTCCAGTTGTTCTAATGTCAAAACATTGTGAGAAGTGACCCATTTGAGGGCTTCTGCGCTGGTCGGTTCATCGAGGAACTGGAAATGCTCATTTTCGGTCATATACTCATTATCAAGCACAGAGGTGAACACCACCAATGTAAGAGCTTTGGAAAGGAACACGATGAGGATCTCGACGAATAAGGCTACAGCGCCAGTTCGCGCTGCGTTAGCGGGAATGCTCGCAATGGGCCTCGTGGCCGGATGCTCGCCGTCGGTTGCGCCGGAGGAGCCTGAACCATCAGCAAGCTCTGAGTCGACTCAGTCTCCTCAGCCGAGCGAATCGCCAACGGCCACCGCTGAGCCGAGTGAGACTGCGGCAAGCACTGACTTTGACAATCCGTTCGGATCACTTCCGATGGAAGGATCGCCGGTGGAGTGGACGACGATGACGCTCGACGGTCAGGACCACACTGCCCTCGTTCCCACTGAGCCTCGCGCAGGTGGCGGATCTGTCATATGGAAGGGAACCAACGCTCTGACCGGGGTAAAGTTTACGGCCGCGATTCCGGCCGATAGCGGCGTCCAGTCGCCAGTTATGGTCAAGGCCATTACCGGGGACAGCGGTCGGCCGGTCATGGTCGAACTCACTCCCGGAGGAACCCCTGAAACACTCGAAGTTCCGATGAGTAACTCAGATGTCTTGAAGATCGTATGGAGTGTGGAAGGTAAGCCGTCGGACGGTCCTAACATCATCTTCTACGACTTCGATATCGCTAAGTAGCTCGATATCATTCAGCAGAATGACTGAGCTGACACCCCCGAGAAACCTCGGGGGTGTCTTGTTTCACGTGAAACATTAAGTTGAGTGGAATAGACTCAACTTTGTAGGTGTTGTACCTAGTAGATATGACAGACCGTCCGGGTCGAATGTTCGAAAGAAGGTACTGACGTGGAAAACAAGTTCACAACCAAGTCGCAAGAAGCACTCGCTGCTGCGTTGCAGAGTGCAACGGCGGCTGGTAATCCGTCGGTTGAACCCATGCACCTGCTCTATGCGCTGTTGGATCAACCGGAGGGGATAGCTATTTCTCTCTTGGAAACGGCTGGAGCATCGCGTAAAGATATCGGCGCGCGTGCTCGCGTAGCCCTGACGAAGTTACCGGCCACGCAAGGAGCATCGGTTAGCCAACCGAAAACTTCTCAAGCGCTCCTTAATATTCTGAATCGCGCGGGCCAAGATGCGCAGGCAATGGGGGACCAGTATGTCTCCACCGAACACCTCCTCATAGCTCTCGCGAAATCATCGACGGATGCGGGGAAGATCCTTAACGCAGCTGGCGCAACCGCCCAGACATTGGAAACGGCACTGCCGAACCTGCGCAAAGAGCCCGTCACGTCGGTTGATCCTGAGGGGTCCTTTGAGGCTCTCAAAAAATACGGACGCGATCTCACGGAAGTTGCTCGAGAAGGAAAGCTCGATCCTGTCATCGGACGCGACAGCGAGATTCGACGAGTAGTCCAGGTGCTCTCGAGGCGAACGAAGAACAACCCCGTCCTCATCGGTGAACCCGGAGTCGGGAAAACGGCCGTAGTTGAAGGGCTCGCCCAACGAATTGTCGCCGGGGATGTGCCAGAATCACTGAAAAACAAGCGCCTCATCGCACTCGATTTGGCAGCGATGGTGGCTGGAGCGAAATATCGCGGTGAGTTTGAAGAACGCTTGAAAGCTGTTCTCAATGAAATTACCTCAGCCGACGGGGAGATCATTACCTTCATCGATGAGCTTCACACCGTCGTCGGGGCTGGAGGTGGATCTGAAGGTGCGATGGATGCCGGCAATATGCTCAAACCGATGCTTGCCCGGGGTGAACTGCGACTTGTCGGTGCCACGACGCTTGATGAGTACCGTGAGAACGTTGAGAAAGACCCAGCGCTCGAACGGCGTTTCCAGCAGGTGTTCGTCGGGGAACCGTCAGTGGAAGACACTGTGGCAATTCTGCGCGGAATCGCACCCAAGTACGAAGCGCACCACAAGGTCACCATTTCCGATGGTGCTATCCTTGCCGCCGCACAGTTATCACACCGGTATATCACGGGTCGGCAGCTTCCCGACAAAGCGATTGACTTGATCGATGAGGCCGCATCGCGACTTCGTATGGAGCTGGACTCGTCTCCCGTGGAGATTGACGTGCTTCGCCGCCAGGTTGATCGCCTGCGCATGGAGGAGTCCTACCTCACCGAATCCGACCCCGACCTTTCCGATGAGGCAACTGCAGCCCAGTTGGAGAAGGTACGCGCCGAGCTTGCCGACCGATCGGAAGAACTCAAGGCACTGACAGCGCGATGGGAAGCGGAGAAGGCTGGCCGCAACCGGGTTGGAGATCTCCGGGTCAAACTCGATGAACTGCGCACCCAGCTCGACCTCGCCATGCGTGAAGGTCGTTGGGAAGAAGCTGGCCGCCTCCAAAACGGCGACATCCCAGCTGTTGAGGCGGAGATCAGCGCTGCTGAGGCAGATGAAGCTGCTGATGCGGATAAGACTCCCATGATCGCTGAAAAGGTTGGTCCTGCTGAAGTCGCTGAGGTCGTCGAATCGTGGACAGGTATTCCTACCGGACGTCTACTCCAGGGCGAAATGGAAAAACTCCTGTCGATGGAAAATGTTATCGCCGAGCGACTGATCGGGCAGCGTGACGCGGTGCGCGCCGTATCTGATGCGGTGCGTCGCTCCCGAGCGGGTGTTTCGGATCCTGATCGTCCCACCGGCTCATTCCTTTTCCTTGGTCCGACGGGTGTCGGTAAGACAGAACTCGCGAAAGCGCTCGCGGACTTCCTCTTCGACGATGACCGAGCTATCGTGCGCATCGATATGTCGGAGTACTCCGAAAAGCACTCCGTATCTCGTTTAGTGGGTGCCCCTCCGGGATACGTCGGCTACGACGAAGGCGGACAGCTCACCGAGGCCGTTCGTCGACGCCCGTATTCCGTCGTGCTCTTGGACGAAGTGGAGAAAGCTCACCCAGAGATTTTCAACATCTTGCTCCAAGTCCTTGATGATGGGCGATTGACCGATGGTCAGGGGCGCACGGTAGACTTCCGCAACACGATTCTCGTGCTCACCTCGAATTTAGGATCGCATTTCCTCGTGGATGAAAATATGAGCGAATCCGAACGCCGTGATGCCGTCATGGCATCGGTTCGCGCAGCGTTCAAGCCTGAGTTCCTCAACCGATTAGATGAGATTCTCATCTTCAACGCTCTCACCCGTGATGAACTCGCACAGATCGTTGATATTCAGGTCGGAGACATGGCGAAGCGCCTCGGAGGACGTCGCATTGAACTTGATGTCACCGACGACGCTCGCGAATGGCTCGCGGAACACGGGTTCGATCCCGCGTTCGGTGCGCGCCCATTACGCAGGCTCGTCCAACGCGAAATCGGCGATCAGCTTGCCCGACTCATCCTCGGGGGCGAAGTCGATGACGGGGACCGCGTTCGAGTCAGTGTCGATGGTGATCATCTCGCGCTGACTGCTGAATAACATCATCCCGGTGGGGCAGGTAGCAGTTGGATGCCTACCCCACCGGATTTCTCCATTCTTTACACGTGCCCTGCTAGGTACAGGTTTATGGTTTCTAGTTGTGCTGAGCTATTGGGTACAGGTATACGGCTTCGATTGGGGGTCGGGGGCCGTCTTGCCCGTTTCTTACCGCTTCGCGGTTCGACAACGCTCCAGCCTCCCCTGACGCTCTCCCCATTTTCGTTAGGGAGAGCCTTCGACACTCGCTATCGCTTTTACAGTGAGGCTAGACCCCCTGCATAGACTCTCTCTAGCGTACGTAGACTCTCTCTAACTGTGTGGGCTACCACCTGCCCAGCACCTACCCTCGGCATCTGCCCACCGCTGTCACCCCCACGCTGAAATCAACGAGCCGGTACCTAGGTAAGCGGGTAAAGTCAAAGTGTCGAAAGCAGAGGGAAAGTGAGAGCGCTGTGCCTGATGGTTTACCCGGTGAACTAACTCCGCCGTTTGAGTTTTCACTGGCGTTTGTTGAACCTGGCCGAGTCCTCGAGTTCGGGGACTCGCACATTGTATATCCCTATAAATCCGTCACTAAGCTCTTCGCCGCGTGGGCAACTCTAGTTGCTATAGAGCGGGGCTACGTTGATCTCGGCGACGAGGTCGCCATCGGCCACTCCGGGGAACGCATCGTCACCCTTCGACACCTCCTCGCGCACGCTTCCGGTCTGTCGTTTCGAACGGATGATTTCGAGGCCGAGGTCGAGGAAAAGCGGATCTATTCGAACCGCGGCATCGAAGTGGCGGCAAAACACGTCGAAACTGCTACCGGAACGGATTTTTCTCGCTGGACAGAAGAAGTGGTTCTCGAACCACTCGGACTTATTGAAACACTCATTGATGGCTCTCCCGCACACGCGGGTGAGGGGTCAATCCGTGACCTCATCGTGTTTGGACGTGAGCTCTTACGCCCCACTCTCATCGGTGAAGAACTCGCTAACGAAGCACGTCAAACCGTGTTTCCAGGACTGCGTGGACTAACCCCCGGATTCGGCTCATATTCGGACAATACCTGGGGTCTCGGCCTCGAAATAAAGAACCAAAAAGTCAGAACGTGGTTTCCCCGATCAGCCAGTCCGCAGACATTTGGTCACTTCGGACAGTCCGGATCGTTCCTGTGGATCGACCCTCTCTCAGGACGCTCGGCGGCTTTTCTGGGGGTCGAACCTTTCGGAGCCTGGCATAAGAAACACTGGCAAAGACTCAGTGACTTCTTCTACGACACCTACTAATCAAAGTCGACAATAACGGGGACGTGGTCCGACGCTCCCTTCCCCTTACGTTCATCCCGGTCAATTTCGGCATTCGTCGCGAGAGCGGTGAGGGCAGAAGAGGCGTAAACAAAGTCGATCCGCATCCCCTCGTTGCGGGGGAAACGGAGTTTTTGATAATCCCAGTAGGTGTAGTTGGTGACGCGTTCGCGGGTTAGCTCGGTCATGCCGATTTCGGCAAATCGGGCGAAAGCGTCGCGCTCAGGTTGCGACACGTGGGTGTCCCCCTCAAAGACACTGATGTCCCACACGTCTTCGTCCAGTGGGGCGATGTTCCAGTCGCCGACGAGTGCAAGTTTCGCAGATTCGTCACTGACGACATCGGCGGCGTAGTGGGCCAGCTCCTCTAAGAATGCGAGTTTGTACTGGTAGTGGGGGTTGTCGAGGGCGCGGCCGTGCGGAACGTACAGGCTCCAGACCTCGGTGCCACCGCAACTAGCTCCAATAGCGCGAGCTTCGATTCCTTTATCGCCAAAAGCTGGCTGATTGGGGAACTCCCGGCGCACTTCCTCAAGACCGATACGCGAGGCGATTGCGACACCGTTCCACTGGTTAAACCCGGTCATAGCGACCTCATACCCGGCGGCTTCGAAAGCCTCAAAAGGAAACTGATCGGGTTTGCACTTGAGCTCTTGCATGGCCAATACGTCGGTTTCGGAGCGCTCAAGAAAAGCAATCACGCGATCAACGCGTGCACGGATAGAGTTCACATTCCAGGTAGTCAGTCTCATAGGGCCAGCCTACAAGATGGTGCCGACCGATCACTGCGGCCTTCCGGTTTCGTCAGTCTGAGCGGTGTCGTAGTCTAAACCCGTGGGTACAGCATTAGTGACCGGCGCGAGCGCCGGACTTGGAGAAGAATACTGTTGGCAACTGGCGGCAGCGGGCCACGACCTCGTACTCGTAGCACGAAACGAGGATCGCCTGAAGACACTGGCGCACGATCTCGAGCAGATCGCCGGGGTGGAGGCCGAGGTGCTGATTGCTGATCTCAGCACGCAGGAGGGGCGCGATCGCGTGGCGACAAGGCTCCGTAGCGAAAGCAAACCAGTCGGGCTCCTCGTCAACAACGCCGGATTTGGTCGCGGTCGCCCATTCTTAGACGGCGACTTCCACGAGGAGATCGATGGGCTCAACGTCATGGTTCGCGCGGTCATGGAGCTCACCCATGCCGCCGGTCGAGCAATGGTGGCTCGAGGCCGCGGCGCAATCCTCAACGTTTCATCGGTAGCGTCAGATACGGGGATGGGAACCTACTCCGCGCACAAGGCGTGGGTGAAAGCGTTCTCCGAAGGTATCGCAGAAGAGCTACGCGGTACCGGCGTCACGGTGACTGCCGTCATGCCGGGCATGGTCAACACCGGATTCCACGACCGTACGGCAGTCGATACCACTCAGATTTCCCCGATTTCGTGGATTACTCCCGAACAGGTGGTCTCCGAATCGCTCGCGGCAGTGCGCCGCGGGCAGGTACTCGTGACCCCTTCAGTGCGCTACAAGCTGACATCAACCGTAGTGAAGTTCGCGCCGCGGTGGGCGGTGCGGGCTGTGACCAGGCAAATCCCGCACATGTAGTACATCGGTCTTAGGCGATCGGCGCCGGTTTCTCGGGATCGTGGTAGTCGATCCCTTCGGATTCCAGTTGATCAGCGACGTCCTCAACGATGGCTTCGTGCAGGTCCTGGTTGTCGATATTCGATTCGTCGATCTCGTTTTCGAGCCGTTTGGCGTGCTCGCGGGTGAAGCGCTTATCTCGCCGAAGTTTGCGGCGCACCAGACGACGGATCCGTCCGCGCCGTTTGCTCTCTTCGTCAATGGTCGCTTTCGATTGCCACCACGAATAGACGAGGACGGCGATGAGGGCCAGCCCGACATATCCAATGAGAGGGTAGAGGTAGCCAACCAGTCGCTTGAATCCAAGGAATGATAGACCGAAGCCGACGAGGGGGAGGGAGATAAGGAGGATACGGAATCGTTGTCGATTGCCGGCACTGAAGCGAGATGCGAGGGCGTAGTACATGCCGATCGCCGTATTGAAAATCATCGCGAAAATGACGATCGACATGGCAAAACCGAGCCACGGGTGGATGGCTCCAACGAGGGTGAGCATCGGCATGTCAAATCCGGCAACTTGATTCACCTGCGCAAACAGGGCCCCGGTTACGGCAACGAGAAGGACACCAAAGAGTAATCCACCGGCGAATCCTCCGCGCCCAGCAACTTTCGGATCCATGATGTCACCACCCATGACGATCGACATGGAGACAGCGAGAGAAATCGCAAGCGATACGTAGTTGCCGGACGCAATAGCCCAGTGTGGGAGAGTGGAGCCTCCTTGACGGGCGAGAACATCGAGCTCATGAATACTGAGATCGACTGTGGCTAGAGAATAGCCGATGGCGACGATGACGAAAAGGATCATGACGGGAGTGAGCGCACCAATCACTGCCGTTACTTTCGATACGTCGAGCATGCCGATTGAGATGACGAGGGCGGTGATGATCGCAGCTCCCACCCACGTCGGTAAGCCGAACTGTTGATTGAGATTGGAACCTCCCCCCGCAATCATGACGAAGCCAATGGAGAACAGCGTGAAGGTGATAACCGTGTCAAATAGTTTCGAGGTGATCGGTCGGGAGACTCCAGAGAGGACGACGTTGTGATCGGTGGCGAGGAAATAGGAGCCGAGCTGGACGATAACCATACCGGTAAAGGCGAATACTAGCGCGGCGGCTATGGCTCCGAATATGCCGTAGATGCCGAAGCCTACGAAGTACTGCATGACTTCTTGCCCGGAGGCGAATCCAGCACCGACAGTGAGACCAACGAACGCGAGGGCAACCGATGTTGCTTTGCTTTTCATGTTTCTACTCTGTGTTATCGGATGTTCCGAAATTCACCCTACAACGGTGAGAGTGCGAACTCGATTTGATGTGGCCCGCACCATGTTTGCATGGGCGTTGGGGTAGAAGCGCGAGCATCGAACAACGATTTGGGGGGGGGCGAACTCTGCACTGGAGCCTGCGCAGATGGAGCCGGACGCGTACACTCACCTGCGGCGAAACCGCCCACAGTAAAGTCCAGCAGAACGGACTACCGATAGAATCGGAGGCATGACACAAGACCCGCGCAAAGCACGCCTCGCACAACTCGTTCAAGAACTGGCCGTCGTCCATGAAAAAGTGACGCTCGCTTCGGGGAAGGAGTCGGACTTTTATGTCGATATGCGACGTGCGACTCTTCACCACGAGGCAGCACCGCTGATTGGACACGTCATGCTTGACATGCTCGAAGACAACGGGTTTCCCCCTGACGATTTCGATGCGGTTGGCGGGCTGACGATGGGAGCAGACCCGGTGGCGACCGCCATTCTTCACGCTGCGGCGTCACGCGGCCTGGCAATTGATGCGTTTGTTGTTCGCAAGGAAGCGAAAGATCACGGCATGAAACGCCAGATCGAAGGACCCGATGTCGTGGGTAAGCGCGTCATTGTTCTCGAGGATACGTCGACAACCGGGGGATCTCCGCTCCAAGCCGCGCGAACACTTGAAGAAGCGGGTGCTCTCATTCAGGCGGTCGCGGTCGTCGTTGATCGTGATACGGGGGCCAAAGAATGTATCGAGGAGGCCGGATACCGCTACCTTAATGCCCTCAGCCTGTCTGATATCGGCTTAGGTGGGTAGGGCTCCGACCTCCGCGCGTTCGCACGTGGGTCACGTGTGCGAATCCGTTCGTTTAGAGAAGTTGGAGATGGCTATTCGCGAATTCGCGGGCCTGTTCACAATCGTCGGCATCGAGTACTGCCTGCGCCGCAGCGACACACTGGTCGTACGTTACGGACTCAATTGCAACCCCAACAGTGCCGATCGCGGATCGTGCCATTGATAGCGAACTCACTCCCATTCCGACAAGTACACAGGCGAGAAGGGGATCAGCCGCAGCTTCACCGCAGACACCGACCGGCTTGCCAGTCTCGACTCCCGCTTGTGCCGTTGCATGGATCAGCGCGAGAACAGCCGGTTGCCATGACTCTGTGTAGGTAGCCAGGTGTGAGTTCGTTCGGTCGGCAGCCATGACGTATTGGGTGAGGTCGTTGGTGCCAATCGAAACGAAATCAACTTCCCGCAAGAAGGCGCGGGCTTTGACTGCGACAGCGGGCACTTCGACCATGATCCCAGCTGTCAAGCCGCGTTCCCTCACCATGTCGGCAAACCAGCGGGCTTCGGCAATAGTTGACACCATCGGTGCCATGACCCATACGTCATCCCGTCCCTCAGACGCTTGAGCGATAGCGTCGAGCTGGTGAGGCAACGCATCGGCATACAGACCTGTCGTTCGAATCCCGCGCACCCCAAGTGCGGGGTTATCGTCGTCGACGAGATTGAGCCATGAGATTGGTTTGTCGGATCCGGCATCGAGTGTGCGAATAACGACTTTCGAATCAGGGAATGCCTCTAAGACGTCGCGATAAAGGCGGGATTGCTCATCGATAGTCGGTTCGTTCGAGCTGTTCAAGAAGCACAGTTCGGTGCGGAATAAGCCGATTCCTTCGGCCGGTGTCTGCGCTCCTGCCTGCGCTCCCGTCGGATCCTGAACGTTGACGAGAAGTTGAACTCGGTGTCCGTCGGCTGTTTGCGCGGGCCCTTCCCAAGACTGTGCTTGGTGGCGCAGTTGCAGGTCGGCAGTGACGAGTGCCTGCGCGCGTTTTTCGTCGGGATTGGGTTCGATTTTCCCGGTGCGTCCGTTAACGAGGACGCGGGTCCCGGCGGGAATGGATGCGAGTGTCCGCGCTGCGACAATACACGGTATTCCGAGTTGTCGGGCAATGATCGACGTGTGAGAAGTGGGGCCGCCTTCGACTGTGACGATGGCGCGAATGAGGTCGGGTTCAAGTCCTGCGGTATCGGCGGGTGCCAGATCGTCGGCGAAGAGGACGGAAGGCTGGTCAACGGGAGGGATTCCGGGTTCGGGTTCACCGTTTAGCTCAGCGATGATGCGTTGCTTGATATCGATGAGATCCGTAGACCGTTCAGCGAGTAAACCTCCCGCGAGTCGAAGTTGATCAACGTACGCATCGATCGCGCGATCAACCGCATGCGGGGCGGGTACGGCCTGTTCGGTGATGAGTTTTCGTACTCGAGATTTAAGACTCGGGTCAGTTGCTAGAGCCGACGCCATGATGAGGATGTCGGATGGCTCACCAACCGTTGCCAGAGCGCGTTCCATCAGACGTTCGGAGACGGCGCTGGCGGCCGAGATGAAGTGCTCGAACTCGTTTTCCAAGTCGTGGGTCGGGACAGGGGAGTAGTCCTGCGGAAGCGGTGCGGGTCGGTGAACCCAGAGAACAGGAGCGTAGCCAATGCCGGGGACAACGGGGGTGCCAAAGCAGGCGGAGGTCATGGAGAGTCCTCAAAAAATAAGGGGGGCGCTCATCCACCGATGAGCGCCCCCAGATGGGCTATGACTTCGACGATGCGTTCTGAGCGTCGTCGAAGACAGATGCAGTTGCGTCTGAACCTTCTTCTGTCTCACGTCCAGGAGTGGCTAGATTCCACTTCTTGATGGCGAAGGAGAACAGGAAGTAGTAGATCGCAAAGTAGATGAGACCAATGACAATGAGGAGGAGCACTTGGAGTGCGCCGCCCGATAGCCCCGCTGCCTTGGTGAAGTTAAGCAGGTAGTCAAATAGGCCGGCAGAGAATCCGAAGCCGGATTTAATGCCGAGGTAGTTGACGATTGCCAATGATGTGCCCGTCAGGAGAGCGTGGACAAGGTAGAGCGGGAAAGCGACGTACGCGAATGCGAATTCGATCGGTTCGGTTACGCCGGTGAGGAACGAGGTGAGCGCGAGGGATACCATGACGCCGCCAACGACCTTGCGGTTTTCCGGGCGAGCTGTGCGGTAGAAAGCGAATGCCGCGCCGGGGAGGGCGAACATCATGATGGGGAAGAAACCGGTCATGAATGAGCCCGTCCACGCGTTTGTTCCATCAACGCCGGAGAGGAAGCATGTGATGTCGCCGTGGATGATTTCTCCGGCAGCATTTTGACATTCACCGAGCTGGAACCACGGAATCGAGTTGAGGAGGTGGTGGAGTCCGAAGGGGATGAGGAGGCGGTTGACGGTACCGAATACGAATCCCGTTGCTGGATTATCGCCGTGCGCCATGATGAATCCACCCAGCTTGTCATTGACGAGCCAGTTGAAGACGGGGTAAATGATTGACATCGCAACTGCGAGGAGGATGGATGCGGCAGCTGTGACGATGGGGACGAATCGACGTCCGCCAAAGAAGGCGAGATAGGTGGGTAGCTTCACCCGGTAGTACTTCTGGTACAGCACAGCGGTGAGGATACCAACGGCGATACCGCCGAGAACACCGTAGTTAATCGTTCGGTTTTCGGGATCGCCAGCGCCAAACCAGACGGCCATTACCGTGAGAACTTCGGTAAAGACAAGGTATCCGATGACGGCCGCGAGACCGGTGGAACCGTCGGACTTGCGTGCGAAACCAACAGCAACACCAATGGCGAACAAGAGGGCCAGGTTGCCGAGGACGGCACCACCGGCTTTCGCCATAACGTCAGCGATCGGTTGTAATCCGGGAATGTACTGCGATAGGCCGTCTGCCCCGAGCATGTCCGGCTGACCAATACGGAGCAAGAGTGCTGCCGCAGGTAGGGATGCGATGGGAAGCATGAGCGAGCGGCCCATACGTTGGAGGAGTGCAAAACCGGAACGGTTCTTTTTCTGCGGGCTCTTGCCCGGAGCGGTTTTTGTGCTCATTGCGTTGATTCTCTCTTCCTCGAGGGAAAGCAGGCAGGTGGGTTCGGAGTGTTTCCGAACCACTGGGAATAGTTGTCTAGACCAGTGCTTATAGCAAACACCCTAAAGTTGTAGAAGTCAAGAGGGACAACGCCTATGATCGAATCGTGAAGTACATCGCGATTTATGACTACTTGGCTGAACGCATAGGCCGTGAGCTTTCGGCGGGAGATAAAATCCCGTCTGAACGGGAACTATGCGAAAAGTTTAATGTTTCGCGAATGACTGTACGCCAGGCCGTTGATTCTCTCGTGAACGAGGGGCTCCTCGTTCGCCAGCAGGGTAAGGGGACTTTTGTCGCTCACCAAAAACTCGATCTGCAACTGAGGATCACGTCCTTCGCCCAAGAGATGCGCATGCGCGGAATGGTTCCATCCACCCGTGTGCTCATGTGTGAAGAACGTCAGCCGCCGACGATGATTGCGTCATCACTTGGCCTGTCGGAGTCCGATACCGTTTACCTAATTAAGCGTTTGCGATTCGCCGATGGTATTCCTATGGCTGTCGAGGAAGCGTGGCTACCAGCGGGTATTCTTCCGGATTTCATTACCCCAGCACCACCTGACGGCATTTACGCTGAGCTGCAGGCTCGCGGCCTTACTCCCACGTGGGGTGAGGATAATATCGAAAGCGTTCCGCTGGATCGGCGCTTATCTCAGTTGCTTGATGTGAGTGTCGGTACGCCAAGTCTTCTCATCACTCGTCGTACCTTTGCTGAGGAAGTGCCGGTGTTCTTCAGTGTTGCTCATTATCGGGGTGATCGGTACAAGCTATGGGTGCCGATTTCTCAGCCGTTGGCCGTTGTGCGTCCGAATCGCACGCGCGGGAATAGGGGGAAATAGGGTTGATATGAAATATCCGAAGGTTGCGCAGATAGTCGATGCGCTCGGCGGGGCGGACAATATCGGTGCCGTCGAACCGTGTGTTACTCGTCTGCGTTTTGAAGTTCACGACGCGACTGCGGTCGATCAAAGTCGATTACGTCCTCCGCTCTGTTACGGGGCAACGATTCTCGGCTCAGCAGTTCAAGTGATTGTTGGTCCCGAAGCTGAAGTCATGATGGATGACCTGGTGGAGCTTCTGTAGATAGCGAACGTACTGCCACCAAGCCATCGGTTCGGCTTGACAATTTCCACGCTATGCGATTATCTAGTGTGGTCTAGACCAGAATGCATCTGTGGATGCGTCAACGGTGACTATCGTCTAGGAGAAAACAATGAACAAAGCGGAAGCCATTCTCGCCGCACTCGGCGGCCCGGACAATATCGAAGACTTGGAGCCGTGCATTACTCGTCTCCGGGTGGAAGTGACAGATCCCGATCTCGTTGATGAGGCTGCGCTCAAAGCCGCAGGTGCCTTCGGCGTCGTACGTGCATCCGATGCGGTGCAGGTTGTCGTCGGCCCCGAAGCAGATACGCTCTCCGAAGATATCCAGGACCTCATGTGACTCCGGCCCTCAAAGCACCCTTCGCAGGAACACTCATTCCTCTCGAAGAGGTTGCAGATCCAGTTTTTTCACAGGGCCTGGTCGGTCCCGGTTTCGCGTTGAAACCGCGCGATGGTGAGGACGTTGATGTTTTCAGCCCGATTGCAGGAAAGGTCGCCAAAATTCATCCTCACGCATTTGTCGTGAGTGATGGGATGATCAACGTCCTCGTTCATCTCGGGCTCGATACGGTCACTCTCAAAGGGGAGGGGTTTACGCTGTTCGCGGAGCAAGGGGATAGTGTTGACGCCGGACAACTCCTCATTCGATGGAGTCCTCGTGCAGTTCGCGCTGCGGGCATGGATACCACGTGTCCGATCGTGTTTCTCGACAGCACGGGCAATGTAGAAACCCTCATTGACCTTCAAACAGATGTTGAGGCTGGCGATGTCGTCGCTCGTCTCAGCCCCACCAACTGAATAGGAAATTCACTCTAATGGCTACAATCCAAGCCACTGTCGCCGCTGCTGAAGGCCTGCATGCCCGTCCGGCGGCCATGTTTGCAAAAGCTGTTTCGGAAAGTGGAGCAGATGTCCAGATTGCTACCGGCGACTCTGAACCAGTTAATGCAGCATCAACGCTCTCACTAATGACTCTAGGAGCTCAATGTGGGGACGTCGTTACGCTTACCTGTGAAGGTGACAATGCGGATAACATTCTCACCAAACTCAAGGAGCACTTGGAGCAATCCAACTCCTAGCGCATTGTATTCGTCCACCTTGGGTGTCGGGCTTGCCTGTAGGTAAGCCCGACACCCATTTGTATTTACTGTCGTTGGCGGCAGCTCGCTCAGCGCCCGCTAACGGGTGCCGCTATCGATTGTTCAGCCTTCAGATTGGGCGGCCTTGATATGTTCGTGAACGATCTCAATCACGTCCGCAATGGAATCCTGCGTGCGGTAGGGGCGGTACGGATATGTCGCAATATCACTTTCGCGAGTTGATCCGCTCATCACGAGGAACGTGCGCAAGCCCGCTTCGATCCCGGCCTGCACGTCCGTGTCCATTCGGTCACCGATAAGTGCAGTTGTTTCGGAATGAACGTTGATCTTATTGAGGCCAGCTCGAAGCATGATGGAATTCGGCTTGCCGACAAAGTAGGGTTTCTTCCCGGTTGCGCGCTCAATCATGGCTGCCACTGCACCTGTTGCCGGAAGAGTTCCGTCCTCCGAAGGTCCGGTTGTATCCGGATTGGTAGCGATAAACTTGGCACCTTTTTCAATCAAGCGAATCGCATGAGTAATTGCAACGAAATCGTAGGTCCGAGTCTCACCGAGTACGACGTATTCGGGGTCAGTTTCAGTCATAACGTATCCCGCTTCGTGCAGAGCGGTCGTTAATCCGGCCTCACCGATGACGAATGCCGAGGACTCGGGAGACTGTTGTGAGAGAAAAGCAGCGGTGGCCAGGGCAGAAGTCCAAATGTGATCTTCTGGAACTTTGAGTCCAGAATTCTCCAACCGTGCCGAGAGGTCGCGCGCAGTGTAGATCGAGTTATTCGTCAGTACCAGGAAGGGGAGCTGGAGCTCGTGAAGGGTATCGAGGAATTCCTGCGCACCAGGAATGGCGTGGTGTTCGCGAACGAGAACACCATCCATGTCCGTCAGCCAGGAGGTGATGGGAGGGAGTTGATCGAGGGAGTAGATTTCTTTGTCGCTCATGTATTTCCTTTTCCTATGTCTACCCCCAGCGTATCGATGTTCGCACCCAGAGTGGAAACGTGGAGACGTTTGACGGCAACAGATGGAAACGGGCAATATTTCGTTCCTGTCATCTCAATCGGTAGGTTATTTCTATGAATGAAACCCAGCCAATCCTCAAGTCCGAGCCGGGCCGCGGCGTTGGGCCTTGGCCCGGAGGTCGTGACGCGTGGCCAGAGGGCGAGCAGTGGGATCCGGAGCTACTCGAAAATGGTGACGCGCGTAATGTTGAGGATCGGTTCCGGTACTGGAAGATGAGTGCCATTGTGGCTGAACTCGATCAGCGTTCGAACTGGCTGGAAGTCGCGATCGAGAATCTCGGACATGATTTCAATATCGGCTCCATCGTTCGAACAGCCAATGCCATGGGGGTGCGCCATGTCCACATCGTTGGACGCCGCCGATGGAATCGACGCGGCGCGATGGTCACTGATCGCTATTTGACCGTCACCCACCATCCGGAAGTGGAGGACTTTATTGCGCACATGCGCGCGCGGGATCTACGCATTATCGGTGTCGATAATGTGGATGGTTCCGTTCCTCTTGAGGACGAAGAACTCCCGCGGCAGTGCGTTCTTGTCATGGGGGAAGAGTCAGCCGGATTGAGCGAAAAAATGGCCGAGGCGTGCGATCGAGTCGTTCATATCACTCAGTACGGCTCGACTCGCTCTATGAATGTTGGGCACGCGGCAGCGATTGCGATGTGGGCATGGGTGGTGCAATACCGAGAGAACGGCTTGGTTACATCTCCTGCCGACTAGAAGTCGATTACGCCACTTGAGTGCACCGGCGTGCACGTTGACGTACCGTTCGTTCACGAGGGACCTAGTCCCCTCAGAAAAGTAGCGTCCAGTGTGGGACAATCAGAGAGTAAAGAATGTCTAGTTCAAGGAGGCAATCAGTGCCTATCGCAACCCCAGAGGTCTACAATGAGATGCTCGACCGCGCGAAGGAAGGAAAGTTTGCCTACCCGGCAATCAACGTTACTTCTTCCCAAACGCTGACGGCAGCAATCCGAGGCTTCGCTGAAGCTGAATCTGACGGCATTATTCAGGTGTCCGTAGGCGGAGCTGAATACTGGTCGGGTTCGACCGTTAAGGATCGCGTCGCAGGTACGCTGGCTATGGCCGCTTACGCTCGCGAGATCGCGAAGAACTACGACGTTACAGTCGCGCTTCACACCGATCACTGCTCGAAGGACAACCTTGATTCGTGGATCATTCCCGTCATGGAACTTGAGGTCGAAGAGGTCAAGGCTGGCCGACTTCCCTTCTACCAGTCCCACATGTGGGATGGCTCGGCCGTTCCGCTGGATGAAAACCTCGAAATCGCTCAAAAGATGCTGGATCTCGCACAGAAGTCCCGCACCATCCTTGAGGTCGAGATCGGCGTGGTCGGGGGCGAAGAGGACGGCGTAAAAGCTGAAATCAACGAGAAGCTCTACACCACGACTGAAGACGGAATCAAGACAGTCGAGGCTCTCGGACTCGGTGAAAAAGGTCGCTACCTCACCGCTCTGACCTTCGGTAACGTCCACGGCGTATACAAGCCGGGTGCGGTGAAGCTCCGCCCCGAGATTCTTGGCACCATTCAGGAAGAAGTCGGCGCCAAGTACAACGCCGGCGATCGTCCGTTCGACCTCGTGATGCACGGTGGTTCGGGATCAAGCGCTGAAGAAATCGCGACGGCGGTTCGCAATGGCGTCATTAAGATGAACGTCGATACGGATACGCAGTACGCATTTACTCGCCCGGTGGTTGAGTGGATGCTTCGCAAGTACGACGAAGTTCTCAAGATCGATGGTGAAGTCGGCAATAAGAAGGCCTACGACCCACGTTCATGGGGCAAGGCTGCTGAGGCCGGCATGGCGGCTCGCGTGGTGGAAGCGTGTGAGCGTCTCGGCTCCGTTGGAACCAAGATTAAGTAGACTTTTCGATCCATGTTTCGCTGCCCCTCATCTCTGGGTGAGGGGCAGCGATTCGTATGTGAGGGGATAAGCCAATGATTGATATTGCTATGGCAGTCATCATCGGTGTCGGTGTCGGTATCGTAGTCGGCGCGCTTGGTGCAGGCGGCGGAATTCTCGCGGTGCCAGCACTCGCGTACTTACTCCATCAATCACCTCATGCGGCTGCCACAGGATCCCTCGTTATCGTTCTGGCTACTGCTTTGACTGCACTCCCACCAAAGATTCGGCGAAATCAGGTTCGTTTCCGCGAGGGTTTAGTATTCGGATCAATTTCTGTCATTGGCTCATTTGTCGGAGCCCGTCTATCGGCTTTTGTGGACGGACATGTCCTCATGGGATCATTCGCCGCGATGCTCGCGATCATGAGCGTCGTCATGCTCCGTGAAGGACTAAAAGACAAACGCGATGATGGCGATCTGCCAGTGCGTCGCCCACGCGGCATGATTGCAATCATCGTTGCAGCCCTGGGGACCGGGTTCCTTACCGGCTTTTTCGGTGTAGGCGGCGGCTTTATGGTCGTACCGGTCCTGACGGTTGTCCTCGCCTTCGCTATGCGTGAAGCAACCGGGACATCATTACTCATTATGATCATGGCCTCAGCTACAGGCTTGTTGTCACGCTACGGACAACCCATCGATGTCGATTGGGTCATTGTTCTCGGGTTTATGTTCGGATCGATGGCCGGCGGAATTATCGGAGGTCCGCTGTCGAATAAAGCGCGTACCTATCAACTCACTCTGATCTTTGCGACGTTACTCGGGATCGTTGCGGTGGCGACGGCAAGTACCGTGGCGTACCAAGTTCTCGCCTGAGCGTAAAGTATCGTGGTGATCCGTAGCGACTTTTGTGTCATTTCATGGTGAGATGGAAGTAACAACGTAAGGAGAAGCTCATGGTGGAGATCGTACAGCGGTGGGACAGAGTCGAAGGCGTTATCATTGCCGAACATCTCGATCCCAAGTCCGTCGCAGAATTCATCAATTCCACGGGTGTAATTGCCGCTATGGACTGGTATGAGCGCACCCCGAATCTCATTGGCCTCACCCTGGTCGCGCACGATCGGAAGTTAGCAACCGTCAACGACGCCGGTGAGATTGCGGCCTCGACTGAATTCGAAGACTTCGCTCTCGATGTTGCGTCGAAGTTTGAGGCTGAAGTGATGGTCGGCGATGTGAGTGCTGATGCGCTTCCTGAAGACGCTGACTTGGAATCCGATATCGAACTGGGAGATTCTCGAACAACAGTCGTTGAGCTCTCGACGACGCCGGCCTCGTCGGTCCCGCTACTCGCCGCTCTTGAAGACATAGACATCGCACTCAAAGAAATCAATACCGATTGGCGAGCATTGATTTACGAGATGGAAGGCGACGATACACCTGTTCTCGTCGGTGATTACCCGATGGTCTTGCTCGCGCGAAGCAACGGAGAATTCAAAGCCCTCCTTGCTGTCGACGATGATCCAGAAACGATGACAATGTTTAACTGGGGCATGTCGACACGAACCTTGGCGGGTGGGCACACCGGTGACACGGTAGCTCGGATTGCCGAAGAGCTCGTCGGAGCGAGGACCGATTTACGTGAAATCGCTGAGGCAATCCCCGGCGCAGATGTCACTGCGGCTGAGAACTCGGCTCAATTGGAAGGAACTCGTGCGGTTGAGGCCTTTGTTCGTGCGCTCGGCTTGCCGTCCTCGATTGCGGATGTCCTGAACGGTCGCATTGAAATCACCGATATACCGGGAATCGAGTTCAATGATGCCCGGGGTATTGCCAATGCCATCGGCCGCAGCGTTGACAAGATGCTCACTGAGCCGGAAAGTACTGGGTCAAAGCTGTGGGAGACGTACCATAAGGTTGCAGTTGAGCGACCGTGGATTGTGCGGGTCGCTGCCTCAGTCGAAGCATCGATTGGAGCAACACTCATCGTGAACGCAATACGCGGTCGCAAGCGTAACTCGACTTGGGCTAAGGCGGGTGCAGTACTTGGCACGATGATGCTCATTGACTCGGTTGCTGAGGTGTCGCTGGCGAAGTATCTTGGTCTGCGTGCTGAACGCCATGCTGAGCGTGATGCGAATAGAGGGCGTTAGCTCGTCCTTTTCTTCGGAATAACGCGGTCGGCGACCGCGACATCCACATTCATACGTGATTGTCTGGCTTGATCTCTCGGTGTTAGCGTACCTATTTCTATGCTTTCTTTTACCTTGTGTTCGTGAAAAAGCTTTGGTTTATGGGGTTTTAAGCTTGCGCTTAAGAAATGAGAGCGCTAACATTGCAAGGACATAGACACTGCGCTGATCATCGACGACCGGATGATTGGACGGGTGTATGGACTCCCCACCAACGGAGGTAGATAATGGGAAAGTCTAGAGTTCTCCTAGCAAGCACAGCAGCTCTCTCGCTGTTGCTCGCCGGTTGCATGGGAGGGACAACGAATAGTAATGACGCTGATACTCCAGTTGACGATGGTGCCATTCCGCGGCCGAATGTGAACTGTGAAATCCCGGATCGTAACGTTGACGGTGATGTCATCGATACGAGTGAAGTCGAGGGCGAAATCACTTTCATGACGCAGGGGCTAAAAGGAACGTTCTCAGAGTTCTTTGAAGCCAAGATTAAAGAGTTCGAAGAGGCCCATCCAGGAACTACGATTAACTGGACCGACCAGGGGGGATCAGAGGATTTCGACACCATTATGGTGACACAAGCGGGGAACTGCTCGATGGCCGATGTCATCAATGTTCCTTCTGCGACTATCCTCGCATTGTCACGGGCCAATCTGCTTCTCGACTTCGATACGAAGGCTCCTGGGATTGGGGAGCACTTCGTGCCGGGCGTATGGGAGACAGTGGCATTTGGGGCTAACGACGCGCATACAGCATTGCCGTGGTATTACGGACCCTTCATCACGACTTACAACAAGAGCGTATTCGAGCGGGCGGGTCTCGATCCAGAGAAGCCTCCGGCAACGATGGACGAATACTTCGAGTTCGCTCATAAGATCGCAGATTCGGGTAGCGGAGACTACGCCGTGTATGGAAACACCACGTGGTATTTGCTGGCTCAATGGCGGGCATTTGGGGTCAATGTTATGAACGACGACTATACAGAGTTCACCTTCGCAGCAGATCCGCAGGCCAAAAAGTGGGTAGAGGAAATGGCTGCCCTCTATGAAAAAGGCGCAATTCCAAAGGACTCAATCACTGGTGACCTTGATATGTCCAAGGCATACGGTGCCGGTAACCTAGCTTTCGGATCTCCGAACCCGTCGTTCCTGCGAAATGTTGCCAAGAACGCAGGCGATGTATACGAGGAGACCGGCGTGGGACCAGAAGCGCTCAATGCCGGTATTGCCCCCCTATTTAATGGCCAATTCATCGCAGTATCCGTGACTACTCCGAATGCCCCATTGGCGATCGAGTTCGCGCGTTTCATCACCTCGGACGAGCAGGGAGCGGCGTGGGCAAACTACGGTATTGATACCGAAACTGCTGTCGCGATTCCCCTCGGAGCGAAGGCTCTTCAGGATCCCAAGCTGGCGAGCGTCGAGGGTGACGATGCATTTGCCGACGCACGTCGTCTGGCGTTAGAACAGGCTGCTAAATCTGAAGCTTTTGGACCGATGTTCTACGTCACAGGACAGGTGTCGGGCGTGCTGTTGGATAACGTCAACCAGGCGATTGTTGGCGATCTTGATCCGCAAGATGCATTAGACGCAGCCCAGACTGAGATGAATTCGATGCTGGATACTCTCAACAAGAAGTAAAGATCAGTCGTGCGGTTCAGGGGGACACCCTGAACCGCACGACATTGTTCTCAAGAACGCAACGAACGAAGGAGTTGTGCGTTGGCGAAATCGAAGCAAAAAGTACCGGTCAATCTGAACGGTGCAGCGCGCTTTCGGAAATGGTGGGTGCCGTGGCTCTGGGTAGCTCTGCCATTAATTGTCGTGGGAACGTTCTATCTGTTCCCTTTCCTCAATACATTTTTCCTCTCAATGACCAATGCGGATCCGCTTTCAGGTCGAGGTGACTTCGTTGGCTTCAGCAACTATGCGGATCTACTGATTGATCACAACTTCTGGAACGCGGTATTTAACTCGATCGTATACGCGATTATCGTCGTACCACTTATGACATTTTTGCCGCTTTTGCTCGCACTGTTAGTCCGGGATCACATCCCGGGCATTGGATTCTTTCGCTCGGTCTACTACATACCGGCGGTTTCTTCGCTAGTGGTCATCTCGTTAGCCTGGCAGGCCATCCTCAAGGATGACGGTGTCCTCAACAACATTTTGCAAGCTGCCCATATCACTGGTGAACCAATTTCCTTCTTGACCGGACGCTGGCTCCTCCTGCTCTCAGCCATGCTGATTACTCTATGGCAGGGATTGCCCTACTACATGATTATGTATCTTGCGACGCTCGCTAATATCGACAAGTCCCTGTACGAGGCGGCATCGGTCGATGGAGCGGGGCCGATTCGCAAGTTTTTCTCTGTGACTCTTCCGGGCGTCAAAGTCATGGTATTTCTTGTAGCTACGCTCGTCACTATCGGCTGTTTAAAGATTTTCACGGAAATCCAACTGCTGTCGAACGGCACGGGTGGTATCGGTGGGCGTTCACAGACACTCACGATGTATATCCGCAAGATTGGTCTCGACCCAACCTACGGTTCTCTCGGGGCGGGCTCGGCAGCGGCAGTATTCTTGTTCCTCATGACGATTGGTTTCATTCTCGCGTCCCAGAGGCTTAATCGAAAGGCGGAAGAACAGTGAGCGTGAGTGTGGAGCAACCTCGTACGCCTCGCTTGAGCGAGTGGCGGCGACGTCGGCGTGCCGATAAGCCGCAGATCCCAACTACCCTCAAAGGGTGGGCACTGGTACGGCGATACATCTACTTGGTTGTAGTCCTTTTAGTGCTGGTGGGGCCGATTATTCTCCCGCTCTTGGGCGCGTTCAAAGCCCCCTCCGATCCCATGTTCGGGCCGGAAGCAACCCTCATTCCCAAAGAGTGGTCTCTCCAAGCCTTCAGCACGTTATTTGCCGAAACACAGATCGTCAGATACGTATCGAACTCCCTGATCGTCTGCATTCTCAACGTTATTTCGCATCTTGTGCTGGCGTCGTTAGGTGGGTACATGTTGTCGAGAAAGGGATGGAGAGGCCGCGGAATCGTTCTCCTCATTGTCATGAGTGCGCTCATCTTCCCTTTCGAGTCGATTATGCTTTCGCTTTACGCGCAGGTTCGGGCTATGAATTTCTACGACACATTGATCGGCGTGTGGATGCCGGGAATGCTCGGCCCGTTCCACCTGCTTCTCATGCGCGCGGCATTCATGGGTATTCCGGATGAAATCGAGGATGCGGCATATATTGATGGTGCCAGTGAATGGCAACGGTTTTGGAAAGTTATGCTTCCGCAGACTAAAGGCTCGCTGACCATCGTCGGCCTCACCTCTTTCATTTTTGCGTGGCAAGATTATCTGTGGCCGCTCCTCATCGTTCAGTCGGATACAAAGTCGACCATGATGATCGGGATAGCGCGCTTACAGTCCTCGTTCGGAACTGACTACCGCGTGGTTCTCGCTGGTGCGATTACAGCACTCATACCGATCCTCGTGCTGTTCTTCCTCTCTCAGAAGTATTTCTTCAAGGGGATTGAGGACGGCGGATTGAAGTTCTAACGTTCGTGGATCGGTAAAGCAACGACGATGATGGGAGATGGCACCATGTGTGATGCTACTGATAGAACGGAACCGGATTTCACGCCCGATGCACTGGAAGCAGCTGGTGCCGGTGAAGGATCTATAGATCCGGGATATTCTTGGCCGGATGACCCGCTGGTGCGTGAAAACTTAGAACGGTGGCGGGACCAAAAAATTGGCATCATCATCCATTGGGGTCTCTACACTTCTATTCGTCAAGGTGGCTCCTGGTCATTACACCGACAACATCTGGGGTCCTTCACCGATCCGCCGAGCGACTTCAACGGTACGGATGCGCAGTACCATCGGTGGTATTACGAGCGACGCCATACGTTCAAGGCAGATGCTTTCAACGCCGATGATTGGGCTGCGAGGATTGCACGAGCAGGGGCGAAATACGTCGTGTTTACCACCAAACACCACGATGGTTTCGCTATGTATGACACACAGTTTTCCAACCTCAAAGTGACTGCTGAAGACTGTCCTGTCGGTCGGGACATTATGAGAGAAGTTGTCGAAGCCTGCCGAGATAACGATCTAGAGACGGGCGTTTATTTTTCAAAAGCCGATTGGGCTCATCCGTGCTATTGGGATCTGGCTCGGAAAGTGAGCGACCGCCGCTGTAACTACGACATTGCCGAACACCCGAAAAAGTGGAAGAGGTTCGTCGAGTTCACCCACGACCAGATTGATGAGCTTCTGAGCAATTATGGACCTATGAATGTGCTGTGGCTCGATGCCGGCTGGGTGCGAGCGCCGGAAGAAGACATCGATATGCCGCGCCTTGCTGACCGTGCCCGAGAGCTGCAACCGGGGATCCTCGTCGTTGATCGAGAAGTACACGATTCTGTCGAGGACTATCGAACGCCCGAGCAACAGATTCCGTCCGAGTATTTGGATTACCCGTGGGAAGCGTGCGTGACCTGGACAAAATCGTGGTGTTCGATGAAAATCGACGATCCGGCGAAACCGACGTCGGAAATTATCGCAAATCTCTTGAGAATTGTTGCGCGAGGTGGCAACTATCTCATTGGTTTCGGGCCCGATGAAAACGGCGCGATGTCGACGCATATTGCGCGTGGACTCGACGAACTTGGTGCTTGGCTCGATGTTAACGGCGAGGGAATTTATGGGACCCGCGGGTTGGCAAAGCCTCCTCGCATCCAGCCCCTCGACGACTCGATGGAGTGGCATATCGTAGCTAAACAGGAGGACTTCTACCTGTATGGTATTCCTCTGACAGATGCTGACGTGAATGCACGCGTCGAACTCGATTGCGAGATCCGTCAAGCGCATCTGCTCGGTGAGGGGGACTGTAACATCAGCGTAGGAGACGGTTGCTCAATCCTCAATCTCAGAGGTTCGGCAGAGGCATGGGGGTTTGTTATCCACCTAGAGGGTACTGCGCTGAGTTAGCTCGTCCTTTTCTTCGGAATAACGCGGTCGGCGACCGTGGGATTCATAATCTCGCGGGCCTCGCGACCTGCCCTTAACAGTCTGCCCATGCCGACCATTGCCGGTTGCGCATGGGAGAAGAACTGGTAGTACCCGGCACACAGGTAATTGAGGTTGTGCCCTCCATCGGCATCATCGAGGAATCGATCTTTGGGGCAACCGCCGAAGCAATACTTGAGCACCGGACACGTTTGGCAGTTGGTAGGAAGATCGGTGTACTTGGAGTTACCAAAATCGCGCTGAAACGGGGATGTCAGCATGTTGATAAAACTCTCACCGCGAGTCACGTTGCCGAGTAAATAGTCGGGTTCAACGTAGTGATCACACGAGTACACGTCACCGTTGTGCTCGATAGCGAGGGCGTTGCCGCAGGTGGGGGAGTGAACACAGATAGCGTGCTGTCCAAAGAGATTACCGAGCATCGTGTCGAAATGCTGCACGAACACACGACCGACATCAGTTTGAATCCAACGATCGAAGATGGCGGACAAGAACGCGCCAAAACCGTCGGGGCTCACAGAACGGGAAGTCACCGTTTGGCCTTCCTGCTTGTACAGCAAGCGACGTTTACGGTCGGTTCTCCACCCTTCCTCAGCGAGCGCTAAGTATTGCTCGGGAACACGTTCAACAATGGGAATGAACTGGAGAAACTGTGCTCCTAGTTCGCGCGTAAAGAACTCGTACACTTCCACGCCGTGGTCCTCGTTAGCCCCGTGAACAGTGCAGAGAATATTTGTATCAACACCGTGCTGTTGCAGGTACTTCCAGCCCCGAATCACCTGTTTGAAGGTGCCGCGACCAGCTTTGTTGACGCGAAATGCGTCGTGAATATGCTCGGGGCCATCAATTGAAATACCGACGAGGAAGTTCTCGGTTTTAAGGAACTCACACCATTCGTCATTGAGAAGCGTCCCGTTTGTTTGCATGGCGTGTGAGACTTGCTGAGAAGGCCGCCGGTATTGGTTTGCTAGCCGAACCGCTTCGCGAAAGAAATCGATACCTCGTAACGTTGGCTCACCGCCTTGCCAGATCAAGGTGACGGGGCCATCCGGTTGGGATGCGAGATAGTCGTGGATATAGGTGTCGAGCGTCGCCGGACTCATCATCTGTGAACCGTGGTCGTACAGGAGCTCCTTAGACAGGAAGAAGCAGTACGTACAGTCGAGGTTGCACGCAGCTCCGGTAGGTTTCGTGACGACGGTGAATGGAAGACGCTTCACGCTTGCATCATCTCACGTTTTCGAATGTCGATCAGTGCGAAAATGAGTGGCTGAACGAGGGGGAGTAATCACCAGTGTCACTCCCACCTCGTTGAGCGTGGGGCTTTAGCGTCGCGCGTAGAGGTTGAGTAGTCGGGCAACTTCCTGGCGGACATTGTCGCGACCGGGGCCCACGTACTTGCGTGGATCAACCAGTGTTTCATCCGAGGCGAGCACCTCGCGGACAATGCCGGTGAAGCCAACGTTGAGGTAGGTCGAGACGTTGATCTTTGTCATTCCCGCCGCAATAGCGGCGACCATTCCATCGTCAGATACGCCGGACGACCCGTGGAGAACTAACGGAACTGGCACGGCATCGCGAATGGCGGAGATCAGTTCAGTATCGAGAACCGCGCCCCGCGTTGTCATGGCGTGCGAAGAGCCGACCGCAACGGCGAGCAAATCAACTCCGGTATCGGCAACGAACTGAGCGGCATCGTCGGGGTCAGTGCGAGCTGACGGGTCGTGGACACCGTTCTTACCGCCGACTTCACCCAGCTCTGCTTCCACCGCGACGTTTGCCGCATGGCAGAATTCGACTACCTTGGCGGTAGTTTCCCGGTTCTCGTCATCGGGTAGGTGGGAGCCGTCGTACATCACGGAGTTAAAACCGAGATCCACTGCGGCGCGACACAGATCGACATCGTCGGCGTGGTCGAGGTGGACGGCAACGGGGACGCTCGCTTCTTCGGCGAGTGCGAGGAGCGCTTTGCCGAGAGGAGCAATTTTGCCGCCGTGATATTTGATTGCGTTTTGCGACAGTTGGAGAATGACTGGACGATTGACGCTCTCCGCCGCTTCTACTTCGGCATGCGCGAATTCGAGCAGAACGACGTTGAAAGCGCCGAGGCCAACGGCTTCGGCAGCTGCTTCAGCAGCCATGTGGCGAATGTCTACGAGTGGCATGGATTTTCCTCCACGTTGATTTCAGGCTTCATTTGTTCATAGAGAGCGACATCGATTTCACCGGCAACGGGTCGAGCAACTGCCGAACCCGACATCGCAACTGCACCGGCGAGGCCGCAACGAAGTTCGGCGGCGGTCAACGTTGGATCACTGTTCGCAATATAAGCGCACCAAGCAGCAACTGAGGCGTCTCCGGCCCCGGTCGGGTTCCCTTCGATGAACCGGGCGGGCTTTGCCCGATAGGAACCGTCAGCAGCGTAGATACTCATTCCGTTTTCGCCTTCAGAGACGATAACGGCTTTGACACCGCGTTCGAGGAGGGCATGCGCGCCCTCGCACACAGTATCTGCCCCGGTGGTTTCTTTTAGTTCAAGGTCATTGGGTTTGACGAGATCGGCACCGGCCTCACACGCGCGCACGAGCGGTTCGCCCGTCGCGTCAACGAGGATTCGAGCTCCGGCTGCGTGGACGGCTTCGACGATTTTCGTCATCCACGCGGGGTCGGAATCGCCGGGGAAAGACCCACAGCAGGCAAGAATATCTTCGGGTTTGAGGGAGTGCCGAACGAGCCCAACGAGCGCTTCCCAGTCATCTGTGGTGGGGGCGTTACCTGCTTCGTTAAGGACGGTAGCCCGCGATTCCTGATCGATGACAGCAATAGACATGCGAGTCTCGACGCGCGTGCGGACGAATTCATTGGATATCAAGTCGGCAGTTTCGAGGTTGCCAAGGAGTCCGGCTAGTCGCTCGCCGTTGGCACCTCCAAGGAATCCCGTGGCGTTGGAGCGTACACCGACTTGCGCGAGAACGCGCGACACGTTGAGACCTTTGCCTCCGGGACGAACGTCTGAGTCGGTGATGCGATGGGGAATCCCGAGTCTCAACTCAGGAAGACGGTACGTGAAGTCGAGAGCAGGATTGGGAGTCAGCGTCCAAACGGTACTCATAAACAGTGTCCTTCCGAGTGATCTTCGTTCATCAATGCCCGGAGAGCGGCACCTTGCGCTTGTGCCCACGACCCGAGTTGTGCGACCTCGATGTCGGGGGTAGGAATGATGCCGAGAGCGGCATCGAGTTCAGCATGGACTTGGTCGATGAGGTCTTGACCGCGGTTAGCCAATCCGCCGCCGAGCACAATCGGAATGGGGCCGACAGCGGCAACGATGGGAGCGAGTGCGTCGGTGAGCGCGTTGATTGCCGAGTGAATGACATCCGCAGCTTCCGGATTCCCCGCATCGTAGAGGGCGTACACCTCTTCCGCTCCGGCGTTTTCGGGAACGATACCGCGGGCGTGGGCACGCCGAGCAATAGCGGCCGCTCCGCAGACTTGCTCGAGTGCGACGATTTCACCGTCGTCACCGGGAGTGGGAATCTGGCCGAGTTCACCGATCCACCCGCCGGTTGAAATAGGTGTCCCGTCGAGAACGAGCACGGTGGCAATGCCGGTTCCGATTGCGATAAAGAAAAAGTCTTTGTATCCACTGCCCCAGTGGGATTCAGCGAGGGCCCCGGTGCGGACATCGTGGCCAAAAGCAACGGGACGACCGATCCGTTCGGAGAGACGATCGCGGGCGGGAAAGTCGCGCCAACCGAGATTGGCAGAGAATTCCGCGATGCCGTTAACGTCGTCGACGATCCCAGGGACGTCGAATCCGACGGTTTCGACCACGTCGGAGAGAGTGAGGGTGGTGTCACCAGCGCGTACGTCACCGGCATTGAGTCGTTCAATGAACGTGTTGACAATGGCTTCCGCAGCGTCGATCAGACGATCGGGGTCGGCAGGAGTGGGGACACTGTGCGTATCGCAGACAAGCCCGTTTTCGTCAACGATGGCAGCTTTAATCGTGGTGCCGCCCGTATCAATGCCGATGGCGTATCGCACGGTTGCTCCTTATTTGTCGTCGTCGAGGATAACGGACCGCGTGAGATTGCGCGGAGTATCAGGATTGAGACCCTTTGCTTCGGCGCGCGCCACGGCGAGGCGCTGGGCGATGACGAGGTGAGCCATTGGATCGAGATCGGACTCGACGAACTCCGCTCCGGTCGCCTCGGTCTGTGCCTTGAGACCGTGCGGTGCTTCGCCAAACATCCAGGTTAGGCGGCCAGGCTCGGCAATAGAGATGGGGCCATGACGATATTCCATTGCAGGGTAGGCCTCGGTCCACGACTGGCTGGCTTCGCGGAGCTTCAATCCCGCTTCATTGGCGAGGCCGATGGTCCAGCCAATACCGAGGAAACTGATCTGGGTGGCGTCAATCCAGCGCTGTGGAATATCGAATTCGAGGGCTTTCTTCGCGTCCACAACTGCGGTGGCGATATCGTCACCAAGATTGGCGCGGAAGAAAGCGAGTGCGGAGGTAGCGAATCGAGTCTGGACGACTGATTCTTCGTCGGCGAAGTCGAGAACAACCTCGTAGTCCGCGTATTCGGTGGCGGGACCGGGGGAGACTGCTGTTACGAGAACAGCGGGTTTGCCCGCTTCCTTCAGGTGCTTCATGATCTCGATGATCTCGGTTGTCGTGCCCGACCGAGAAAGGCAGACAACACGATCATAGTCGCGCTCGAGGTTAAACTCGGTGGCGGTAAACGCGTCGGAGACACCTTTCCCCATGACTTCGCGCATGCGCGTGTAGGCCTGACCAATAAACCAGGAAGTGCCACATCCGATAACGGCGAGACTTTGACCATCCTGAACCAGGGGGCCGGCCGTGTCTGATACGTCTGCGGCGCGCGTCCAAAGATCGGGCTGAGTCGCGATTTCCTTGCTGGTGATACTCATTTCTGGTCCTTCTGTGAGTTGTCGGTCTGGAATGAGATGCCGATGATATCGATCGCACCCCACCAATCAGAATGATTGATTATGATCATAATAATAATACATCAATCATTAACGATCATGTAAAACGTTGTCTACCAGTACTTTCTACATTTGTGTCAAAGTGTGCAGAAACTCTGATTGAATTTGCGCGAAATGACTTAACCATCATGGAGGTGAACGGTGAATCGGCAAGAGAGATTATCAAGACTCGTCGAGTTGGTTGTGGATCACGGCTCTATCCGTGTAGAAGATGCAGTTCGGCAACTGGGCGTGTCATCGGCAACGGTTCGACGTGATCTTGACGCTTTGGCGGAACAGCAACTCATTACTCGCACTCGCGGAGGCGCTACAGCCAATGCCGGCACGGGGGAGTTACCCATGCGATATCGGGCGGTAACGAAGCCTCGACAAAAGGCCGATATCGCCCAGGCGGTTGCCGCCCTCGTTCAGCCCGGTGAAGTCGTTGGATTCAACGGTGGGACGACGACAACTTTGGCTGCGTATGAAGTGGGTGTGCGTGTGAGCGGTGATGAGGCTTTTGCCGATGAAGGAATCACACTCATTACTAATGCCATCAATATCGCCAACGATCTCATCGTTCGCCCGCGTATCCGCGTCGTCGTGACCGGAGGTGTGGCGCGTGCACGATCCTATGAGCTAATCGGTCCGCTGTCATCACTTGTCCTTCCAAGCGTTTCTATTGATACGCTATTTCTCGGCATCAATGGTCTAGACCTCTCGACTGGTATCTACGCCAATCATGATGGTGAGGCCGCTGTCAATGCCGCACTCGTCGCAGCCGCTAACCGAGTGATTGTCGTTGCTGATTCGTCGAAGATCGGCGCGACGGCATTTGCTCGGATCGCTCCTTTGTCAGTAGTGTCGACCGTCATTACGGATCATGATGTCAACCCGGCGCATCTGCGTTCACTGGCGGCACAGGGCGTCGACGTTATCCAAGCCGGAAACCCACTCGTCTAGGAGCTCTCCATGACCTCAACAGGTCGCGTCACTCTTCCCATCGAAATTGGCATTGATGATCAAGTCAAAGATCTAATGAAAAGACTTGGAGCGGATGCTGTTCGTAACTCGGATGGCACCGAACTTCCCGCTCTTGTCCATGAGCTTGGCGCTCAGGTGTACTCGACCTACTTTCCAGCGCGAGGCGATCAAGAATGGGCTTTGGCTCACCCGGATACGACGCCCCATCTCTTTCTTCAGTCGCGCCGCACACCCGCGCACAGCGGACCGTTGACGATTAACGTCATGGAGGGGTATCTGCGCGAACAGATCGCACCCGATGCCGATGTTGATCTCGACCTCTACTGGCAAGTCATCGACCGCACGACCGGCGAGACACTGCCGCGGGACGCATGGGAGCTGCTTGGTGACGAAGAGGTGCGGATTGCGCAGCCGATTCCGGGGCACGTGTACACCGTCAACTTCCTGGCCCGGCAAATCTGGGACTGTACGCAGATGTATAACTACATCACGAACAACTGGGACGACGATCCGACTCGTGTGCAAGAGCGCCCTTACGACGTGCGGATTCCGGAGGTGTGGGACCGGGTCCGCAGTGAACTTAACCGTTGGCTTAAAGCCCATCCGGAAGTGGACGTCGTTCGGTTTACGACATTCTTCTATCACTTCACACTCGTGTTCAACGAACACCGCAAAGAACAGTTTGTTGATTGGTTCGGGTATTCGATGACCGTATCTGTGCCCGCTCTCGAAGCCTTCGCAGAAGAATACGGGTATCGATTGACGCCGGAGGACTTTGTCGACGAAGGGTATTACAACTGTTCGTTCCGCGTGCCGAGCAAGCAATTTCGAGACTGGATGGAGTTCATCAACGTTTTTGTCTCCTCTCGGGTCCGCGAATTAACTGATGCCGTCCATGCGGCAGGTAAAGAAGCCATGATGTTCCTTGGCGATAACTGGATCGGTACCGAACCCTACGGGAAACGATTTAAAGAAACCGGTATCGACGCGGTAGTCGGTTCGGTTGGCAACGCGGCAACCTGCCGGATGATCGCCGACATCGATGTCTCGTATACCGAAGGGCGTTTCCTACCCTACTTTTTCCCTGACGTATTCAATGAGGGGGGAGATCCGGTCGGAGAGGCGAATCGATCGTGGCTCTGTGCGCGCCGCGCCATCGTGCGCTCACCGCTGGATCGAATCGGTTACGGCGGATACCTTTCGCTAGCACTGAAATTCCCCGAGTTTATCGACCGGATTGAGCAGATTTGTCAAGAATTCCGTGACATTTACGAGGCCGCCGACGGAAAATCCCCACAGACAGCAAACGTTCGAGTTGGTATTCTCAACGCCTGGGGAGCAGTGCGTTCATGGCAGACGCATATGGTTGCACACGCTCTCCCCTATGAGCAGACTGATGCGTACGTCGGAGTCATCGAGGCGCTCGCGGGTCTGCCTTTCGAGGTTGATTTCCTCTCGTTTGACGACATTCGCGAAGGCGTGCCCGAAAACATCGAAGTCCTCATCAATGTGGGCGAAGCGGGTACGGCTTTTTCTGGCGGGCGCTACTGGGTCGACCCTCAAATTCAGGCGACAGTTCGCGCGTTCGTCGCTCGTGGGGGCGGCCTCATCGGCGTAGGGGAGCCGTGCGCGTATTCGGCAAACGGGGCTTTTAATCAATTGAGCGATGTTTTCGGGGTGGATCGAGAACAGTCATGGTCGCTATCGACCGATCGCTACCCGGTCGTTCTCGATACCCACTTCATTACCGACGGTGAAGGGGGCGAGCCGCTCTCGCCAGTAACGACTGGCGGCGCGCGGTATTGGGTACCGGTGACAGATTCGGTCCGCATACTGGCGATGGATGGCGTCAGCGTGACGGGTGCAGTTCACGAGTTTGGTTGTGGCCGCTCCGTTTATCTCGCCGGCCTACCGTATAGCCAAAGCAACGCGCGCCTCCTTGCAAAGTCGATTTTCTGGGCGGCTCGGGCAGAGGACGAATACTTCCAGACCGGTCACTGCGTCGATCCGCGAGTCGATGTGGCGTTCTACGATAGTGGTTCAGTAGTGGTCTATAACTCGTCAATGGACGAGGTAGTTACTGATCTTGTGTGCGCTGGTGAAAGCGTTCAAAGTCTGGCGCTTAAGCCACTAGAGCTTCGATGGCTGTCTTAGGTCAAAAGTCCTGAGATGCTTGTCTAGACAACTTCGTTACTTGATTGTAATTGGCTTCGCGCGTATTCGACATAGAACCTCTCGAAACTGTGCGTTACCATCGAGAAGTAATCAGAATTGAGCATTCTGACTCAAAGGAGAGGTGTAAAACCATGGCAGAATCAACCGGCCTGAAAAAGGCCGTCGCTTTGCTAGCTGCCGGCAGCTTAGCCGCAATCGGTTTGACGGCATGCTCCGGTGGAAATGACAAGCCCGCAGAATCGGAGTCGCAAGAAGGCGTCGCAGGTGACTCGATAACGATCGAATACCTCCACCGTCTTCCCGATGGTGAAGGAATGGTTCCCGTCGCCGACATCGTTAAGCGGTGGAACGAAGAACACCCAGATGTTCAGGTTGAAGCTAAGAAATTCGACGGCCAAGCGCACGAAATGATCAAGAAGCTCGAGAACGATATTGCGGCCGGAACCGCACCGTGTCTCGCGCAACTCGGATACGGTGAAGTTCCCGAGATGTTCTCCAAGGGCCTCGTCGAGGACGTGACCGCCGAAGCCGAGAAATACAAGGATAACTTCTCTGGCGCATATGGCCAGATGGTCGTCGGTGGAGTAGCCGTTGGCCTCCCGCAGGATACCGGCCCGCTGGTTTACTTCTACGATAAGGCCGAGTTCGAAGCGCTCGGTCTCAAGGTTCCAACCACGCTGGATGAACTGAAGACTGAAGCGAAGAAGGCTGCCGAGCAGGGCAAGTACATTCTCGACTTCGAGCCCGATGAAGCGCAGTACTGGCTCTCTGGTCAGGCGGCCGCTGCCGGTGATTCCTGGTTTGATGGTTCCGGCGATGCCTGGAAGGTCAATACCCAGGGTGAAGGTGCCAAGATCGTTTCGGAATTCTGGCAGGAAATGATTGATGACGGTGCGGCTCTGACCATCAACCGTTGGGATGACGCTTACACCAAGGCACTCACTGATAAACAGCTGATTGGTAACATCGGTGCTGCTTGGGAAGCTGGCTTCATGCTCGACGGTGTCGTTCCCGAAGGTGAAGACGGCACCTGGCAGGTCGCACTCCTTCCCGACTTCGGAGCGGGTGCTTTGACCGGTCCGGACGGTGGCTCCGGAGTTGGTGTTCTCAAGGGATGCAAGTACGTCGAGCAGGCCATGGAGTTCAACAACTGGTTCAATACCCAGACTAAAGACCTGGCTACGCAGGGTCTTGTCGTCGCCGCTAAGGGCGAAGTCGTCACCCCCGACAAGGTGAAGCAGCAGTTTGGCGGGCAGGACGTCTTCACCGAACTGGCCAAGGCCAACGAAACCCTGTCTGATAAGTTCGCCTACATTCCCGGCTTCTCCGCAGTCGGTGCGAAGATGAACGAGACCGCTTCCAACATCATTGAAGATGGTGGGCAGATTGCCGATATCTTCAAGGTCGCGCAGGAAGAATCTATCCGTACATTGAAGGATCTCGGCCTCCCGGTCGCTGAATAATCCTCACTATTCACATCAGGGGGCACCACCATCTGGCGGTGCCCCCTGATCGCAACGAAATCCGCGAGAACGAGAAAACAGAAACTCAGAATCGTTAGGTTACATCGTGTCTCAAGAAACACCTCCCACGGCAGTTATCGCCGAGGAAACGGCGGTGCCAGCGGTGAAAAACCGGCGCCGCACCCGTGAGTTGCACGATGCGCGAACAGGTTGGGCATTCATGATGCCTTTCGCGCTCGCGTTCATCCTCGTGTTCCTCATTCCTATTTTTGTATCGATCTATAAATCATTCTTCAAACCGGTATCGAGTGGCGGAGGCCTCTACGGAGGCGGTGAACTCGCTCCCCAGTTCGTCGGATTTGAAAACTATACGGACGTCATCGGTAATGAGAGATTCTGGCACGGGATTCTCCGAGTGATCGGCTACACCGTATTCCAGGTGCCGGTGATGATTATCTTCGCCCTCGTCTTAGCACTGGCACTCGATTCCTTCCTCGTGCGACATGTCACAGCCTACCGTCTGGGCTACTTCCTACCATTCGCCATTCCAGGCATTGTAGCTGCCATGATTTGGCTCTATTTGTACACGCCCGACATGTCACCCATCGTTGAACTCTTCAGAGCGATTGGGCTCAATGTCGATTTCATGGGCAGACACTTCATCCTCGTGTCAATGGCAAATATGACGACGTGGACGTACACCGGCTACAACATGCTGATCTTCCTCGCAGCACTCCAAGCCATTCCCGAGGAACTCTACGATGCCGCTCGCATTGACGGAGCTACCGGCTTGCAGATTGTCATGAAAGTGAAGGTGCCGCTCGTCCGCGGAGCTGCGCTACTGGCTGTTCTCCTGTCCATCGTTGGCACAATCCAGTTGTTCAACGAACCCACCGTCATGCGCACCGTTAACACGTGGATGGGGGCAGATTACACGCCAATGATGATGGCCTACCACACCATGATGGGCACGATCAGTCCTTCCGGTGACGGCCCTGCGTCTGCTGTGTCAATCGTCATGGCACTGATTGCCGGTGTTCTCGCTGTGCTTTACGCGCTCGTTGATCGGAGGGTGAATAAGTAATGGCAACTAAAATAGCGAAACTAGCCGATGGTCGTACCTATCGTCCGTCGGAAGAAGGCATGCCCATGCGGTCAATCGCGCCGTCAAGTGCGGCGCGGTGGATTACTGCGGGTTTGCTCCTACTCGCTCTCGTCTACTTTCTATTCCCCGTCTACTGGGTGATTGTGGCTGCGACAAAAACAAACCAGCAATTGGTTTCGACCAGTGGCATTTGGTTTGACGACATCAATCTCGAAGCCAACTATCACGCCCTCATGTCGTGGACGAAGGGGAATTTTTGGCGTTGGGTTGGGAACTCGCTCCTTTACTCAACGGTTGCGGGTGTCGTCGGCACACTGATTTCCGTTATGGCGGGCTATGCGATGGCGAAGTTCAAGTTTCCCGGCCGCGGCATCGCCATGGGGGTCATCATGTCCGGCCTCTTGCTTCCCATCGCCATCCTCACGATCCCGATGTACGTGGTATTCCACCAACTCGGCCTGACAAATACGATTTGGGCTGTCATTATCCCGTCGTGTGTATCTCCGTTTGGCGTGTTTCTCGGTCGCGTCTACGCTCAGACATCTGTACCGACGGAACTCATCGAAGCAGCTCGCATCGATGGTGCCGGTGAAGCGCGAATCTTCTTTACGATGGTGCTTCGCCTACTCGCACCGGCGATGGTGACAATATTCCTGTTCATCTTTGTGGCGACCTGGAACAACTTCCTCTTGCCGCTCATGATGGTGAACTCTGACGAGTTGAAACCCGTCACTCTCGGCCTCTACGGCATGATGAGTTACTTTGCTCCGCAAAAGGGCGCAGTGATGCTCGGTGCTCTACTGGGCGTCGTTCCCCTCATTATCCTGTTCCTTGGCCTCCAGAAATACTGGCAGTCGGGCCTGGCCGCCGGCTCGGTTAAGGGGTAATGTTTCGGGAAACGTGGATCGAGGTCGAGCCGACGCAAGCGTCTAGGTTCGGCCTCGATCAAATTGTCTCGTGGGAATATGCTTCGCGAATGCTTATCAGGCAAAGGGGCGTGCGGCGCGAGACTCTGCGGGGAAGTCCTGCGCAATATCTGAGATCACGCTATTGACACCCCACTGGCCGAGTTCGGCAGCGCGATTGAGGTCGTTAACCGTCCACACGTTAACCTTAAAACCCGATTCGGTCATCCGTTCGACGTGTGTGCGGGTGAGCTCCTTATTCTGCGGGTGGATGGCGGTTGCTGATAGCGTCGTCGCCTGTTCGATCCAGGCGTCGACCTGTTCATCGAGTGGCGAATCGTCCCACGCGAAAAGGCACGCGCGCGGTATGTGCGGGGCGACTTCTTTCATCCCAGCGAGTAGTTCCATGTCGAAACTCGAAACGATAATGGCGCGCTCGGCGTCGAGCTCGCGCAAGGATACGGCAACGCCCTCGACGAGGGATTGACGCAGTTCGGTTCCTCCTTCACACGGTTTGATCTCGAGGTTCGAATCGAGGTTTGCTCGATTCATCAACTCGATAACGGAAGCGAGTTCGGGCACTCGTTCGAACCGGTAGGTAGAAGAGAACCATTGTCCGGCATCGAGTGCCCGCAGGTCGGAGAACGATTTGTCGTAGTAACTTCCGCTTCCGGTTGTCGTACGGTCGAGGGTATTGTCGTGGATTACGATGAGGGTTCCGTCGCCCATGATATCGACGTCGAATTCGAACGATGTGACCCCGTGATCGATACACGCGGCGAATGAAGCCATGGTGTTTTCGGGGGCGAGTGAACTCATGCCGCGGTGTCCGACGACGGGTGGGTGGGTACTCATAGCTAATCCTTAATCTTCCAGTGAATGTTCGTCGTTGGGATCGAGATCGAGAAGCAGAGCCTCATCGCGGCGTTCGGGCAGAACGTTCTCGATATAAGACCGTGTCGCTTCTTCCAAAGGGACATCTCGTTGTTGTTGTTGAGAAATGTACCAGCGGTGGTCGAGGATCTCGTGGAAGAGTTGCGCTGGTTCGAGTTTTGCTCCCATTTGTGGCGGTACGGCCCGAATGGTCGGTTCGAACACCTCGTTCAACCACTCGTGGGCAACCAGTTCGATGGGTTGATCGTTCCGTCCTGTAATAGCTCGGTAAGTGGCGAGATCGTTGAGCATACGACGCGCCTGAAGCTCTTCGACATCCAGTCCCGTCAGACGCATGATTTGGCGATGGTGATGGCCGGCGTCGACAACTTTTGGCTGCAGGTTAATGCGGGTGCCGTCGAGGTCGGTTGTCATTTTGAGTTCGCCGACATCAAACCCGAGTTCGTTGAGACGTTTGATACGTTCGGAGACTCTCCAGCGCTCACCGTTGTAGTAGGTTTCCTCTGCCGTGAGTTCGTTCCATAACTCGTGGTAGCGCTCTTCAATCCGGTTACCGATGACGATGACATCGACATCTTCTTCGAGTAATTCTCCAGCTTGGAGGTCCATCAGCTCACCGATGATATTCATGCGTGCAAGTTCAACGTCGTAGGTGCGTTGACCAATGGTGAGTTTCGGGTGGAGTTCGCCGGTTTCCGCATCGACCAAGTAAGCGGAGAAGGAATCCGCGTCACGTCTGAAAAGCGTATTGGAAAGCGAAACATCACCCCAGTAGAAGCCGAGGAGATGGAGACGAACGAGAAGCACAGCGAGCGAGTCAATGAGTCGAGTCGCCGTCTCCGGCCTCATCGACTGGGAGAACACGGCGCGGTAGGGGAGAGAGAACTGGAGATGCTCGGTTACGAGAGCGGGAGTCAAAGGTTCTCCGGCTGGCGTCGTGCGTCCAGTTATTACGGCAGTTGGAGTGACGGAGGGAGCTTGGAGACGATTGAGGTCACGAAGCAACTGGTACTCGTGGTAGGCAACGGTCTCGCCGATTTCTTTCACTGCGATAACGCGACCGGAGAGGTTGACGAAGCGAACCACGTGACGAGAAATACCGCGCGGTAACGCGGCAAGGACAGACTCAGGCCACTCTTCGAGCGGGAGTTCCCACGGGAGATCTAACAGCGCCGGATCAAGGTTGGCTGCGGTGATTTGCATCGACTGAGGCATGATTCTATTGTCGCAAAGTTCTCTTCGGGTTGGAAAGCCGCGAGAGATAGACTCAATCCGTGTCGATGCGCTTCTTGTCTACGATGCGAGACTGTGCACCCGTTTGTTTCGGGGCAAGTTCTTCTCCCGACCTCCTTAGGCTTGTACACTAGGTAGAGGTACAAGGCGGGAATTCTGACCCTGCAAGCCCACCGATCCACGGTTTTCACAATGCCACTGGTCGTCCTATTTCTGGCACTGTAGCGGTGCGATCCGCGGGTGTTGTTCAGGGATCGGATAAAGCCGTGAAGTGCGCAAAATAGCTTGTGGAGGCAGAGGAAAACGTGCTCACCGCTGATTTGTTTGAGCGTCACTATAACAATTCCAAAAACAAGGTCATTTCAGTTATGTCGCCGCCACAACCGGCAGTACGCGTTAGTTCTATGTTCGATCCTGGTAAGCAAAAGAGGACACCGTGACAAATATCGTTCTGATTTGTACCGATCAGTGGAGGGGCGACTGCTTCTCAGGTCTGGGACATCCGCACGTACGCACTCCGAACCTCGACATGGTGGGGGAGCGAGGCACCCAGGTAACGCGAGCCTATTCTCCGGCTCCCACCTGTGTTCCAGCACGAATGTCTCTACTCACTGGACTTGACCCCGACAACCATCGTCGAGTCGGATATCAAGACGGGGTTCCATTTGACATTGAGACAACGATGGCCGGTTGTTTTAGTCAAGCGGGTTACCAAACGCAGGCTATTGGAAAAATGCATGTCTATCCCGAGCGTCACCGTGCCGGATTTGACAATGTAGTTTTACACGACGGCTATCTACATTACGCTCGACGAGGTCGCCCCGACCCGCGCTTTATTGACGACTACACCGTTTGGCTACGTCAACAACCTGGAAATGGCGCCTTCGACGACGAATACGAAAACGCCGTTCACTGCAATGAGGTGGCTGCGCGGCCGTGGGATCGCCCTGAATATCAGCATCCGACTAACTGGGCGACCACTGAAGCAATCAATTGGCTTTATCGCAGAGACCCGGATCAACCATTCTTCCTTTACCTGTCCTATCATCGTCCTCACGCCCCGTACAACCCGCCACAGTGGGCATTTGACATGTACAAGGACCAGGATCTGCAGGTGCCGGACAAGGGGAACTGGGAGGATGAACTACTCGCCGAGTACCGTGACGACCTCAACCCTCAGGCTCACGTCGCCACCTATCCGCCCGAGGTCGCGCGGCGGGCGCTCGCGGGGTATTACGGCAATATCACCCACATTGACGCGCAGATTGAGCGCTTCATTGAAGCTCTTAATGATTTTGGTTTGGCCGATGACACCATTATCTGTTTTACGTCAGATCATGGGGACATGATGGGTGAACACGGTATGTGGCGGAAGGCTTATCCGTACGAAGGATCGGCGCGCGTCCCAATGCTTTTCTATGGTCCGGGAATTCAAACGGGAGTGAGCGATGAACTCATGTCCCTGTCGGACCTCATGCCGACACTACTTGAGCTCGCCAATGTGGAGATTCCGGATGGGCTCGATGGGGTGAGCCATGCCGCCATGTTGCGGGGACGAAATGCCGGTTCATCAAGGGAGTTCCTCCACGGCGAACATGTCATATTTGGGCAGAGCTTGCAGTGGATTATCACCGCAACGCATAAGTATGTGTGGTGGTCGAAGAGCGGAACCGAACAACTATTCAACTTGGTGCAGGATCCGAATGAGAAGCATGACCTGTTGCGAGAAAGCGAGGGAGCGTCACTGTCTGACGCAGACGCTTCTTCTTTGGAAGCGTGCCGGCGAGAGTTAATCTCCGTCCTCGATGGGCGTGAGGAAGGTTTCGTCAGCGGCGGTTCTTTGGTAACGGGCTGCCCCGTTGCTCCGGTGCTGTCGAAGCGGAAATAGACTCGATACAGCTGTGAGGGCTCCCCATTGGGGAGCCCTCACGTTTAGCGTCTAGTGCGGTTCAAAACCTCAGTCAGGCAGACGGTTACCGGTTGCCTTCGAGAAGTTGTGCTGGCCGCCCGGCTTGATCTGTACGTGAACGATCGAGCCCTTCGGCGGTGCCGTGTGCGGTGCGGTGCGGATAATGATCTGATCGGATGCTTCATCATCCGGGTTCGCGTCGGTGCCGGAGCCAAGCTGGCCACCGCCAACGAGGCGTCCATACATGTAGGAGTCAGATCCGAGTTCCTCAACGAGGTCGATTTCAACCGGGATGGATGCCTGGTTTTCGTCAACGATCTCAAGAGCCTCTGGGCGGAAACCGATGACAATCTGTCCCTTGTCTTCGGGGGTAATAGCGGCCATGGCTTCCTTCGACAGCGGCACGCGTGCCTTACCGAGGGTGGCGAAGCCGTCATCGCTGACTTCGAAGGTGCCGAGGTTCATGGCGGGGGAGCCGATGAATCCGGCGACGAACTCGTTTGCCGGGCGATCGTACATCTCACGCGGGCTACCGACCTGCTGGAGGATTCCGTCCTTGAGAACCGCAATGCGATCTCCCATGGTCAGGGCCTCAGTCTGGTCGTGCGTTACGTAGACGGTGGTGACACCGAGTGAACGCTGGAGCGACGCGATCTGCGTACGGGTCTGTACGCGGAGCTTGGCGTCAAGGTTCGACAGCGGCTCGTCCATGAGGAACACCTGCGGCTTACGAACAATAGCGCGGCCCATGGCTACGCGCTGACGCTGACCACCGGACAGAGCCTTTGGTTTGCGGTCAAGGTAAGGGGTGAGGTCGAGAATCTGAGCGGCTTCTTCAACGCGCTTCTTGATCTCGTCTTTGGGTGTGCCAGCGATCTTGAGGGCAAAGCCCATGTTGTCGCGCACAGTCATGTGCGGGTACAGAGCGTAGTTCTGGAAGACCATCGCGATGTCGCGGTTCTTCGGCTGAACGTCGGTGACGTCGCGGTCACCAATGTAGATGCGTCCGGAGTTGACGTCTTCGAGACCAGCGAGCATGCGTAGCGAGGTTGACTTACCGCAACCCGATGGTCCAACTAGAACGAGAAACTCGCCGTCTGCAATCTTGAGATCCAGGCTGTCAACAGCCGGTGTGTCCGAGCCCGGGTAAATCCGCGTGGCCTTGTCAAAAGTTACGGTTGCCATATTCATTCCTCCATCGGCAGGTACGTGCCGAACGATCCGTAGTGAGAGGTGTCAGTGTCTTCGCTGACACAGTCCTTCAGTTCATCGTTGGAACTGTCGAACTAATCTGAGGTTAGCACACGGATTTCAGTAAAGTAAGGGCAAATGGTCAGTCATTTGCTGGCGGCATGTCGCATTTGCGCACTCCCCTGAATTAATGCGGAAAAATCATCGTTCGACAGACGTGTCGGCGATTTTCTCACCACTCGCGGGAGACGGGTAGTCTTAATTGCGTGTACGGCTATTCGCAGGCTCAAAGAGGCGACGAGCTCGGAGGTTATCGCCTTATCCGCCCCCTGGGACACGGGGGCTCCGGAGTCGTGTGGGAAGTAGAAGACGAAGGGAGAAATTGTTTCGCCCTTAAACTACTTCACCCGGCCATTGCCGCAGACCCCGTAAATCGCCAGCGTCTCGCCCGCGAAGCATCGACCCTTAACCGCATTCGCAGTGATGGCGTGGCGCAAGTTGTCGATCTGGAAACGGAGGGCGATGTTCCATTCGTCGTAACAGAACTCATCGACGGCCTCTCGTTACGTGACGATCTCAAAGAAAACGGTGCTTTTCCATTCGCGGATGCTCGGTATATATTTCTCTCCCTATGTGACACTCTTAAAGCAGTGCATGATCGCGGGGTAATTCACCGAGATCTCAAACCGTCGAATATCGTCCTTGGCCCACTGGGACCCGTGATCATCGACTTCGGTATTGCGCAGGCTGAGGACGACGATCGCCTCACCTCGACGGGTTTGGTTTCAGGCACGGCAGGCTGGGTTGCTCCCGAAGTGCTCGGCGGAAAAGCCCCGGATAAAGCCAGTGACTGGTGGAGCTTAACTGCAATTTTCCTCACCATGCTCACGTCGCGGCAACCGTTTGGCACCGGTGGCGCGGAAGCAGTCCTCGGGCGCGTGTTAATCAATCAACCCGATACTGAGGGAATTCATCCTGAGCTAGCCCGATTGATCCGACAAGCATTGGGGCCAGTCGACCAGCGATTAGATTTCGAAGAATTTGTCGAAAGAGTGCGATTGCTCGACGCTGACGAGATCGACGAATGGAGTGAGGACGGTACGACTCTATTGGAAGCCGCTGACGCGGTCGAGGCCTTGGCGGAACCCGCCAGTGTTGAACAGGAAACAGTTCACCTTCGAAATGACGGTGAAGCGACCATCGAGAGGCGCTCGGTTTTTGATCGCGATGATTCAACGGTTGTTCAGCCTGTTATTTCCGCTGACGATGTCGCGGCCTCCGAGATCAATGTCGATATGACTGCAACGTATCCCGTTGAGAGACCGTCGTGGACGCCGGTGCCTGAATCCAGCGATGCCGGCTATGTTTCTCCGCCGGCACTAGTTGCAGAACCGTACCGATACGCCAAACCGCCCCCAGCAGTTCTATTGACACTCGGGATTGCTTCTGCACTCGCACTGCTTCCGCTTCACGGGGGAACGATCGGTGCGGCCGTACTTCTTGCTGTTATTCTCGTCGTGGAAACTACCGGATATGCCCGGGTATGGCGAGAGCGCCGACGAATAGCTAGTGGATTGGTTCGGCCAAGTGACAATGCACTTGCTGTGATGAACGGTATTGCGTACGTATTTAAGGCGGCTGTAGCACTCGTCCTCAACACAGCGATTGCGCTCCTCATTGTCATTGCAGCGTGGATCCTCTGGGGAATGAACAACGGGGTGTACGACTGGACAAAGAATCTCTATTTCACCATGCTCACCCTTGCTCCGGGCCAGCAGATCGAAGCACTGGGAGCGAGCCAGTTCGCAATTGCGATTGCGCTGTGGGCATCCAATCTGTTCATCATTCTCGTGGCGCGTGTCGGCCCCGGCGGTTGGCATTTGCAAGAGGGCGCATTTTCAATCGCGGCGACGCTAATTCCTCATCCGGTAGCGAGGCCGCTCATTGGCGTGGTTGTTCTCATTCTTGTGTCGTTCAGCTTCTTCTTTTCGTTCATCGCTTGATTAGCGTTGCGACTGTTCGGGGACTGCTAGATAATCAATCAGACGAGTGAAACTCACAACGGAGGCACGATGGCTGCAAAGCGACCCACTAAAGATGAAACCCGGCTCAAGGCCGAGGCTATGCGACAAGCGCAAAAGCGTCGAGAAGAACGTACTCGCAACATCATTATTGGTGTGGTTAGTGCGCTTTTGGTCTTGACCATCGCGGCTGTGGCCTGGGTTATCATGACTCGCGAACCAGAGCCAGCTGCTGATCCGAAGCCAACAGCGGTAGCAAGCGCAAATGCTGACGCATCGGAGTCGCCTGAAAATGGTGAGAGTACCGAAACGGCTCAGCCGGGGGAGTCTGCTGAAGCGAGGAGTTTTGTCCTCAGTGCTGACGGTGTTGGGCAGGAGAAGCCAGGAGTACCAACCCTTGAGGAATACTACGACTACTCCTGTCATGCGTGCGCCGATGTCTCTGCGTTACTTGGGCAAGGACTCGAGGCGGAGGTAGAAAACGGGACGATTAACATGAAGTTGATTCCCGTTAACGTCGTCGACATGGCGTTCCATCCAATAGCAACCGATGCGGTATCCAAGGTCTATAACAACCAGCCGGACAAGTTCGTAGAGTTCCACCAGGCTCTGCTCACGTTCTTCAAGGGCGAGTTTGACAATGCTAAGGGCGATGTCGTTCAAGACACCGATGCCTCTGTAGAGCAGGTCAAGAAGATTGCTGAAGACGTCGGTATTTCCGAAGACGTCATTGCCACGTTTGACCCGGCGGGTGCTAACACACTTCTCGAAGCCAATACGAATGCGTGGAAAGCACGTCAAGTCGAAGGGCGTGAGGGACTAGGAACCCCCGAATTCGTCTCCAACAACAAGAAGATTAAGCTCTCGGGTCAGAGCGTTGAAGAATACGTGAAGAACCTCGTTGAGGGTGTGAAGAGCGCTCAGTAAACCAACAAGGAAAGGGCTGGACGGTTGCCAATGTGACAACCGCGCTTCACTCGTGGCACACTAGTTGCCGCGCCACCTTAGCTCAGTTGGTAGAGCACCCGCCTTGTAAGCGGACGGTCG
>JAUNVP010000026.1 GCA_030537615.1 Actinomycetaceae bacterium | reverse complement strand
GACCGGCGGATTATGAGTCCCTGCCTCTGATAATTCTGTGCCTGGGGTATTCCGTGGCAGGTCAAGCTCTTTCTGGCAGGTGTTCCTCCACTGCCTGTGCTCTGTTCGACAATCCCATTCATAGGCTCTGCCTTGTGACACTGGGTGGGGTTAGGGAGAGCCTATGGCGGGAAACGGCGGTTATGTAGAGCCTACGGCGGCTATTCAAGTTTTCCCTTTTATTTCTAGCCCGATTAGACTAAGTGCGAAGTTCGGCCAGCCAGGCCGGATCTAACGAAGCGCGCCAGCCAGGTGCGCAGACGCAAAGGAGAATCCTGTGGCTAAGAGCCCTTCCCGTCTTGAATCCGTCATTAATCTCGCGAAGCGCCGCGGCTTTGTCTATCCGTGCGGAGAAATCTACGGTGGTACGCGGTCCGCGTGGGACTACGGTCCACTCGGTGTGGAACTGAAAGAGAACATTAAGAAAGCATGGTGGGCGCGTATTGTGCGCGAACGTGACGATGTCGTCGGTCTCGACTCGTCGGTTATTCTTCCCCGCCAGGTATGGGAAGCATCCGGACACGTAACCGCATTCACCGATCCGCTCGTTGAATGCCTCGAATGCCACAAGCGTCTGCGTGAAGACCAGCTGAAAGAAGAGTACGCCGCGAAGAAAGACATCGATGAGTCTGACGTGTCGATGGATGACGTTGCCTGCCCGAACTGTGGCAACCGCGGAAAATGGACTGAGCCGCGTGCTTTTTCCGGCCTACTGAAAACCTATCTAGGCCCCGTTGACGACGAGGCCGGACTGCACTACTTGCGCCCCGAAACCGCGCAGGGCATTTTCATCAACTACATGAATGTCCAGACCTCAGCACGGAAGAAGCCACCGTTTGGCATCGCCCAGATCGGTAAGTCGTTCCGCAATGAGATCACCCCCGGCAACTTCATTTTCCGTACTCGCGAGTTCGAGCAGATGGAACTCGAGTTCTTTGTCGAACCCGGCACCGATGAGGACTGGCACCAGTACTGGATCGACGAGCGCATCGACTGGTACGTCGACCTCGGTATTGATCGCGACAACCTGCGTCTGTACGAACACCCGCAAGAAAAGTTGTCGCACTACTCCAAGCGCACCGTCGACATCGAATACACCTTCGGATTCCAAGGTTCCGAATGGGGAGAACTCGAAGGTATCGCGAACCGCACCGACTACGACCTGTCGACTCACGCGGAGAAGTCCGGAGCGAAACTCGACTACTTTGACCAGCAGAAGAACGAACGCTGGACCCCCTACGTGGTCGAGCCCTCAGCCGGGCTCACTCGCTCACTCATGGCCTTCCTCGTTGAGGCTTACAGCGAGGATGAGGCTCCTAACGCCAAGGGCGGGGTTGATAAGCGCACCGTCCTCAAACTTGACCCGCGCCTCGCGCCGGTTAAGGCCGCAGTCCTCCCTCTGTCGCGTAAGGAAGAACTGACCGGTCCGGCGAAGAAACTCGCGATGGACCTGCGTAAGCGCTGGAATGTTGAATACGACGACGCTGGCGCGGTTGGACGCCGCTACCGTCGCCAGGACGAAATCGGCACGCCGTTCTGCATTACCTACGACTTTGATTCCGTCGAAGACAACGCCGTGACGATTCGTGAGCGCGACTCGATGGAACAGGTGCGTATCCCGATCGACGATGTGCTCGGCTACCTCATCGAACGGCTTCCCGCCTACTAAATCATCAGGATTGATGAACGTACCGGAAACCGTTACCGGGGCCCTGCAGATTGGACCGATCAATCTGTGGGCCCCGGTCGTTTTGGCACCCATGGCAGGCGTAACTGACGTGCCGTTTCGACGATTGTCGCGCGAGGCCGGAGAACGCGGCCTACCCGAGGCTTACTCCCAACGTCTAGCTACCGCCCAGCCCGGTATCGATGCTCCAGCCGGCCTGTACGTGTGCGAAATGATTACCGCACGCGCACTCATTGAAGGAAACGAAAAAACCCGGCACATGATCGCACCGGACCCGCTCGACCGAGTCCGATCCGTCCAACTCTACGGTGTAGACCCGGCGACGATGGGGAAAGCCACCGAGATCATCGTGCGTGAGAATCTGGCCGATCATATCGACCTCAACTTCGGATGCCCGGTTCCGAAAGTCACTCGCAAAGGCGGGGGAGCAGCACTTCCGTGGAAACTCGACCTTTTCGAGGACATTATTGAGGCCGTTGTCGAAGCTGCACGCCGCGCCGATCGAGACATTCCAGTGACGATCAAGATGCGCGTCGGTATCGATGACGAGCATCAAACGTATCTCGACGCTGGTCGCATCGCTGAAGACCATGGGGTCGCGGCGGTTGCTCTTCATGGTCGCACCCAGGCTCAGTACTATTCGGGGCATGCCGACTGGGAAACCATCGCGAAGCTCAAGGAATGCCTTGACGTTCCCGTCATGGGGAACGGAGATATTTTCAACGCCGGGGACGCCCGCGCCATGATGGACCAAACCGGGTGCGACGCGGTCGTTATTGGACGCGGAGCGCAGGGGAGGCCGTGGCTGTTCACAGACCTCGTCGCGACGCTACTCGGTGACGAAATAGCTGTATCTGAGCCGAACTTGGGCGACGTGTGCGACGTGATCCGCACGCACGCAGAACTGATGGTAGCCAATGCTCGCTCCGAGTTCGACGGTATGCGGAACATGCGTAAGCACGTTGGCTGGTATCTGCGCGGGTTCCGAGTGGGCGGGCCACTCAGACAACAACTGTCGAAAATCTCGAGTATGGATGAGCTCAACAGTCTGCTCAATGAACTTGATCCCACTGAGGCCTACCCGCCCACTGCGCAGGGTAAACGCGGTCGATCCGGAGGAGCCCGAAAGCCCCACTTGCCCGACGGATGGCTTCAGTCGCGTACCCTGGACACACAGGGGCGGCTCGCTGTGGCTGCCGGTGAATCCTATGCCGATGGAGGATAGCGATGGAACAGATGACGATACGCCTCGGTGACACCTCAGACCCATCGATCACCCCGGCAACGATCGGTCGGAACCGGGCCGCCATTATTTGTCCCTTACAAGGACCCGACGCGTCAAGTCTCGTTGCGTCGGCACGGCGGATCGCGCAGACTGCGTGCGATGTTGTCGAATGGCGCGTCGATACGCTGGCCTCAACGGAGGAAGCCGTGCTGAAAGGCGCTCTGCAGGTGGTGCGCCGAGAGCTCAAAGTCCCATTACTCGCCACCGCTCGCACGAGCACCGAAGGTGGCGCCTTGCCAGCCGAGGAACTTGACCGGGTCGTGACTGTTTTGCTTGAGGCCGGTGTCGATGCCATCGATATTGAAGCAAGTGCTGAGACTGCTGGCGACCTCATCGACCGCGCATTTGGCGCAGACACGGTCGTCGTGTTGTCCGCACACGATTTCACTGGAACGACCGGAGTCGAAACGCTTCTCGACGAGTTCACCGCGATGCAACAGCGACTACTGGATCACGCGGCTTCAGCCAGTCAAACCATGAGCGAGGACAAGCGAGAAGAATGGGCTGAACGCGGGTGGGGCATCGTCAAAATCGCGACAACTCCCGTTGATCCAATGGACATCTACAAGCTGATGGTCGCTGGCCGCCGATTTGTCGATACCGTTGCAACTGTGCCGATTATCGCGATTTCGATGGGACAGCTGGGCCAACTCACCCGAACCTACCCCGGTGCCCTCGGGAGTGCGGCAACATTCGCCGCCAGCCCCGGAGAAGAATCGGCACCCGGCCAGATCAGTGTCGAATCACTCAGTGAATTCCACGCGCAAACCGGGTGCCTTAACCTCAACCGGTAGAGCCGGCCTATTCTCCACCATTGACGAGCTGAGGCTTGAACCACGCCGTTGTTTCAGGCGCCATCCGGTTTTGGCGTTCGCGATCCGATTGGGAATAGCACAAGGACTGGCCTTCAAACAGAGCTCGGGTAGCGGGCAAATCTTCTGCTTGTACCGAGTCAGAACGCACAAGTAGCTGGTTGTCCGGCGACACGTCAATCCACTCATCCGTCGTGTTCAGTACCGCCATGATGCCACCGGACATGGCAACGGATACGCCTTTCTTTTGCCACTCTAAACCACTGACAAAAGCGAATGATCCGGTGGCGAGCTGATTCTCTGCCCGAATCCGAAGCGCCAGCGTTGTGTGTCGCACACGCATCCGCTCGCTATCCGTTTGGGCGGGTTGAGGACGCACGGCTGTCCCTTCGAACTCGACGTGCCCACCGGAAAACCCAAACGGCAAGTAGATCGTCCCCGGCAACGCAGCAACGACGAGACGCATCGCGGATCGACGCAGGGGGCTGGCTCCGTCCTCCCACGATCCGCTGTAGTTGTTGGCAACTCCCGGCGTCCCCACGAGTCGAGCGCGCGTCGCTTTCCACGCCGGCACCGAGCCCAGCCGATCTCGCTCATAGAGCGAAGCGGCGATCTCGGTTTCGAGGGCCCGGGCATCGAACGGAACTTTCTGAAGCCGGTTATCGCGCAGATGATGAAACCACTCTTCCTTGAGGTGACGACTGTAACTCTGCTCATTTTCCACGCGGGCTTCGCTACCCAAGATGTGATCAGGAGAAAAATCAAGCAGCTCAGCCTGGAGAAGGCGAGCCAAGGCACTGAATCTCTCGTGTTTTTCAGCCGCTAGAGGATCTTCGGGGGCGTCCTCAATCAACCCCATGTCAATCCCGTCGGCTCCGGCTTTGAGAGCGGCTCGGGCGCGGACAACCATGTGGACGGTGTTTTCTTCCTCACCGTAAAACGCTGTCCACGGTTCGTTCGGTTCCCACGGTCGATGATCCGCCCCCGATAACCGAACGAGAACTTTCAGACCCACGCGGTGGGCTTCGTCGATCACGCGGGCGAGAGCATCCGTGCTCGACGACAGATCTATCAGAGCGGGGCGAAAAGCCACGGCGGTGAAACCAGCCCGAGCAATGGGGAACATGCACTCGCTGAGCATGGTTGCAGCCAGTTCGTCAACGACGCCGGGAATCTCGGCCACGGCCGCCGTGTGCCACCAAGGGAAAGTACCGTGTCGGCGCCGGTGCACGAGGGTCGTGCGGACGAAAGAGGAATCTACAGGTCGATCATCTTGGGTATCCACCTTTGTATTGTCTCTCATCCACAGCAAACTTGGGGACTCCAACGCTGAGGAAACCGAACGGTAAGATCACAATGTGAGCTCATTACAGATCCCAGCGCCGCATTCATACACGGACTATGATCGCCAGCGGTTTATCGACGAACGCCCCAAGTCCGGCAATCGCACAGACTTTGAGCGCGATCGTGCGCGGATATTACATTCGGCCGCTTTCCGACGGCTCGGCGCAAAGACCCAAGTCCTCGGCCCATCGTCGGACGACTTTATTCGCACCCGACTCACCCACTCTCTTGAAGTCGCGCAAGTTGGTCGCGAAATCGGGAAACTCCTCGGAGCCGATCCCGACGTCGTCGATACCGCTTGTCTGGCACACGACCTTGGACATCCGCCCTTTGGTCATAACGGAGAGCGCGCACTCAATGCACTCGCAGCCGATTGCGGTGGATTCGAAGGAAATGCGCAGACATTCCGGCTACTGGTGTATTTGGAACCGAAAGTCACCGGAGCGTCCGGTGAGGCGCGCGGCGTCAATCTCACGCGCGCGAGCCTCGACGCGGTCTGTAAGTATCCGTGGACGCGCGGAGCCGGACCCGATCCAACAAAGTCGCTGACAAAGTATTCGATTTATGCCGAGGACGCCGAGGTCTTTGAATGGTTGCGCGGGCCGGAACTCGGTGTTCGACGCTGTCTCGAAGCGCAGATCATGGATCTATCGGACGACATAGGATACTCGGTGCACGATATCGAAGACGCCTATACGACCGGGAAACTCCGTCCTTCTGACATGCTTGACGATCAAGCGTTTGCGCAGATTGTCGCCGATACACAACAGTGGTACGGCGACAGTATTTCAGAGGCTGAACTCCAACGCGCCCGCGAGAACCTGTTAGCAACCGACTACTGGATGACGCAGTTCGACGGCTCCTATGCCGATCGCGCGAAACTGAAAGATATGACCTCGCAGCTCATTGGACGATTTGCTTCCTCAGTCGTTGCTGCGACACGGAGCTTGGGAGGTGCCCTCCACGGATTAGGTCGATACGAAGCCGACCTCGTGATCCCGCGCGAAACGGAAGCCGAAATTATGCTCCTTAAAGGACTCGCCGTGCACTATGTCATGGCTCCGCGAGAGTTCGAACCCGTGTATTTGCAACAGCGCACGCTCTTAGGCGACCTCGTCGATGCACTGATGGAAACCAACGGACAACACCTCGAAGAGCCATTCCGCTCTCAGTGGCACGCCGATGCGACGGAAGTATCACGGCTGCGCACAGTGATCGATCAGGTTGCGTCACTGACAGACACCTCCGCCGCCCAATGGCATGCTCGACTGTGCGGGATGTTCTCCGAAACGTTCTAGGATAGGGATCATGGCTGGATTGATACGTAAGGAAGACATTGCGCGCGTACGTGATGCTGTCAGCATCGATGACATTGTCTCCAATTACGTCACATTGCGGCCAGCCGGGGTTGATTCGATGAAGGGGCTGTGCCCTTTCCACGACGAAAAAACCCCGTCATTTCACGTCCGTCCTCTCGCTGGATTGTGGCACTGTTTTGGTTGTGGGGAAGGCGGCGACGTCATTTCATTCCTTCAGCAGATCGATCACCTGTCGTTTACCGAAGCAGTTGAATACCTCGCGCACAAGGCCGGGATTACGCTTCAGTACGAGCAGGGGAGTCGTCGGCCCGAAGAGTTCGGCCGTCGCCAGCGACTGATCGACATGCACAAGATCGCCGAAGAGTTTTACATCTCCCAACTTGCTACACCCCCCGCTCAAATAGCCCGAGACTTCCTTGCTCAGCGCGGCTTCAGCAGGACAGCGAGCGAAATGTTCGGGGTCGGGTACGCACCCGATAGCTGGGACAGTATGACGCGGCTACTGCGCTCGCGGGGCTTTACCGATCAAGAAATCGTCCGAGCTGGGTTAGTTGTGCAGAAGAACCAGGGGATCTACGACCGATTTCGGAACCGTCTGATGTGGCCGATTCGCGACCTCACTGGGGCGACGATCGGTTTTGGCGCCAGACGTCTTGGCGAAGACGACATGGGGGCAAAATATTACAACACGCCTGACAGCCCGATTTACCACAAGTCCACCGTGCTTTACGGCATAGACCTTGCTAAACGCAATATCGCGAAGAAGCGACAGGTCGTCATTGTCGAAGGCTATACCGACGTCATGGCCGCCCATCTGGCGGGAATCGACACCGCGGTGGCCACGTGCGGAACAGCCTTTGGTGCCGAGCATGTCAAAGTCATCCGCCGTCTCCTCGGGGACGTCGCGGATCCCGCAGCGGGATTGCAACTAGCTTCGGGAAAGTCACGTGGTGGAGAAGTAATCTTCACCTTCGACGGTGACGAAGCCGGCCGCAAAGCCGCTCTGAAGGCCTTTGCTGAAGACCAGAGTTTTGCCTCCCAGACGTTTGTCGCTATCGAACAATCGGGTATGGATCCGTGCGACTTGCGGATGTCTCGCGGAGATGAGGCCGTGCGCGCTCTCATTGCCGCTCGGGAACCATTGTTTAAGTTTGTTATCCGTTCGACACTCGCCAGTGTTGATCTCGACACGGTTGAAGGACGGGTGCGGGGCCTGCGTGCCACCGCTCCCATCGTCGCTGGAATCCGAGATCGCGCGCTCCAACGTGAATATGCTCGCGAGTTAGCCGGCTGGGTAGCGATGGATGAACGCGATGTTTTCCGTGCCGTGATAGAGGCTTCTCGAACTGGCCAGCAGAGCACGTCGAATATGCCCGAACCGCAGGCGCGAGCTCCGCAACCACGCGCCGCAGTACCGCGCACCAATGACCCGGTTGGCAGGCTTGAGAGACAAGCGCTAGAAGCCTTGCTCCAACGTCCCTTTGACGTGGTCGGTACTGGCTTTGATGATCTTGACGGGGAGACATTTACGGTTCCGGCGTACCGGGCCGCTCACGATATGATTCGGGCGGTTGGTGGCCTCGCCTCCTTCCTCGATCATCTGCAGGTCGCCGAGGCTGAGTGTGGCGTGGGTGAGCAGGCGAATCTCGTTGCGCGATCACGGTGGACCGATTCGATGATGGAAGAAGCTCCCGAGGTGATTGGTTCAGTTCTCACCGAACTCATCGTCGCTCCGCTTCCGCAAGATGATCCAGAAAAACTGCGCGATTACGCTCGCGGAGTCGTTATTGCGCTGGTGCGCATGGGATTGACGCGGCAGATTGGTCACGTCAAGGCGCTCCTGGGGCGAATCGACTCAGATTCCGAACAGTACACCGAGACTTTCCGTCAGCTTCTCGTGCTCGAAGACAAGCGTCGCGCCCTCGGGCGCCTCGACTATGACTAGGTTATTGCGCGCACTTCGAGGCCACGTCTTTACGCGTCAGATCGTAACCAATCGCTTCGCGTTGCCCACACGGTTGTGTCGGAGCCGATGACGGTGCGGCCATCGCGCGAAATCGTGTCGGACGACTGCGCAGCTATGGTCCAACCGTTCGGTAGTATCCACTGCCCATCGACACTGGTGACAATGAGGAATTCTCCGCGGTCGGTAGATGAGATCCCGGCGACAACGTGCTCGGGTGCTTCAATGAAGCGGAACGAGCCTTCACCGAGATTCCACTCGGTGCGCAACGCGATAAGACGGCGGTAGAACTGGAGTGTTGAAGCTGGATCGTCCTCCTGCCGATCGACAGCCAGCTCCCGCCACTTGGGAGGTTGGGGGAGCCAGGTCTCGCCGGAGGGCGAAAACCCGTAGGCCGGAGCCTCACTCGACCACGGCAGAGGTACACGGCACCCGTCGCGCCCGGCCTCTGCGCCGGCGGTGCGGAAGAACGCCGGGTCTTCTCTTACCTCGTTAGGTAAGGTCGTATGCTCTGGTAATCCCAACTCCTCACCCTGATACAGATAGGCGGAGCCGGGGAGCGCAAGCATGAGTTGGGTCGCTGCTTTTGCCCGTTGGAGGCCGAGTTCAGCGTCGGGCTGTTCATCCGATGCAAAGATCCCATTCGGACCCTTTCCGGTGACCGATAGGCCAAGGCGCGAAGCGTGTCGGACGACATCGTGATTCGATAAAACCCATGTCGCTGGTCTTCCCACATCACCGAATACGCGTAGCGACTCGTCGATGGTCGACCGCAGAGCACCCGCATTCCAAGGGGTAGCGAGGAATGTGAAGTTGAATGCCTGGTGCATTTCGTCCTCGCGGACATAGCGAGTCAGCCTAGAAGGTGGATCAACCCACGCTTCAGCAACGAGAATTCGATCGCCCTCGTATTCTCCAAGAACGGCGTTCCAGCGTCGGAAGATTTCGTGTACGCCCTCCTGATCGAACATGGGTGGGCGCTGCGTGCCGCCGTGCACCATCGACACATCGCCAGAGAAGTTGGGGAGTTGCGGATCTTTCACGAGACCGTGCGCAACGTCAACGCGGAATCCATCGACGCCGCGGTCAAGCCAGAAACGAAGAATTGAATCGAAATAGTCACGTACTTCGGGGTTTTCCCAGTTGAGGTCCGGTTGTGACGAGTCAAAGAGATTGAGATACCACTGCCGGTCGTTTTCCCACGAGCTACCGACGGCATCTGCTCGATCGCTGACCCGAGTCCAGGCAGGTCCGCCGAAAACGGATCGCCAGTCGTTGGGGATTTCGTCTCCGTCCCGGAACCAGTAGCGGTTACGTTCGGGAGAGCCGGGCCCAGCTTCGAGGGCAGCTTGAAACCATTCGTGTTCGTCCGACGTATGGTTGGGGACGAGGTCGATGATGACTTTCAGTCCCAGATCATGGGCGCGCGCGATCATCTCATCAGCATCGCAGAGCGTTCCAAAGCGCGGGTCAATGTCGTGGTAATTGGCCACGTCGTAGCCGGCGTCGTTTTGGGGGGAGGGATAAAACGGGGATATCCAGATCGCATCGACACCGAGTTCATGCAGGTATTCGAGTTTTGAGGTGATTCCCCGAATAGTCCCGATGGGCCCATCGGTTGAGGCGAATGAGCGCGGATAGATCTGATAAATAACGGCTGAGTGCCACCACGGATGGTTGAGAGAGACGGAACTAGCCACGGGTCTTCCCTTCATGTGCTGGAGCGGTTGATGAACGAACGAGAAGCTCGGGAGCGAATGTGAGTGAGGAGGTGTCGGCCTCACTGCCGCTAATCAATTGGATCAGGGTTGATACTGCTGCTTGCGATATCCGCGACACGGGCTGGCGTACCGTCGTCAGCGGCGGATCAGTGAAGGCCATGAGCGGGGAATCGTCAAAACCGACGATTGAAACATCGTGCGGGACGCGCAATCCAAGAGCTCGCGATTGCCGTACTGCGCCGAGTGCCATGAGGTCAGAGGCAGCAATGATTCCCGTACACCCCTGCGCAATAAGACTCCTGGCGGCGGCTTGTCCGCCCTCAATCGTGAAGAGGGACGTGGCAATGGCGGGTGTTTCGTCGGGTAGAACGGCGGCCATAGCGGAGCGGAATCCATCGACTTTCGCTTGTGTCGGAGCGAAACGTTGCGGCCCGGTCAAAAGACCTATGCGGCTGTGCCCAAGCGACACGAGATGATTGACTGCCTGAGTCACGGCGTAACGGTCGTCGCAGTCAAATGACGGGGCATCGATCTTCGGATTGGCTCCGTTAATAAGCACGTACGGGGTATCGCTGAGTTGGTGATACCGCACAGGGTTAGCTTCGGTGTCGGCATGGAGACCGGAGATAAAGACAATGCCGTCAACATGGCGTTCGAGCAGGATGCGGACGTACTCATCCTCGGTGATACCGCCGGGGGATTGGGTGCACAGGAGCGGCATGTAGCCGCGCCCCACGAGCAGACGCTCAATTTCTTGGGCATAGAGGGTGAAAATGGGGTTGGAAAGCTCGGGAACGATCATTCCAATGAGGCCCCCCGCGCGAGCACGCATCGCTTCGGGACGTTCGTAGCCGAGCATATCGAGAGCGGCGAGGACTGCGTGACGGGTTTTTTCCGACACGTCTGGCTTACCGTTGAGCACGCGTGAAACGGTGGCGGTAGATACCTGTGCGTGCTGAGCGACATCGCTCAGCCGTATGCGAGAAGACATCGTAACCTCGGTGAAACTGGACGGAATAACTCCTAGTGTAACGGATGTAACACAAATAATGTAACGTCACTGAAAATGGTTGCAATGAGTTTCAGTTCGTCGTATTGTGCATTTACGGATATAGTGCCGCTCACCTGCGACACCCGGATCTAAAACACAGGAGAATAAGATGCGACGGAGCATTGCGGGCGTAGTAACTCTCGCCCTCACACTGTCACTCGCTGCTTGCGGCGGCGATAACGCAGAGAAAACCACCGAAACTGAAACCAATGGTGATGCGCCAGCCGCTGCCGGTCAGAAACTGTCCGTTTGGGTTGACGAAACTCGAATCGGTCCGGTTGAAGCCGCGGCGAAGAAGTTCAAGGAAGACACCGGCGCGGAAATCGACATCGTTCAGAAGAACTTTGACGACATCCGAGCCGAGTTCAATACGCAAGTTCCTACCGGTAAGGGGCCAGATATTACGGTTGGCGCCCACGACTGGCTCGGTGAAATGACGAAGAATGGCGTTGTTGCTCCCATCGAACTGGGTGACAAAGCCTCCGAGTTCACCAGCGTCGCTGTCGAAGCCTTCACCTATGACGGCACCGTTTACGGCGTGCCGTACGCGGTTGAGAACATTGGCCTCATCCGCAACACCGATCTCGCACCTGAAGCCCCTGCTACCTTTGACGAAATGATCGAAATGGGTAAGGCATCGGGTGCGCAGTACCCGTTCCTCATCCAGGTTGATGCTAAGGGCGACCCCTACACCATGGCGCCATTCCAGCACTCGTTTGGAGCGACGGTATTCAAGCAGTCTGCCGATGGCTCGTACACCAATGAGCTCAACCTCGGCGGCGAACCCGGTCATCAGTTCGCCGAGTGGCTGGCCGCCAACGGCAAGGAAGGTAGCGGAGCGCTCTCGACCTCCATTACCTACGACATTGCCGTCGAACAGTTCAAGCAGGGCAACTCACCGTTCATTGTCGGAGGCCCTTGGATGCTCGAGCAGTTCCAGGATCTCAACCTAGCGGTTGATCTGATTCCGACTACTGGATCTGAGGTCGCCGCACCATTCGTTGGTGTGCAGGGCTTCTACATCAACGCTAAGAGCCCGAATGCGCTTCTCGCCAACAACTTCCTCGTCAACTACATCGGAGCTAAGGACATTCAGGTAGAGATGTTCAAGGCTGGAAACCGCGTTCCTGCACTCCAAGCCGCCGCCGATGAAGTTAAGGACGATCCCATCGTCGCTGGTTTCGCTAAGGTTGCTGAATCGGCAGTCCCCATGCCGTCTATTCCTGAAATGGGAGCAGTGTGGAACTTCTGGGGCGTAACCGAAGCCCAAATCATCAATGGGGAAGTTGCCCCCACCGATGGTTGGGACAAGATGGTCGGCGATATCGAAGCAGCTATTAAGTAGGACACGATGCGGGGGATGCTGGGCATCCCCCGCATGAGTCTGACAGAAACCGGAGCTTCATACCGATGTCGCAAGAAAGTCAATCGGTCACCATAGACGACCGTCAGCGCGCGCGGGCCGCGCGTGACTCACACGCCACGCATACCGGCCGCGGCTTTTTCATCAAACTCATCATCATGATGCTGATCAACGCCCTCGGTGTCTACATCATTCTGGCATCGTGGGCGTCCAAGCAGACGCTCATTCTTTCCGTGATGGTGGTTCTGCTCATCGCCGTCAACGTTGTGTACTTCTCAAAGCGCATGCTACCGATGAAGTACTTGACTCCCGGCCTCATCTTCCTACTCGTGTACCAGATTTTCGTCGTCGGCTACACCGGCTACGTGGCCTTCACGAACTACGGAGATGGTCACAACTCAACGAAAGCAGACGCTATCAGCGCGATCCTCGCACAGAACCAGCGACGTGTCGAAGGCTCTCAAGCCCTTCCGCTCGCCGTCGTTGAAAAAGGCCAAGAGCTGGGATTCGCGGTCATTGACAACGGCGAAGTCAAAGTCGGGTCGATGAAAGAACCTCTCAGTCCAGCCCCGGGCGCTACCGTTGAGGGCAACCGAGTGACGGCTGTTCCCGGTTGGGATGTGCTTGCGCTCGGTGACGTCCTCTCTCGGCAAAAGGAGGTCATGGATCTCAAAGTTCCCGTGTCCGATGACCCCAATGAGGGCTCCATCGGAACCCAAGATGCCATGACCGGCTACGCCTACGTACCGCAGATGAAGTACGACGAGGATGCCGACACCATGACCGACCTCCAATCGGGCACGGTCTACCGGCCGAACGACTCCGGAAACTTCGAGTCCGAGGACGGAGCCACCCTCGCAACCGGGTGGCGGGTATTCACCGGCTTCGAGAACTTCACCACCGCATTCGGTGACTCACGCTATGCAGGACCGTTCTTCAAAGTGCTGCTGTGGACGTTTGCATTTGCTTTCTTCTCGGTTGCATCAACCTTCTTCCTTGGCCTCTTTCTCGCCATCGTCATGAATGATGAACGCATGAAAGGCCGGAAGATCTACCGCACACTCATGCTGTTGCCCTACGCATTCCCGGCCTTCCTCACGGCTTTGCTATTCAAAGGCATGCTCAACACCGACTTTGGGTTCATGAACCAGGTGTTGCTCGGCGGTAGCGCAATCGAATGGTTAAACGATCCGTGGTTAGCAAAACTGTCGATCCTGCTCGTTAATCTCTGGATGGGCTTCCCCTACATGTTCCTCATCTGTACGGGGGCGCTCCAGGCGATTCCAGACGATGTCATAGAAGCAGCCACCATGGACGGCGCTTCACGGGTGCGGATTTTCTGGTCGGTCACTATGCCGCTCCTGCTGGTCGCGGTGGCACCCCTGCTGATCTCGTCTTTCGCGTTCAACTTCAACAACTTCAACCTGGTCTACATGTTGACCGGGGGAGGGCCGCGTTTCATTGACACATCGGCTCCGGTTGGTGCGACGGACATTTTGATCTCAATGGTGTACTCCATCGCCGGCCTCGATGGTGGAGCAGCGAAGAACTACGGCCTCGCATCCGCACTGTCGATCGTCATCTTCTTGATTGTCGGAACCATCTCCGTCATCAGCTTCAAGAAGACCCGCACGTTGGAGGAGATTAACTGACATGTCGAATCAAGAAATCACCGTCGGTGAAATCAATCTCGACTCTGTGCCGGTCGAAAACACCATGTCGCGCAAACGCTGGTGGAGCGAAATCGGGTGGCGGCACATCGTGGCGGTTCTCGCCATCATCTACTCGGTATTTCCAATCCTCTACATCATCTCCGCGGCACTCAATCCCGCTGGGACCATGACGGGGTCAAACAAGCTATTCCAAGCATTCACGGTTGATAACTTCGTCAACCTCAACGGAACAATGTTCTGGAAGTGGATCGTCAACACGTTGTTCATCGGATCGGTCACTGCCGTGGGGACAGTTCTCATGGGAGCGGCAGCCGCTTACGCGTTCTCTCGTTTCCGGTTTACCGGGCGGCGCGTCGGCCTCATGTCGCTCCTCGTCATTCAGATGTTCCCGCAACTGCTCGCATTCGTGTCGATCTTCCTGCTGCTACTCGCACTGGGAGATGCGGTGCCCTGGCTCGGCCTCGACAATCGCATTGCGCTGATCTGCGTCTACCTCGGTGGAGCACTGGGGGTCAATACGTTCCTCATGTACGGATTCTTTAACACCATCCCCGCCTCGCTCGATGAAGCGGCAAAGATTGACGGTGCTTCGCACACGCAGATTTTCTGGACGATCATCCTGCGTCTCGTATCGCCGATTCTGGCGGTCGTCGGACTGCTGTCGTTTATCTCGACGTTCAACGACTTCATTCTTGCCCGCATCATCTTGCAGTCAGAAGAGAACTGGACCGTAGCCGTTGGCATGTATCAGTGGGTATCCGACCGGCTCGATGCGAACTGGGGGCTGTTTGCCGCAGGTGCCATCATCGCGGCACTTCCAATCCTCGCGCTGTTCCTATTCCTGCAAAAATACATCGTCTCCGGTCTGACCGCTGGATCTGTCAAGGGATAGCTGGAGATATTCGTCGTGGCCCCGGGGGGTGTCAGAGCCCGGGCCCCTTGGCATCAAAACAGCGGGCATCAGGGAGAAGTTGTTGGGGGTTAACACCGGGGTGGAATACATAAA
>JAUNVP010000012.1 GCA_030537615.1 Actinomycetaceae bacterium | reverse complement strand
CGGGTAGGGCGGTGGGGCTTGCGGTACTTCGTCCGCCTGGGGATAAGCACGGCTTAGGCCTCCGATCCGGTCTTTTCAGCCGGAGCCTCAGCGGGGGCCTCGGTAGCCGGGGCCTGCTGCTGAGTTTCTGGCTGCTTGTTCCTCTGCTGGTCTGAGCCACCGCGACGCGGGCCGCGGCGTCCACCGCGGCGGTCGCCGCGACGGCCTCGGTTACCAGATTCCATTTGCTGCTGAGCGAACTCGCGTTCGGTCATGTCACCCTTGTAGATCCACACCTTGACACCGATGCGACCGAAAGTCGTCCGTGCTTCGTAGAAGCCGTAGTCGATATTCGCACGGAGCGTGTGGAGGGGGACGCGACCTTCACGGTAGAACTCAGAACGAGACATTTCCGCGCCTCCGAGGCGGCCTGAGCACTGGACACGAATGCCCTTGGCTCCTGCCCGCATCGCAGACTGCATGCCCTTCCGCATAGCACGGCGGAAAGACACGCGAGCAGCGAGCTGCTCGGCAATGCCCTGCGCGACGAGCTTCGCGTCGAGTTCGGGGCTCTTCACCTCGAGGATGTTGAGCTGTACTTGCTTACCAGTCATCTTCTCCAGACGCTGGCGCAGACGATCGGCCTCTGCTCCGCGACGCCCGATAACAATACCGGGGCGAGCGGTGTGGAGGTCGACGCGAACTCGATCCGTGGTGCGCTCGATGACGATCTTCGAAACGCCAGCGCGTTCCAAGCTCTCGTTCAGGAGGTCACGGATGGCGACGTCCTCTGCAACGTAGTCGCTGTAACGCTGGCCCTTGGTGGTGGAGTCAGCGAACCAGCGGGAGCGGTGCTCGGTGGTAACTCCGAGCCTAAATCCGGTGGGGTTTACTTTTTGACCCATTACCGGCCTTCCTTCCCATTGTCGTCCTTCGTGCCTACCACCAGGGTAATGTGACTCGTGCGCTTGAGAATCTGAGCTGCACGGCCTTGTGCGCGCGGACGGAAACGCTTCATCGTGGGGCCTTCATCAACGTACGCTTCGACGATGAAGAAGTCCTCCTCTTTGAAACGCTCTCCGGCGTTGTCGGCCTTCACTCTCGCGTTGGCCATGGCACTCATCAAAATCTTATTTACATCGGTAGCGACCGCCTGAGGGGCGAATCGCAAAATGTCATACGCCTCAAGAACTCGCTTGTTGCGAACTTCGTTCACCACACGACGAGCTTTCATGGGGGTAACGCGAACGTAGCGCGCTTGCGCCTTCGCTTCCATCAAATCCTGCCTCACTTCTTGCCTTGACAAGCGACCCCGGCTTAACGCCGGCGTCCCTTGCGATCGTCCTTGTCATGGCTACGGAAGGTGCGGGTTGGGGCAAACTCTCCGAGCTTGTGTCCAACCATGGCTTCCGTAACGAAGACCGGGACATGCTTACGGCCGTCGTGCACCGCGAAGGTGTGCCCCAGGAAATCCGGGGTAATGACGGACCTGCGAGACCAGGTCTTGATTACGTTCTTCGTGCCCTTTTCGTTCTGAGCATCCACCTTTTTTTGCAGGTGGTCGTCGACGAAGGGGCCCTTCTTTAGACTGCGTGGCATAATCCAGCTCCTCTATCAGCGCTTCTTGCCGGTCCGGCGACGACGCACGATGAGCTTGTCGCTGGGCTTATTCGGACGACGGGTACGACCTTCGGGCTTACCCCACGGGGTAACCGGGTGACGGCCACCAGAAGTGCGGCCTTCGCCACCGCCATGGGGGTGGTCGACAGGGTTCATGGCTACGCCGCGGACCTTGGGACGACGTCCCTTCCACCGCATGCGGCCAGCTTTACCCCAGTTAATGTTGCCTTGTTCGGCGTTACCGACCTCACCAATGGTTGCCCGGCACTGCGCCTCAACGTTGCGGATTTCGCCCGAGGGCATACGCAACTGCGCAAAGCGTCCTTCCTTAGCGACAAGCTGCACAGACGTCCCTGCGGAGCGGGCAATCTTTGCGCCGCCTCCCGGGTACAGTTCCACAGCATGCACCACGGTACCAACCGGGATATTGCGCAGGGGAAGGTTGTTGCCGGGTTTGATGTCGGCGTTCGGGCCGGATTCGACCATGTCGCCCTGATTCAGCTTCGCCGGAGCGAGGATGTAGCGCTTGGCGCCATCCAAGTAGTGAAGCAGTGCGATGCGGGCGGTACGGTTCGGGTCGTACTCAATGTGAGCAACCTTTGCCGGTACGCCATCTTTGTCGGCGCGACGGAAGTCGATGATGCGGTAGGCGCGCTTGTGGCCACCACCGCGGTGACGAGCCGTCACGCGACCGCGGTTATTGCGGCCGCCGGTCTTGGTCAGTGGGCGAACGAGGGACTTCTCCGGTTTCGACCGGGTAATCTCCACGAAGTCCGCCACGGATGCGCCACGACGACCGGGCGTCGTCGGCTTATATTTACGGATTCCCATTTCGTTCCTCTACCTCTTCGAAGTTCTCAGGCGAGATCGCCGAAGATGTCGATGGTGCCTTCGCGGAGTGTCACGATGGCTCGCTTCGTGTTCTTGCGACGGCCAATGCCATTGCGAGTGCGGTAGGCCTTGCCCTGTCGGTTTTGCGTCGCCACGTGGGAGACCTTCACGTTGAAAATCTCTTCGATGGCGAGGCGGATCTCGGTTTTGTTCGCACGCGGGTCAACGAGGAAAGTGTATTTCCCCAGATCCATGAGTCCAGAGGACTTCTCGGTGATAACCGGCGCGAGAATAATGTCGCGAGGGTTCTTTGACTTTTCGAGGCTCACTTGCTGCTCTCCTTCGATTCGAGGAAGGCATCGAGCGCGTCCTTCGTAAACACGACATCTTCGGTCTTCATGACGTCGAGCGTGTTGAGCTGATCCGCGGCAATGACGTGGACCTGCGGGAGGTTGCGTGCGCTCTTCCAGTTCAGTTCGTCGCCGCGCGCGACAACGATGAGCGTCTTGCGGGTGTCCACAATGCGTTCGATGGCTGCGCGGGCTGCCTTGGTGGACGGAGTATCTCCGCCAACGAGACCAGTGACCACGTGGATGCGGCCTCCGCGAGCGCGGTCGGACAGAGCACCGTAGAGAGCCCCTGCCTTCATTTTCTTGGGGGTGCGCTGAGCGTAGGAACGCGGCTGCGGGCCGTGTACGACACCGCCACCCCGGAACTGCGGTGCGCGGATGGATCCTTGACGAGCACGTCCAGTGCCCTTCTGGCGCCACGGTTTGCGGCCGCCACCGGAGACCATTCCGCGGGTCTTGGTTGCGGCGGTGCCCTGGCGTGCGGCAGCAAGCTGGGCGGTCACAACCTGGTGGATCAAAGGAATGTTAGTTTTCGCATCGAAAATCTTGGCGGGGAGTTCAACCGTTCCGGCTTTCTTCCCGTCAATGTCGATGATGTCAACTGTCAGTGCGGTAGACATGATCACGCACCCTTCACGGAGTTGCGAACCAGGACGATCGCGTTCTTCGGACCCGGAACGGCGCCTGTAATCAGGAGCAAGCCTTTTTCCGTGTCTACGCCGAAGATCTTAAGGTTCTGGACGGTCCGGCGAACGTTCCCCATACGGCCTGCCATACGCAGTCCCTTGAAGATACGCCCAGGGGTGGCGCAGGCGCCGATTGAACCGGGCTTGCGGTGAATCTTGTGGGCACCGTGTGATGCGGGTCCGCCACCGAAACCGTGGCGCTTCATCACACCGGCGAAGCCCTTACCCTTGGTATTGCCGGATACGTCTACGGAGTCGCCGACCTCGAAAACATCGGCGGTGAGTTCCTGGCCGAGTTCGAAGCTGTCAGCATCGGAAGTGCGAACTTCCACGAGGTGACGACGAGGCGTAACGCCAGCCTTTTCAAAGTGGCCAGCGAGTGGTTTGGTGATACGACGAGCATCAATCTCGCCGAAGCCGATCTGTGCGGCGGTGTAGCCGTCAACTTCTTCGGTGCGCACCTGCGTTACGACGTTGGTGCCCACCTGCACGACCGTGAGGGGAACGACGCGGCCGTCGTTGTCCCAAGCCTGGGTCATGCCGAGCTTGCGGCCAAGCAGCGCCTTGACGGGCGCAGCCGCCTGCTTGGTGTCTGTAGTCATTTTTGCAGGTTTCCTCAGAGTTTAATATCGATTTTTACGTCAGCGGGCAGGTCGAGTCGCATGAGCGAATCAACTGCCTTGGGCGTCGGGTCGATGATGTCGATGAGGCGCTTGTGTGTGCGCATCTCAAAGTGTTCACGGCTGTCCTTGTACTTATGGGGCGACCGAACGACAACGAATACGTTCTTCTCGGTCGGCAGCGGCACCGGGCCCACGACCGTCGCACCTGCGCGCTGCACAGTGTCGACGATCTTGCGCGCGGAGCTGTCAATGACCTCGTGGTCATAGGACTTGAGCCGGATGCGGATCTTTTGTCCCGCCATGCCGTCTTACCTCTCTTAAACAGCTTCTCACCGGTCCCCGCACTCGGGCGTGTCGCATTGTGCGACGCAACTGTGCGCGGTTTTCCCCGCTGGAGGGAAGTGGACCGTTTCTTGTGATCAAGAACATGGGGCCGAAGCCCCCAGCACTCACCTCGGGTGAGGTGGGCTGACGATTCTCGGAGGCAACAGAGACCTGTCGCATCCGAGGCAACTCAAATAGTCTGACAGATTTTTTCCCCGATTCCAAACGGTCACGGGATTAGTGGTGCGACTCTCACTCCTCGGCGTGTCGGGCGAGGTCGCGGTCAGCTGATTAGAGCAGACCCTACGCACGCCACACAGAGCCTATATATCGTGGGGAGTCCAGTAGCGCAAACGGACACGTGACAAAGCAACCCCGACAATCCTGCACAACCCGGAAGCTGGAAGGCAAGCCTCGAGAATAGCGGAGGGGCCCGGTTTCCCGGGCCCCTTGCTTTACGTGAGATCTACTGCTGAGCAGTTAACTCGGACGTGACCTTACTTGATCACTTCGGTCACACGACCGGAACCAACGGTGCGACCACCTTCACGGATGGCGAAGCCGAGGCCAGCCTCCATAGCGATGGGCTGAATCAGCTCAACGGTGATTTCAGTGGTGTCACCAGGCATAACCATGTCGGTGCCCTCGGGCAGCTCGATGATGCCGGTGACGTCCGTGGTACGGAAGTAGAACTGCGGGCGGTAGTTGGTGAAGAACGGCTTGTGACGGCCGCCTTCTTCCTTCTTGAGGATGTAGACCTGGCCCTTGAAGTTCGTGTGCGGGGTGATGGAGCCGGGAACGGCTACAACCTGGCCGCGCTCGACCTCGTCACGCTTGGTGCCACGGAGCAAGAGACCACAGTTCTCGCCTGCCCAGGCTTCATCCATCTGCTTGTGGAACATTTCGATACCGGTAACCGTAGTCTTCTGCGGTTCGCGGATACCGAGGATTTCGACCTCAGCGTTGATCGGGAGCTTGCCACGCTCAACACGGCCGGTCACAACGGTGCCGCGGCCGGTAATGGTGAAGACGTCCTCAATCGGCATGAGGAACGGCTTGTCCATGTCACGCTCGGGGGTCGGAACATACTCGTCGACAGCGTCCATGAGCTCCTCAACCTTGGCAACCCATTCCGGGTCACCTTCGAGAGCCATGAGAGCGGAAACGCGAATGATAGGAGCGTTCTCGCCGTCGAATCCCTGGGAGTCGAGAAGTTCGCGAACTTCTTCCTCAACGAGCTCCAGCATTTCCTCATCATCAACCATGTCGGACTTGTTCAGTGCGACAAGGATGGTGGGAACGCCAACCTGGCGAGCAAGCAGAACGTGCTCGCGGGTCTGAGCCATAGGGCCGTCAGTTGCAGCAACAACGAGGATAGCGCCATCCATCTGGGCGGCACCGGTGATCATGTTCTTCACGTAGTCAGCGTGTCCGGGGGCGTCAACGTGTGCGTAGTGACGCGCCTCGGTCTGGTACTCAACGTGGGAAACGTTAATGGTGATACCGCGGTCGCGCTCCTCGGGAGCGTTGTCGACCTTGTCGAATGGGGTGAACTCGTTGAGCTCGGGGTACTTGTCGTGCAGCACCTTAGTGATTGCAGCGGTCAGTGTGGTTTTACCGTGGTCAACGTGACCGATGGTACCGATGTTTACGTGCGGTTTGGTGCGCTCGAACTTGGCCTTCGCCACTTGTGTCCTCCTGGACTCGGGTAGTTGATTATCAGCTTTTCGCTAGTCGTTAGCCTAGCACTTGCCGATAAAACGTTACTACTGGGTTTTCATTTGTGTGGGCGGATTAACGCCTGTGGGTGATGAGCTAAAATGCTCAGTTACCCGAAGCTTTGCCGATGATTTCCTCAGCGACATTTCGAGGAACTTCAGCATAGCTATCGAACTGCATCGAATACACTGCGCGCCCCTGCGTCTTGGAACGCAGGTCGCCAACGTATCCGAACATTTCTGACAGCGGAACCTGAGCTCGGACCACCTTAATGCCGTGCGCATCAGTCATTGACTGAATAGAGCCGCGGCGGGAGTTGAGGTCACCAATAACGTCACCCATGTACTCCTCGGGGGTACGAACTTCCACAGCCATGATCGGCTCAAGCAGGGTTGGCGAAGCCTTCTTCGCACCCTCCCTGAAGACCATGGAACCGGCGATCTTGAAAGCCATTTCCGAGGAGTCAACATCGTGGTACGCGCCGTCGAGGAGCGTAGCCTTGATGCCAACCATCGGGTAGCCCGCGAGAACACCAGTTTGCATTGCATCCTGGATTCCAGCGTCGACGGACGGAATGTACTCGCGCGGAACGCGGCCACCTGTAACCACGTTATCGAACTCGTACGTCGTTTCTCCGTCGACTTCGAGCGGCTCGAATTTGACGATCACCTTCGCGAACTGGCCAGAACCACCAGTCTGCTTCTTGTGCGTGTACTCAACCTTCTCAACCGTCTTGCGGATAGTTTCACGGTAGGCAACCATCGGCTTACCGACGTTAGCTTCCACGCGGAACTCGCGGCGCATACGGTCAACGAGGACGTCAAGGTGAAGCTCACCCATACCGCCGATGACTGTCTGGCCGGTTTCATCATCAAGACGAACCGTGAAGGTTGGGTCTTCCTCAGCTAGCTTCTGAATAGCCGTGCCGAGCTTCTCCTGATCCGCCTTCGACTTCGGCTCAATGGCGACGTGAATGACGGGATCGGGGAAGGACATGGACTCGAGAATAACGGCCGAATCCTGCGCGCACAGCGTGTCGCCGGTGGTCGTATCCTTGAGACCAATGAAGGCGTAGATGTGACCAGCGTGTGCAACATCAACAGGGTTTTCCTTGTTGGAGTGCATCTGGAACATCTTGCCAATGCGTTCACGCTTGCCCTTGGTTGAGTTAAGCACCTGGGTGCCGGATTCAACCTTGCCGGAGTAAACGCGGATGTAGGTCAGTTTGCCGTAGAACGGGTGAACTGCCACTTTAAACGCGAGAGCGGAGAACGGGGCGTCCTCACTTGCTTCGCGAGTAATAACTTGTTCTTCGTCGCCCGCCACGTGTCCCTGCACGGCAGGAACATCAAGCGGAGACGGCAGGTAGGCAACAACGCCATCGAGCATCGGTTGCACACCCTTGTTCTTGAAAGCAGAACCACAGAAAACAGGGTAAGCCTCGGAATTAATGGTGAGCTGGCGGATACCCTCTTGGATTTCCGCGATGGAAAGCTCACCCTCCTCGAGGTACTTCTCCATCAGTTCTTCCGTAGCTTCCGCCGCTGATTCCACCATGGCTTCGCGATACGATTCGGCCTCGTCGCGCAGTTCCTCGGGGATTTCACCTTCTTCAACTACAGCACCGAAAGTATCGTTTCCGGACTCATCTTTTTCCGGGAAGTACAGCGCCTTCATGTTGAGGACGTCAATCACGCCCGTGAAATCCGCTTCCGCACCGATCGGCATGGTCATGACGATCGGGGTTGCGTTGAGGCGATCCTTAATGGTCTGGACCGAGAAGTTGAAGTCCGCCCCGAGCTTATCCATCTTGTTGATGAAGCAAATGCGCGGAACATTGTACTTATCCGCCTGGCGCCACACGGTTTCGGACTGCGGTTCCACGCCTTCCTTACCGTCGAACACCGCGACAGCACCGTCGAGGACGCGCAACGAGCGCTCCACCTCAACCGTGAAGTCAACGTGTCCGGGGGTGTCGATGATGTTGATCTGGTTATCGTTCCAGTAGCAGGTGGTGGCTGCGGAAGTAATGGTAATCCCGCGCTCCTTCTCCTGCTCCATCCAGTCCATGGTGCCGGCACCGTCGTGGGTTTCACCCATCTTGTAGTTGATACCCGTGTAGAACAGGATGCGTTCGGTACAGGTAGTCTTGCCGGCATCGATGTGAGCCATGATGCCAATGTTGCGGACCTTAGTTAGGTCAGTAAGCACCTCTTGTGCCACGTGTGTTTCCTTACGTTGAAGGCTTCTATGGGATCGCTAGCGGGTTACCAGCGGTAGTGGGCGAATGCCTTGTTGGATTCGGCCATCTTGTGCATGTCCTCGCGGCGCTTAACAGCCGCTCCGAGACCATTGGATGCGTCGAGAATCTCGTTCATCAGACGCTCCGTCATCGAGTTTTCACGACGCTGACGGGAGAAATCAACCAGCCAGCGAAGAGCCAGCGTGGTGGCACGCGATGCGCGTACTTCGACGGGAACCTGGTAGGTCGCGCCACCCACACGGCGGGAGCGAACCTCCAGTGACGGACGAATGTTGTCCAGTGCGCGCTTGAGGACGACGACTGGATCCTGCTCGGTCTTTTCGCCGACGCCTTCGAGTGCGCCATAAACGATGCGCTCAGCGACGGACTTCTTTCCGTCGAGCAGAACACGGTTGACGAGCTGGCTCACGACCTTTGAACCGTAGACGGGATCTTCTACGAGCGGACGCTTGGGAGCTGGGCCTTTACGAGGCATTACTTCTTCTCCTTCTTTGCACCGTAGTGGGAGCGTCCCTGCTGGCGACCACGCACACCCTGGGTGTCGAGAGCGCCGCGGACGATGCGGTAACGCACGCCGGGGAGGTCCTTTACGCGGCCTCCGCGCACGAGCACGATGGAGTGTTCCTGAAGGTTATGACCTTCACCGGGAATATACGCGGTGACCTCGATACCTGAGGAAAGACGCACACGGGCGACCTTCCGCAGAGCCGAGTTCGGCTTCTTTGGGGTAGTGGTGTACACGCGGGTGCAAACACCACGACGCTGGGGGCTTCCCTTAAGCGCCGGGGTAGCGACCTTCGCGTGCTTGGTGCTGCGACCTTTGCGCACCAGCTGCTGAATAGTAGGCACTATTTCTCCGTCTTCCTTGTGTTAAAACTGTAGTCTTTGCGACGCCGGTCGGCGTGTTCTCGTGGTTGAACTGCTTGCCATTTCCCTGAGGCGGACACACTCGTGTCCGTCAGGGCCGGCCCGCCATGACTACCGAAGGTAGGAGAATGACGTCCGGAGCTCCGACGGATCGTCAAGGAGCCCGCTGCAACCCTTTCGGGCTGACAAAATGGGTACCCGGCGACGCGGGCACCGCGTAATACTCTATCGGACGCGAAAACAGCGCGTCAAAGTAGTTAAAGGCTCCTGTGGCCTATCTCTCGTATTCTACGAGGATTCACCATCTCAGCGGAGAAAACAATGTGGGGCCGCCCGTACGGACGACCCCACACCGTTAGTGTCGATTAACGCATCTCACCGTCGTTGAACTCAGCTCCAAAGACGATGGAGTCGAGCGAGGCGAGGAACGCTTCGTCAACTTCACCCATGTGGTAGTCGGATTCAACGTAATCGGCATTAGCCATTGCCTCCGGGGTCGGCTCAACGCGAATGTTGTTGTATCGCGCGAGACCGGTACCCGCGGGAATGAGCTTACCGAGGATGACGTTCTCCTTGAGACCAACCAGCGGATCAGACTTACCGCTCATCGCGGCTTCGGTCAGAATCTTCGTGGTCTCCTGGAACGACGCGGCGGCCAACCATGAATCGGTCGCGAGCGACGCCTTGGTAATCCCCATCAGTTCAGGACGGCCCGCCGCAGGGCGGCCTCCCTCAGCAACGGTTGCACGGTTAACGCGCTTGAACTCGACCTCGTCGACCAACTGGCCGGGTAGCAGATCAGTGTCGCCCGGATCGTCGAGGACGGTGACTCGGCGAAGCATCTGACGCACAATGACTTCAATGTGCTTGGAGTGGATGTCCACGCCCTGGGAGCGGTAAACCTCCTGCACCTCATTCACCAGCTGACGCTGAGTTTCCGACTTGTTGCGGATACGGAGCATCTTCTTCGGGTCCAGACGCCCCTCGGTGAGCTGCGTGCCAACGGCGATATGATCGCCTTCCTTGACCTGGAGCTTCTGACGGCTCGACACCTCGATAACGAGATCCGCTTCCCCATCGTCACGGGTAATGACGATCTTCTTGTTCATTATGTCGGAGTCGTCGATGTGAACCTTACCGGCGGCTTCAGCCATCAGCGCTTCGCCCTTGGGGGTACGCGCTTCGAAAAGCTCCTGGACGCGCGGCAGACCCTGGGTGATATCAGCTGCGGACGCAGCACCACCGGTATGGAAGGTACGCATCGTGAGCTGGGTTCCGGGCTCTCCAATCGACTGGGCAGCGATAATACCGACTGCTTCGCCGATGTCCACCCGCTTACCGGTAGCCAACGAGCGGCCGTAGCACGCCGCACACGTTCCGACAGCAGACTCACAGTTGAGAACCGAACGCACCTTAATTTCGGTGATTCCAGCCTTGATGAGTTTCTCAATCGCGACGTCGCCGACATCTGAACCGGCTTCAACAATGACGTTTCCGTCCGCATCCTTCGCATCGGCTGCGAGGGTACGGGCGTATGCGGTCGTTTCCACCGTTTCGAGGGGATGAACCTCTCCGTCGGAGTCGAGTTCCGCAATCGTCATCATGATGCCGCGGCGGGTACCGCAATCGGCCTCATGGACGATGACGTCCTGCGACACGTCGACGAGACGACGAGTGAGGTAACCGGAGTCTGCGGTACGCAGAGCCGTATCAGCCAAGCCCTTACGCGCACCGTGCGTCGCGATGAAGTACTCAAGGACGGATAGTCCCTCGCGGTAGTTTGACTTAATCGGACGTTCGATGAGCTTCTGCTTCGGATCGGACACGAGACCGCGGATACCCGCTACCTGACGGATCTGCTCCCAGTTACCACGAGCACCAGATGACACCATCTGGTAAAGCGTGTTCCTCGCTGGGAACGCGTCTTCCATTGTGTTAGCAACTTCCTCAGTGGCCTCGCGCCAGATCTTCGTCAAACCGTTGTAGCGATTTTCCTCGGTAATGAGACCGAGATCGAAGTCCTGTTGAATGTCGGCTGCGAGCTCTTCGTAGCGTGCGAGAATCTCGTCCTTCTGCTTGGGGCTGACAATGTCCGTGAACGCGATCGTACTACCGGACCAGGTTGCCCAGTAGAATCCTGCCGCCTTAAGAGCGTCCAGAGATTCCGCAACCAGCACCTTGGGATAAAGCTCAGCTAGGTCATTGACGACCTTACCGATCTTCTTCTTGTCAACAACAGCCTCCACGTAAGGGTATTCGCGCGGGAGGAGGTCGTTAAACAGTGCGCGCCCCAGTGAAGTTTCAAGTTCAATGGGGTCACCGTCGGACCACCCTTCCGGCGCTTCCCAATCCGCCGGCGGCACCACATCATCAAAACGAATGAGCGCACGGGCATTGAGGTGAAGTTCTCCCAGGTCGAACGCCATGATGGCTTCGCCCATGGAGGTAAATCGAGGCAACACCTCGTTGCCCTCATGGTCCTTCTTAACCTCAACGCGAGGATCCGGCTCAGACGTCAGGTGGTACAGGCCGATAATCATGTCCTGCGAAGGCATCGTCACCGGACGGCCATCCGACGGCTTGAGAATATTGTTCGAAGAGAGCATGAGGATACGTGCCTCAGCTTGCGCTTCGGCGCCGAGCGGCAAGTGTACGGCCATCTGGTCACCGTCGAAGTCCGCGTTGAACGCGCCACAGACAAGCGGGTGAAGCTGAATCGCTTTACCCTCAATGAGTTGCGGCTCAAACGCCTGGATACCGAGACGGTGCAGAGTGGGAGCACGGTTAAGGAGAACCGGATGTTCACGAATGACTTCGTCGAGAACGTCCCACACCTCCGGGCGTGAGCGATCAACCTTGCGCTGCGCAGCCTTGATGTTCTGCGCGTACTTCTTCTCGATCAGCCGTTTCATCACGAAAGGCTTGAACAGCTCGAGAGCCATCTGCTTCGGCAAACCACACTGGTGCAGCTTCAATTGCGGGCCAACCACGATGACCGAACGGCCCGAGTAGTCCACGCGCTTACCGAGGAGGTTCTGACGGAACCGCCCCTGCTTGCCCTTAAGCATGTCGGAAATCGACTTGAGCGGACGATTACCCGGTCCCGCGACAGGTCGCCCACGACGGCCGTTGTCAAACAGAGCGTCAACAGATTCTTGAAGCATGCGCTTCTCATTATTGACGATGATCTCCGGCGCGTTGAGGTCAAGCAAACGCTTGAGACGGTTGTTGCGGTTAATGACGCGACGGTACAGGTCGTTGAGGTCGGAGGTCGCAAAGCGCCCACCGTCCAACTGCACCATCGGACGAAGATCCGGCGGAATAACCGGAATCACGTCCAGCACCATGGCCTCAGGAACATTGTCAGTCGTGAGGAACGCGTTGACGACCTTGAGTCGTTTGAGCGCACGGGTCTTCTTCTGGCTGGTTCCGCTGTTAATGACCTCGCGGAGTTTCTCAGCTTCAGCCTCGAGATCGAAGTTCTGCAGACGCTTTTGAATCGCGGCCGCCCCCATCGAGCCCTTGAAGTAAATGCCGTAACGCGCTTGCAGATCACGGTAGATGAGCTCGTCACCTTCGAGGTCGCCGACCTTGAGGTTAATGAACTTCTCCCACACAGCTTCGAGGCGCTCAAGACGCTGCTCGTAGCCGCGACGAATCTGGTTCATTTCACGCTCGCCGGCCCGACGCTCGCGGTCGCGAGTATCTTGCTTATTGCCCTTTTCTTCCATCTCCGCGAGACGGGCTTCGAGAGCTTCCGCGCGCGCATTAATATCGGCATCGCGACGATCTTCAAGGCGCTTGCGCTCCACCTCCAGCTCGTTACGAAGCATCGGGAGGTCGTCGTGACGGCCTTCCTCATCCACCTCAGTAATCATGTAAGCGGCGAAGTAAATGACCTTTTCGAGGTCTTTCGGAGCCAGATCAAGGAGGTATCCCAGGCGTGACGGCACGCCCTTGAAGTACCAGATGTGGGTAACAGGAGCGGCGAGCTCAATGTGACCCATCCGCTCACGGCGCACGTCCGCGCGAGCGACCTCGACACCGCATCGTTCACAGACGATGCCCTTGTAGCGCACGCGCTTGTACTTACCGCAACCACATTCCCAGTCGCGGGTCGGCCCGAAAATGCGTTCGCAGAACAGACCTTCCTTTTCTGGTTTGAGGGTGCGGTAATTAATGGTTTCAGGTTTCTTCACTTCACCGTGGCTCCACTGACGGATGTCATCCGCTGTGGCCAGGCCAATGTGAAGCTTGTCAAAAGTATTGGCATCGATCACAGTGAGTGCTCCTTATTCAATGTCGTCAAGTAGGGCGCCGGCGTTCGGGCGGGCATCGAGAGTGATACCGAGTTCTTCGCTCGCGGACCGACCCGTATCACGCGAAGTGGTGAGGTCGATGGCGTTACCTTCAATGTCGAGAGCTTCGACGTTGAGGCAGAGCGAACGCATTTCGTAGATGAGGACGCGGAAGGATTCGGGGATTCCCGCTTCGGGAATATCCTCGCCCTTCACGATCGAGTTCACCACGGAGACGCGTCCCTTCATATCGTCAGACTTAATGGTGAGGAGCTCCTGGAGGGCGTAGGCCGCACCGTATGCTTCGAGGGCCCACACCTCCATCTCACCAAATCGCTGACCGCCGAACTGGGCTTTACCACCGAGTGGCTGCTGCGTGATCATCGAGTACGGCCCCGTGGAACGGGCGTGAATCTTGTCGTCAACCAGGTGGTGAAGTTTGAGCATGTAGGTGTAGCCGACAGCAATCGGGTACGGGAAGGGCTCACCGGAGCGGCCATCGAATAGGCGGGCCTTGCCATCGGAGTTGATGAGGCGGTCGCCATCGCGGTTCGGAAGCGTGTGCCTGAGAAGCCCCATGAGGGTATCTTGTTCCACACCGTCAAACACCGGAGTAGCCACATTCGTCCGAGCGGGGGCCTTGATGCCCTCTTCGGGAATGTACTTCGCCCAGTTTTCACCGTTCTTTACGGCTTCCGATACGTCCCATCCCATGTTGGCAATCCAGCCGAGATGGTATTCGAGCACCTGGCCGACATTCATACGGCCAGGAACACCCAGTGGGTTGAGAATAATGTCAACCGGGGTTCCGTCTTCGAGGAACGGCATGTCTTCGATGGGAAGAACCTTCGAGACCACACCCTTATTACCGTGGCGGCCGGCAAGCTTATCACCGATGGTGATCTTGCGGCGCTGAGCAACGTAGACGCGGACCTTCTGCTGAACACCGGGCTGGAGGTCGTCCTCTTCAGCGTTCGCTTCACGCACGCCGATGACGATGCCGGACTCACCGTGAGGAACGCGCATCGAAGTATCACGCACCTCGCGCGCCTTCTCACCGAAGATGGCACGGAGCAGGCGCTCTTCCGAGGTCAATTCGGTTTCCCCCTTAGGGGTGACCTTTCCGACGAGGATGTCGCCAGCTTCGACCTCAGCACCGATACGGACAATGCCGCGTTCGTCGAGGTCAGCCAAGGCTTCCTCTGAGACGTTGGGCAGGTCGCGAGTAATTTCCTCGTAACCGAGCTTCGTCTCGCGCGCGGCGATTTCGTATTCCTCAATGTGAATCGAGGTGAGTACGTCGTCCTGGACGACGCGACGCGACAGGATAATGGCGTCCTCGTAGTTGAGACCCTCCCACGACATGTATGCGACGAGGAGGTTCTTGCCGAGGGCGAGCTCTCCCCCGTCGGTGGCCGGTCCGTCAGCAATGAGACCGCCCTTTTCAACACGATCGCCTTCATCGACAAGAACGCGCTGGTTCGTGCAGTTGCCGGGGTTGGAGCGGCCGAACTTCTCCAGACGGTAGGAGTCGTAGGTGCCGTCGTCATTCGCAACGGTCACGATGTCAGAGGACACTTCGGTCACGACACCGGAGTTATTGGCGATGATCATTTCACCGGCGTCGATGGCTGCGCGGCGCTCAATGCCGGTTCCCACCAGCGGCGCTTCCGTGGTGAGGAGCGGCACCGCCTGGCGTTGCATGTTCGCACCCATGAGGGCGCGGTTAGCGTCGTCGTGCTCAAGGAACGGAATCATCGCGGTTGCGACCGACACCATCTGACGGGCGGACACGTCCATCAGATCCACTTCTTTCGCGGGCACGAGTGCCGGGTCCTCACCCGCGATTCGGCACAGCACGTTTTCTTCGACGAAGTGCCCGTCCTCGGTGAGCTCAGCAGAAGCCTGCGCAATCGGGTGACCGTCCTCTTCATCTGCCGTCAGGTAGTGGAGTTCATTGGTCACCTGGCCGTCGCGAACCACGCGGAAGGGGGTTTCGACGAAACCGAAGGGGTTGATGCGAGCGAAAGTCGCGAGAGATCCGATGAGACCAATATTCGGGCCTTCAGGGGTTTCAATCGGGCACATACGGCCGTAGTGGGAGGGGTGCACGTCACGCACTTCCATGCCGGCACGGTCACGAGACAGGCCGCCGGGGCCGAGTGCAGAAAGACGGCGCTTGTGGGTCAGACCAGCAAGTGGGTTGTTCTGATCCATGAACTGCGAAAGCTGCGAAGTTCCGAAGAACTCCTTGATCGCGGCCGTGACCGGGCGGATGTTAATGAGCGAGGTCGGAGTAATCGCCTCAATATCCTGGGTGGTCATCCGTTCGCGGATGGTGCGCTCCATCCGGGCCATACCGGTGCGGACCTGTGCCTGGATGAGTTCACCGACAGCGCGGATACGGCGGTTACCGAAGTGGTCGATGTCGTCGGTTTCAAGGCGAAGATCAACGGGCTTGCCGTCACGCATACCCGGGAACTTCCGCACTGCCGGATCGTTTTTGGCCTTTCGCCCGAACTTATGAAGTGCGAGAAGGTACTTAACGGTCGCAACAATGTCTTCAATGCGGAGAACCGACTCGTCAAGACCGGCCTCCAGGCCGAGCTTCTTGTTGATCTTGTAGCGACCAACCTTGGCCAGATCGTAGCGCTTCTCGTTGAAGTAAAAGCCTTCAAGCAGGTTGCGGGCCGCGTCGGCAGATACCTGTTCGCCGGGACGAATCTTGCGGTAAATGTCAGTCAGTGCTTCATCTTGAGTCTGGACGGTATCTTTTTCCAAAGTCTCAAGCAGGACCGGGTAGTCCTCGAACTCGGTACGCAGTTCGGACTCAGTCATCCCCAGAGCCTTGAGGAAGTGGGTGACCGGCTGCTTACGCTTGCGGTCGATACGCACACCGACGGAGTCACGCTTGTCGATTTCGAACTCGAGCCACGCTCCGCGCGAAGGAATAATCTTCGCGGAGTAGATCTTGCGGTCCGACGTCTTATCTGAGGATTCCTCAAAGTAGACGCCCGGGGAACGCACGAGCTGAGACACGACGACGCGTTCCGTACCATTGATGATGAAGGTGCCGCGGTCGGTCATCAGCGGGAACTCACCGAGGAACACGGTCTGTGATTTGATTTCACCGGTCGTGTGGTTCATGAAGTCTGCCTGCACGTAGAGCGGCGCTTCATAGGTCTTATCTTTTTCGCGGCACTCCTCCACCGTGTACTTCGGTGGTTCGAAGTGGAATTCGCGGAATGCGAGCGACATCGTCTGGCCGACGTCCTCAATTGGGGAGATCTCTGCGAAGATGTCTTCGAGACCGGAGGTTGTCGGGAGGTTCGAGCCCGCAGCGTTCGCGGCCTCGACACGTTCACGCCAAGCGTCCGTGCCGAGAAGCCATTCGAAACTTTCGATCTGGAGGCTCAGTAGGTTCGGTGCCTGCATCGGTTCGCGCAGACGCGCGAACGAAATACGAGGCTTCATGTGTTTTGCGGCAGAATTACTCTGTGCAGCCAAAGGGGGATCCTTCCCTGCTTGTGGGCAGTGATTGCGCGCACCGCCTGTGGCCCCTCGCTCACCCTAGTTACAACTCACGCGTAGCGCTTTATTCGCGTGGGAACTCGGGGAGCCTCGGACACAACAGGCGCAACTATCCATAGTAGCCACAAATCCTCGAAGGTTCTATACCACGGCCTCCGTCGTGGCACAACTCACGCGGATAAGATCCCTGGATATGACAAATGCGGCCCCCGTAGCTGGGGGCCGCATTTAAGCTACAGCGAGCTCAGTGGTGTCACTACTTGAGGGTGACGGTACCACCGGCAGCTTCGATGTCAGCCTTAGCCTTCTCAGCGTCTTCCTTGGAAACGCCGGACAGGATGGTGGTGGGAGCACCGTCAACCTTGTCCTTCGCGTCCTTGAGTCCGTCGCCGGTGATGGCCTTGACAGCCTTGATGACGGCAACCTTCTTGTCGCCAGCGGCTTCGAGCACGACGTCAAATTCGGTCTGCTCTTCAGCGGCCTCGGCCTCGCCACCGGCTGCCGGAGCAGCGGCAACGGCAGCAACCGGAGCTGCAGCCTCAACGTCGAATTCTTCCTCGAACTTCTTGATGAAGTCGGACAGTTCAACGAGGGTAAGTTCCTTGAAAGCGTCAATGAGCTCTTCAGCGGTGAGCTTTGCCATTGTGGCACATCCTTCCATGTGTTCCTGCTTGGGAAGCAGTATGTAGTTGGTAGGACCTCGGCACGGTACCGGGTGTCCCTGGCCGTGTCAGGCCGCCTGTTCCTGCTTCTCGCGCAGGGCGTCGATGGTGCGCACTGCCTTGACGGCAGGTGCGGCGAATGCAAACGCAGCCTTGGACATTCCAGCTTTGAGGACGCCAGCGGTCTTGGACAGCAGCACCTCGCGGGACTCCAGGTCAGCGAGTTTCTTCACATCGTCAGCGGAGAGCTTTGCGCCCTCCATTGCACCGGTCTTGAGGACAAGTGCGGGGTTTTCCTTAGCGAAGTCACGCAGTGCCTTCGCAGCATCAACCACTTCGCCTTCAACGAAAGCGATAGCGGTCGGGCCGGTGAGATCGTCCAGCAGGTAGTCGAGTCCGGCTTCCTTTGCGGCGATCTTTGCGAGCGTGTTCTTCACCACGGAGTATTGGGCAGCACCAGCCATTGAACGACGCAGCTCTTTGAGCTGGCCGACGCTGAGGCCGCGGTATTCGGTGAGCACGACTGCGTTCGAGTTGCGGAATTTCTCCGTCAGCTCTGCAATCGTGGCTTCCTTGTCAGGCCTTGCCATTGGCCCTCCTTCCGTGATCAGCCGGCGATTCTTCACGAGAGGCCCATTCGGTGTTCGGAAGGAATTAAAAAAATCCCTTGCACGCAGGCGCAAGGGTCGCTCATTGAGCTATCTCATTCACCTACGTGGGTTCCGAAACCGGATTTACCCCTCAGCGAGGGACCGACGGTCTTTGGCTACCTCATAGGCTAACGCACGGCGCCCTCATCAGCCAAATGACTAGTGAAACAACGCCGGTAAGTTTCCTCACAGTTACTGTCGCGGACGGCCGGACATTCTCAGCAGGACTTGACCCACACAGTTACGCTTGTGGCATGAGTCTCTTAACGTGGAATCTGAAATCAGTCTCGCTGGGAATGGCAACGCATGTAGCCATCGCGTTACCCGAAGAGTGCGAACCGTCACACACGCTATATCTCCTGCACGGACTCACCGGAGTTCACACCGACTGGATCTATCAGGGGCAGGCGGCCCGCCTAGCGGATAAACGTGGCGTCGCTATTGTCATGCCCGACGGCGCATGCTCGTTCTACACCGATGCCGTTCACGGCCTCGCTTGGGAAACGTGGATCGGCACCGAACTACGCCAGCGACTCGGGCAGTATCTGCAGCTTCCACATGACCGTGATCACACTGCTATTGCCGGGTTATCGATGGGTGGCTACGGAGCGTTTCGTCTCGCTCTCCACCAGCCCGACGTGTACTCAGCGGCCATGTCGCTATCGGGGTGTGTCGATGTCACCGAAAAGCCTTTTGTCGGCCGCCACCCCGACCTTTACGAAGACATTTTCGGGACTTACGACGTTGCTGGGACCGAACACGACCTGATGAGTGAGCTCTTCTCAATCACCAAACGCGCCTCCGCTCAGAGCGTCGAGGTTCCGAGACTGTGGGCTACATGCGGCACCGAGGATCGTCTACTCCCCCACCATGAACGTCTCGTCGCAACGGCTGACGAGGCCGGGGTGGCACTGACGCACTACAGTGCGCCCGGAGCGCATAACTGGGAGTTTTGGAACGAACACCTGCCGCACGCACTGGACTGGTGGCTGACATAGTTAAAGGGGCTGAGAACACAAGTTCTCAGCCCCTAAAACATCAGACTTACTAGGACGGATTCTCCGTGTCGAGGTCGCGGGTCTTCGACGCGTCAAGCGGAATACCCGGGCCCATCGTGGTGGAGACAGTGGCCTTCTTAATGTAGCGCCCCTTGGCGGAGGCCGGCTTCAAACGAAGGATTTCGTCAAGAACAACCGCGTAGTTCTGCGCCAGTTGCTCAGCAGTAAAGCTCGTCTTGCCAATGATGAATGCGAGGTTCGAGTGCTTGTCGATGCGGAACTCGATTCGACCACCCTTGATTTCCTTGACGGCTTTTTCAACATCCATGGTGACGGTGCCGGTCTTCGGGTTCGGCATGAGGCCGCGGGGGCCAAGGACGCGACCCAGGCGGCCGACCTTACCCATGAGGTCAGGGGTTGCTACGGCGACATCGAAGTCGGTGTAGCCGCCGGCGACCTTCTCAATGAGTTCGTCGCCGCCGACCTCGTCGGCTCCGGCGTCAATAGCCTGCTGTGCACGATCTCCTACGGCAAAGACCAGGACCCGGGCGGTCTTGCCTGTGCCGTGCGGTAGGGAAACAGTTCCGCGGATCATCTGATCGGCTTTACGCGGGTCAACGCTCAGTCGGAACACGACCTCGACGGTCGCATCGAACTTCACGGTGGAGGTTTCCTTAGCAAGCTTCATGGCCTCGAGAGGCACGTACAGTTCGCCGTCGCGGATCTTCTCCGCCGCGGCGCGGTAATTCTTAGAGCGCTTTGCCATATCTGCTTCTTCTCCTTGCAGTTGTGGTGAGCGGGCTTGCGCAAGCCCTGCCACGAGGGGGGTTAGCCTTCGACCGTGATGCCCATGGAACGGGCGGTGCCAGCAATGATCTTCATTGCAGCGTCAACGTCGTTGGCGTTCAAGTCTTCCTTCTTGGTTTCGGCAATCTCTCGCACCTGAGCGGAGGTGAGCTTACCCACCTTGTCGGTGTGCGGGGTGCCGGAGCCTTTTGCAACTCCCGCTGCCTTCTTAATCAACTGAGCCGCCGGAGGCGTCTTGGTGATGAAAGTGAAGGAGCGGTCCTCATACACGGTGATCTCTACGGGAACAATGTTGCCGCGCTGAGACTCGGTAGCCGCGTTGTAGGCCTTGCAGAACTCCATGATGTTCACACCGTGCTGGCCGAGTGCTGGGCCAACCGGTGGTGCCGGGTTTGCAGCGCCAGCCTGGATCTGGAGCTTAATCAGGCCGACAACCTTTTTCTTCGGTGCCATAAATAGGGTCCTTTTGTATTTGAGTTGTCATCGCGCACAAAGAAGTGCACGATCGCTTATCATAACGCCCAAACCACCCGGATTTCCAGACGGCGTGGGACACATCACCGCTAGAGCTTCTCCACTTGGTCGAAGCCAAGTTCGATCGGAGTTTCGCGCTCGAAGATCATGATCGAGACCTTGAGACGACGCTGCTCTGTCACGACTTCGGAAATCGTGGCGGGCATGTTTTCGAATGGGCCATCAATAACTGTGACGGATTCGCCGACCTCGAACGTAATTTCCGGCGGAGTGATAACCGCGGCTTCAGCCTCTTCCTTGGCAAGATCGGCCTGCCACATCGGGGCGAGCATGCCGACAACCTCATCGAGGTAAAGAGGAACGGGATCGCGAGCATCACCGACGAAACCGGTCACCGCAGGGGTGTCTTTGACGACGCGCCACGACATTTCGTTCATTTCCATGCGGACGAGAACGTAGCCGGGAATCCGCACACGATCAACGTGCTTCTTCTTGCCAGCTTTCGTCAGCTCGGTCACTGTTTCCATGGGAACTTCTACCTGGTAGATGTAGTCCTCCATGTTCTGAGACTGAATACGCTGTTCAAGGTTAGCCTTGACGCGACGTTCGTGCCCGGAATACGAATGGATGACGTACCAATCACCGGGGAGCACCGACAGTTCTTCACGCTTGGCTTCAAGCGGATCGAGCGCTGGAGCTTCAGCCTCGACGGGTGCCGCTTCGGTGTCGGCAGTGCCTTCGTTGTTGGGCTCCTGTTCATTCTCCGCAGTTTCAGTCTCGATCGGCTCAGTGCCGTCTTCGACCTTCTCGTTGTCCACAGGGACCTCCTTGGTTCGACAACTCGGGTTGTCTACGGTCGTGGCGGGTCTCATCGATAGTGACCCAAAAAGTAACACACCCTGGTGAAAACCGAGGGTGTGTCGAATCGATACGTCTTTAGTTTAGAGCATCAGCGAAGGAAACACTACATTCGCGAGCGTGACTTAGCTGAAAATCCAGATCGACAACTGTCCGAAGATGATGTCGAGCAGACCGGTGAATGCCATGACTGCTCCAACGAATACGAGGACCACAAGGAAATACGTCCACCATTCTTCTTTGCCAGGCCACTTCACCTTTTTTAGTTCGCCGATCACTTCTCGAACGAACTTGAGGATGCGGGCAAAGAAACCACGGTCGCCAGATCGAGACTCGGGCTCGTGCCGCGAAGTTTGCGTATTGGACACGGTGCCTCCTTTGATCGTCTCGGTATTCACTGACTGTAACAGGGTTAACTCTAGCAGGGCAGGCGAGACTCGAACTCGCAACCGCCGGTTTTGGAGACCGGTGCGCTACCAATTGCGCCACTGCCCTGTGCAACAGATGTTGCCGCACTAGGTGCGTCATTGAGTTTAATAGGAATCCGTTGTTCAAGTCCAACCGATGCCATCACATGTGGTCGCTCTCGCACTCGGCATTCGGCGATTGGCCCTGAATCGCGCCGCTCATGGGTGTTGATACCTCGACAACGCTGTCACCGATGCCACCGGTGTTCTGTAGCACACGTAGGCTCTCCCTTGTAGCCGTAGGCTCTCTCCGGCACGCATAGGCTCTCTCTACCCAAGAGCTTTTCACTAGGCAGAGCCCACAGACGCTACACAGAGCCTACGGCCGCCCAGCGCGAGCGCACACCCGTCCACGATCTGAGGTTTTGCTATCACTAGCGCTCCAAAGATGGGAAACTGAAAAGGTGAATACTGAAAAACAAGCCCGTGTTTCTGCCCGTCTAGGCGCAATTGCGCCCTCCGCGACCCTGGCGGTATCCAACCGCGCAAAGGAGTTGAAAGCTCAAGGTCGTCCGGTTATTGGCTTTGGTGCCGGTGAGCCCGACTTCCCTACTCCCGATTACATTGTTGAGGCCGCCGTCAAGGCCGTACGTGACTCCGCAATGCATAAGTACACGGCCAACAAGGGCCTGCCGGCTCTACGTGAAGCGATCGCCAAAAAAACTCTGCGCGATTCGGGCTACGAAGTCAGCCCCGACGATATCATCGTGACCAACGGTGGCAAGCAGGCCGTTTTCCAGGCGTTTGCGTCGGTCGTTGATCCCGGCGACGAAGTGCTCCTTCCGGCCCCTTACTGGACGACTTACCCTGAAGTTATCGCGCTTGCCGGCGGTAAGACTGTTGAGGTGTTCGCTGGCGCTGACCAAAATTACAAGGTCACGGTTGAACAGCTCGAAGCAGCTCGTACCGACAAAACCAAGGCAATGCTGTTTTGTTCGCCTTCAAACCCCACCGGCTCGGTTTATACTCCCGAGGAAGCAAAAGCCATTGGCGAGTGGGCGCTCGAGCACGGCATCTGGGTGCTCACCGATGAAATCTACGAGCACCTACTCTATGACGATGCGCAGCCGGCCCATATGGTCCAGCTCGTTCCTGAACTTGCGGACACCTGCATCGTGATGAACGGTGTCGCTAAAACCTACGCCATGACCGGCTGGCGGGTGGGCTGGATGATCGGCCCGAGCGACGCTATTAAAGCCGCTGCGAATTTCCAGTCGCATCTGACTTCCAACGTCTGCAATGTTGCGCAGATGGCAGCTCTTGCCGCTGTCTCCGGTGACCTCACCGCCGTCCACGAAATGCGTGAAGCCTTTGATCGCAGGCGCAAACTCATGGTGTCGATGCTGAAAGAAATCAACGGCTTTACCGTTCCCACACCCACCGGAGCGTTCTATGCCTACCCCAGTGTTGAAGAACTGATCGGCCGCGAAATAGCGGGTCGTACCATTACTTCTTCCGCTGATCTCGCCACCCTCATTCTGGACGAGGCCGAGGTCGCCGTAGTCCCTGGTGAAGCCTTTGGCCCTTCGGGATTCATTCGCCTGTCGTACGCCCTCGGCGACGACGACCTCGTCGAAGGTGTCGAACGGATCCAGAAACTGCTGAACAACTAGAACACTGCGAATAAGAGGGTGCCGCACCGGCTCGGTGTGCACCCTCTTTTTCATGTTCGTCGAGTTGACCAGACGTTGCGGACGCATTTGTGCTCTGCTTCTGTCAGACTTTGGGTATGAAAATTGACTTGAAGTCTGCTCTAGCGGACGATCCAAAAGCCTCTGTCCTTGTCCTCCACGGCTTTGCCGAGCACCAGGGCCGCTACGCGAGACTCATTGCCGATCTCAATGCCGGTGGCTACGACGTGTACTCCTACGACCAGCGGGGCCACGGGCGCGCTCCGGGAAAACGCGCGGTTGCCGATGTCGGTGCACTCATTAAAGACCATCTCGAGGCCCGCACACGTGTGCGCCAGATTTGCCGCACGGAGCAACTATTCCTCTTTGGTCATTCAATGGGTGGCCTCGTTACCGCCGCTTCAGCGCTCATTAATGCCGAGGAGGTCGCGGGAGTCGTGCTGTCAGGTCCCGCGCTTGCCCCCTACTCACACGTCGAAACCGACACCATTAAAAAGTTCATGAAACTCGCCTCATTCTTCCCCGGCGCACCGGTGGGCTTACTTGATCCGAACCATGTCTCGCGGATTCCTGAAGTTGTGGACGATTACAAAAACGATCCGCTCAACTACCACGGCCCCATGCCCGCCCTCACCGGGATGACGATGATGGTGCAAGGACAGGAAGTTCTCCAGCGCGCCGACCAGTGGGTGCTACCGCTCCTCATTTTCCACGGTTCGGAGGACATGCTCGCGAACGTGGACGCCTCGTGGCAGTTCGTTGCCACCGCAACTGCGGCCGGGGCACAGGCGGAAATGGTTGAAGTTCCCGGTGCCTATCACGAGGTCTTTAATGAACCAGAGGCCGGTATGCTCACCGAAACCATGATTGCCTGGCTCGATCAGCAGGTGCGCGGCTGGAGCTTCTACTAAATCAGGCGTTTTCCTCAGCCAGCTCTGCCCACCACAGGGCACGAGCAAAACGGGCGCGCATTTCAGCTTCTCCCCACTGGAGGGATGCTGAGGCCGCAAGTGACAGCGTCACGGCGGCAGTTCGCGCGTAAAGATCAGCGGGATTGACTTCCCGTTCGGCTTGAATCCGCCAGGCTTCGAGCGCCGTTTCCGACTCGGGATAGGACGGGCATCGCTTGTCGGGGAGGAACTGGTTGAGCCGATGTCGCCACGGTTCTGTTGGCTGCGCGGTAATCCACCGGCGGGGTGAGAGAAACGGCAATACGGATGCGTGCGCCAGCATACACGCGTAGTCATCCGCACGTTTACCGGGCCCGATCGAATCGAGATCGAGGACTGTCGTAATCGTCGTCCCATCCGTCAAGAGGTTTGCTTCAAACAGGTCGCCATGCGTGGGAACGATCGGTGCTGACTCATCCAGGCACGTATCGACGATGTTCATTAACCGTTCAATTGCTGGTTGCAGATCGGGAATACTAGCCGCGAGGGAGCGCGCGTAATGTGTCCGACGGTCAGTCCACGAGCGCTGGGGCGGGAGGTCGAGGACAGCTGCAGGTAGCGCATCGAGGACGCGTTGGACCTGCCCGAACATGCGCGCTGCGTGATGCGGTTGTTTGGAGATGAGGTTCGACAGTGGACGGCCGTGCCCGTGGCGTTGAATAACGACCCCGGGAGTGGACACCGGCACGGGCTGGGCAATAGGAAAGTCTGAGTGGTCAAGTACCTCGAGCGTCCTGTGTAGAGCGTCAGCTTTCGATGCTGAAAGAACCTTGATCCAGGCGGCAGTATCGTCTCCCTCCAAGACCCGAATCATGGCTCGTCTCGTTGGCCGATAGACGACGGGTTTAAGGGTGGGGTTACTGAGATCGAGTAGCTCGCTAACCGTTTCCGTCTGATAGAAATGCGCAAGTTGAGGCAAAAGTGGATCGCGGGGGAAAATCCACACGTGGATGGGGATTGGAGCAAGGTCTCGATATTGACTCGATATGACTCCCGGATCCAGTCGAAGAGGCATGGTTGCTCCCCGAGGTATGCGCTCAGTTGATGCCACCGCTGTGACGTGAACACTGTCGTCTCCGCGCACGAGACGGACTCGAAAGGTGACCGATACGCCCGCACCGGGACGTGAATGCGTCGACATCACTTTCCACGAGGCAATATTGAGATCCGACAGGTGATAGCGCAACCCGTCTGTCGAGATATTCGGTGCTGTTCCTCCCGCACGGCAGGTAGCACGAATGAGGCCCGATGCTCCCGGACCCGTTAGGTACTCCACGAGTACGCGTTGCGGAACTTGAGTGTCACTGCCCATTACAATGCATCATATGCGGTTACTCACTCACCGTTCGATCGCCACCGGCGGAAAGGCATGGATACGATGAACGCTCGCTCTCTCATCCGGCTCATAGCTGTTGTTCTCGCTATTGGTCTACCGGTAACGATTGCTATGCCGTGGGCTGGCGCTTCGGAATACCTCAACCGATTCGTCTCCCCGAGTGCAAGTTCCATTATGCTGACCGTCTCGATTGCTTCACTGTGGGCGATTGCCATCGTGTTCCTCGCCCGCAAAGATCGGTCAATTAATCGGGTGAATCTCGTAGCCGAGTTAGCCGTCGCCATCGTCCTCATGATTGTCCTGTACTTTTGGCAAACAACTGCGTTCCTCATCCTTTTCGAACTCATGATACTTGCCTGGACAACCACCGTCATCGTGATCCTCGCGCCGAGGCCGCATGCCGCCACCCGCAAGTAGGAACGAAGGTCACCGTCGGATGTCGTTGAAGGTAGAACTGTTCTTATGAGGGATCTCGCTCAGTTACCGAAAGCCCACGTTCACCTGCATTTCACGGGCGCTATGCGGCCTCAGACCATGTTTGAACTCGCGCGGATCTCCAACGTGCGACTGCCGGCGCACCTGTTGGAAAATGATCCATTAACTGTGCCAGCCGATGCGCGCGGATGGTTTCGCTTTCAGCGCTCGTACGATGCTGCTCGCGCCCTCGTACGCTCCGAGGAAGTAATGCGTCGGATCATTCGTGAGGCCGCTGAGGACGATGCCCGGGAGGGGTCGGTTCGACTCGAAATCCAGGTTGATCCAACCTCCTACGCGCCGTGGGTCGGGGGGCTAACACCAGCCCTTGAAATCATCGTCGATGAAGCCCGTGAAGCCTCGCGCGTGACGGGGGTTGAGGTCGCAGTTATTGTCGCGGCCTCTCGTATGCGCCACCCTCTCGATGCACGCACCTTGGCTCGCCTAGCCGGACAGTACGCCGGAGACCAACCGGGAGACGTCGTTGCCTTCGGGTTGTCGAATGATGAAACCGCTGGGATTACGGCAGATTTCTCGACTGCTTTTCGCATTGCCCGACGAGCCGGTCTGGTCGGCGTTCCCCACGGCGGGGAGCTACTCGGCCCCGAACACGTGCGCGAAGTTATCGCACATCTCAAGCCCGCACGGATCGGTCACGGCGTCCGCTCTGCAGAAGACCCCGATCTTCTTTCACGCCTCATTGATGCCGGCATTGCACTCGAAGTGTGCCCCACGTCTAACGTGTCGCTCGGGGTGTACCAGAGCCTGAACGACGTGCCGCTTCGACGCCTCACCGATGCGGGCGCCACCGTCGCCCTCGGAGCTGACGATCCGCTGCTGTTCCGCTCGCGTCTACTCGATCAGTACGAGCATGCCCGCGCGGTTGGGTACAGTGATGAGGAAATCGCTGAACTTGCTCGCTCCTCCATCCGGGCCTCTCTCGCGTCGAATGTCTCGAAAAACCGTTGGTTCAAGGAGATCGATTCATGGTTGACTACACCGTAACCAACTCCGTTTTAGCCTTTGGAGATGTGCGTGTACGCGTTCATCGTTTTCGTCGAAACTTTGTCGACGAAAACGATCCGACGTTCGTCCTCGTCCACGGTATCGGGGTGAATTCGAAGTATTTCCTCGATCTCGCCCACGACCTCGTGGCCTACGGCGATGTGGTCTCCATGGACTTGCCGGGCTTTGGGCATACGCCGCGACCGGACCATCCGCTCTCAATCGCCGGCTTTGCCGCAGTCGTGCACTGGGTGATGCGCTACGAGGAAGTAAAGAACCCGGTGGTGCTCGGCCATTCAATGGGGGCCCAGGTAGTAACGGAGTTGGCCGCGCGGGACCCTCAATTGGTTGATCGCATTATGCTCATCGGCCCGCCGGTCAATGCCGCGGAGCGTACCGCCCTTCAAGTCGGTTTTCGGTTTATGCAGTCATCCGTTTACGAACCGTGGGACGTCGCCGCGTTTGCGCTGACTGCCTACCTCAAATCGGGGCTCGTGTGGTTCATGGAGACTCTTCCCGCTATGCTGACCTACCCCATCGAGCTGCGACTGGAAGATGCCGGTGCCCGCACCGTCCTCATGAGCGGGGAACATGATCACGTTGCCCCGCGGCACTGGTTGCGCGACCTGTCCCTCGCGGCGCGTCAACGCACCGGGAGGCAGGCCCGCATTATGGAAGTGGAGGGCGGAGCTCACTCCGTCATTGTTCATCACAGTGAAGAGGTCGCCCGCGCTCTCATCGATTTGGCGAAAGAGCCGCGCCCACGCATCAAAAACCTTCCGGCTCAGCCCTTACTGAACGAAGCGACCGGGGTGGAATCTGCCAACCAGTCGGTATTCGAGTCGTTGGCCGAGCACACGGTTCGCGGCCCATCGGTCGCCAAACGAGTTGGCGTGACGACCATTGATTACGCGCGATCGGCGCGCATGAAAGTCCGTCATGTGCTTGAGCGCGCGGCTCTTATTGATGGCCCTGTACCCGAGGATTATCGTCAGCCCGGAGCCCCGGTTGCCCTCGGGATTCCCGGCGTGCTCGAGTCGTGGCGATTCTTAGAAACCTGGGCACAGGCTCTGTACGACGATGGGTGGGACGTACATCTTTTACCGCAGATGCGGAGTATGAACGGGCCGCTACACATGCTGTCGCGTCGCCTGGACGCTTATCTCGAAGAGCACGAGCTCACCAACGTGTATCTTTTCAGCCATTCGAAAGGAAGCTTGGTGGGAAAAATGTCGATGGTCGGAGCTCATGCGGAGCGGATTGCGGGGCTTGTTGCCCTCGGTGCGCCGTGGGCGGGGTCATCGGTTGCCTCAATTGCCCCGACCATTATGGGCGTGGACAATCTGCGCCCATCAGATCCCATCGTGCGTCACCAGTTCATGGATCAGCGGGTCAATAACCGGATCGTAACGATTCAAGCGCAGTGGGATCAGCATGTCCCGGCCGGCTCGTGGCTTCCCGGCGCGCATCTGGTAACGATCGGCGCGTGGGGGCACAACTGGCTTCTCGAATCACCCGTCGCCACGCGCGCCCTCGTCGACTGGATGGGGCGACTGCGCGATGGGAATCTCGAGTCCGTGTAGAAAGGCAGAGTTTCCGACGACTACAGCTTCCAGCCGACACACACTGGTTCTGGTACAAGCTCGATTCCCCATTTGTCCATCACGCCGTCGCGAACAGTGCGGGCCAACGCGGCGATGTCGTCGGTCGTTGCCTCGCCGCGGTTGGTGAGGGCGAGGACGTGGTCAGTCGATAGTGAAGCGGCGGCATCGGCGTGCACCCGGTATCCGCGCTCGAATCCGGCATGATTGATTAGCCACGCCGCGGAGGTCTTGACGACTCCCGGTTCCATTACCGTTTCATCGGGAGCACTGCCACGCGCAGCGGTAGCCCGGGCGGGGAATCGTGGAGCTTCTGCCGGTAGCTTCGCTGCTTCGGCCTCGGGAATAATCGGGTTGGTGAAGAAGGATCCCGCGGAATATGTGTTGCGGTTGTTGTCGTCCAGCACCATCGATTTCGCGCGTCTGAGGTCGAGTACGGCATCACGCACCACGCGCGCATCGAGGCGTTCGCCAATTGTCGTATCAAGACGGCGTGCGAGTTCACTGTAGCCGATCGGGGACGAAAGGGAGGCGTGGTGCATTTGGAACTCGACCTCGAGGACTACCCACCGGCCCGTGGGGCCCCATGTGCGCCCGTCGGATAGGAGCGGTTCGGTGGTCGAGCGTTTGAGAATAGAGGTGCGATACCCGAGCTCAAGATCGGACAAGAACAGCGTGCGGCGCCGCTTTTCGAGACGGTCGTACACCCGGATGGAGGCGAGGACGGAAGACACTTCGTGCCCGTAAGCCCCGATGTTTTGTACGGGCGCAGCCCCAACTGTGCCGGGGATTCCGGAGAGGGCTTCGAGCCCCATCCACCCGTTTTGTACCGCGAGCGCGACGAACTGGTCCCATTCGTATCCGGCGCTGACGGTGACGACGACGCCCCCGCATCCGGTATCGTGCGTGACGTCTTCAATAGCTCTGGTGTCATGGACGACGACGCCGTCAAATGGATTGTCTGAGATGACGAGATTCGATCCTCCACCTAATACGAGTACGGGTGTGTCGGCGTCGTCGGCTTCTCGGATTGTTTCGACAATTTCGTCCTCTGTGGTGGCGCGGATGAGGTCGCGAGCGACCCCTCCCACTCCCAGGGTCGTCCAGTCTCTGAGGGTTTTCGAATGCGGATTATGCTGACGGTTTGACGCCACCGCGTTCACTGGACTGGTATCGCTAGGCGGTGGGAAGTATGCGCATGAATCGAACTGTTCCATGGGTGGCCTTTCTGACGTCCCCAATCAGTCTAGTACGGGGTGAGAATCAGTGGGTTCAGCGCGCAAATACGGGGTGAGAGCGATCGACAGCAGCACCGGTATGACGACAAATCCAAGCGCGTAGCGGTATCCGATGAATTCGGCAATGTAACCAATCGTGGGTGGGCCCGCAAGGAAAGCTCCGTAGCCGAGGGTGGACAGGACCGATAGTCGCGCTGCTGCCATAGCCGGTTGTCGAGAGAGTGCGGAGGCTGCTGAGGGGAATCCGAGGGATGCTCCGATCCCCCACGCGACTACACCAAACAGAGCGAGGCCGAGCCACGGTGATATGGCGAGCATGAGAACGCCGATAGCGGCTCCGATGAGCAAAACTCGCACCAGTCGATCCGCCGACCAGCGACGCAGAAGTGCGGGCGAGACGAGTCGAGTGGCAGTGAGCACGGTGAGGTACAGCGCGAGAGTTGCTGTACCGTGAGCTGGGGTGACCTGGAATCCGTCAACCATAGCTAGTGCTAACCAGTCGTTAGCGGCACCTTCGAGCAAACCGGTACCGAAGACTAATACTCCAATGAGGAGTGTCCGTTTTTCTTTCCAGGCGCGTGCCGTGCGCGCCGTAGCGCCGGACTCGTCCATCGTCATGTCGGCAACAACGTCCTGAGGTAGGTAGTTCAAGCCAGCCCACACCATAATGCCGATCGTTACTACAATGACGAACCCCATGTGCCAGGCAAATCCGATGTGAAAGTAAAGCACCGTTGCGCCGAGAGCGGCAGCAACCACCGTACCTACTGAAAACGCAGCGTGATACCACGGCATGATTGAACGTTTGGCGAGAAGTTCCACATACCCGCCCTCCACGTTCATCGTTGAGTTCGCCAACGATGTTCCCGCTTGGGTGAAGAACAAGCATACGGCAACAGCGGCGATATTCCGTGCTTCAAATGCGACTATGACGCCTGTTAGTCCACTAGCCCACACTGCAAACGATGCCCACACCGTATTGCGCGGACCAAACCGGCCGACGAGAGGGCCCGAGGACGGCATCGACAGAACGGAGCCGACAGCCCCGACCAGGAGAAGTGACCCCATAGGTGCCGGGGACAGTTCGAGTGCGTCACGTAACGTGGGAATTCGTGATAGGAAACTTGCCAGAGAGAAACCAGATACGAAAAACGTCAGCAGAGTGGCCACCGACGCTCGGCTGACGAGTCTGGAGTTCGATCCTGGAAGATTCACGCCACGTCCTTTCAAAGCAATCAGGCCCTCACCAGCGTGAGGGCCTGATTGTTCCAGCTGTTAGCGAGTCTCGCGATGCGACGTTGATTTACGGCAACGCGGGCAGTACTTCTTCAGTTCGAGACGATCCGGCGTATTACGACGGTTCTTCTTCGTGATGTAGTTGCGCTCTTTGCACTCCGAGCAGGCGAGAGTGATCTTAGGGCGAACGTCAGATCCTTTGCTAGCCACGATTTTTCCTTACATTCAAAACGATTCTGCTCGGCGTACCCCAGGGAGGGAGTGAGCCGGTAGCGGGGGCGGGGCTCGAACCCGCGACCTCACGATTATGAGTCGTGCGCTCTCACCAGCTGAGCTACCCCGCCGCATGGGGGTTTGACCATCCGGGAGGCCGGATCATCAAACAGAGCCCCGAAAGGGAATCGAACCCTTGACCTTCTCCTTACCATGGAGACGCTCTGCCGACTGAGCTATCGGGGCAACGCGGACAACTTTACTCATTGTTTCGCACGCGGGCAAACCTTGTGCGTGAGGTCGTTGTCACACGGACCATCTGGTCGGTGGCGGAGGAGGGATTTGAACCCCCGAAGCATTCCGCGGCTGATTTACAGTCAGCTCCCTTTGGCCGCTCGGGCACTCCGCCGTACGCACCTCGTTGATGATCAACCAACTTGGTGGCGCCGTGAAAGAATATCAAACTTCTACAGCGAGTAGCCAATTCGAAATGAGGCTTTACAGGGTTGAGTGACCAACCTCCCACTCCCCCGCAGTTTTAGTTAGGCTGGAGACCATCACCGTCTGCAAACAAAGGAGCTCTTTATGGCTAACTCATCATTTGACGTGGTTTCTGAGGTCGACCGACAAGAGGTGGATAACGCCGTCAACCAAGCTGCTAAAGAGGTGAACCAGCGCTACGACTTTCGCGGGGTCGATGCGCGCATTGAGTTCTCGGGGGACGCTATTACGATGGAAGCGAATACCGAAGAACGTGCGTTGGCAGTGCTCGACGTATTGCAGTCAAAGCTCGTGCGTCGCGGTGTTTCTCTTAAGGCGCTGGACGTCGGCGAAAAGAAGCCGCAACAGTCCGGTAAAATCTACCGACTTGTCGGAGTGTTGCGCGAAGGCTTGAGCCAGGAGAATGCGAAGAAAATCTCAAAGCTGATTCGCGACGAAGGGCCGAAGGGCGTTAAGGCACAGATCCAGGGCGATTCCGTCCGAGTTTCATCGAAGTCGCGCGACGATCTCCAGGCCGTCATCGCAATGTTGAAGAAAGCCGATATCGACGCCGCCCTTCAGTTCACCAACTACCGGTAAATGCGGAAAGACCGGGAGTTGTGAACAGTTGCCGGGGAGCGCAACCTGCAACCGGAGCAACGCCCCGTTGCAGAGGGTCGACGGCCGTTGAGGGAAGGTGCATGGCTGCTGGGGTGTGTCTCTGGCTATTTCGGGAGGTCTACGACTGCTAGAGAGAGCCTAGGCGTGCTACAGAGAGCCTACGCGCGCGCTTGAGAGAGCCCGCGGCAGGGAGGCCGCAGAACGGTGCGGTGACGCAGAGCCCGCGGCAGAAAACACATGTTATCGAGCGCGAGCGGTGTGCGGGAGCGCGTATCCACCAACTCGGGCAACACATCCTTGCGGGTACATCCGCGCAACGGACTCAAAAATCCGCGCGTGTAAGCGCCTGGTAAACGTGGTAAGCCGGTTCCTCGTACGGGTGGGCTTCCACCATCGCGTCAAGCGCCACCGCCACTGCGTCGCGCGGGCAGATTACCTCGATGCGCTCCTCTTCCACTTGCTCAGGGGTGCCGACACTCCCGATAGAGGGGTGAGCGCCGTCGCCCGGAGTGAAACGGCCGATGCCGCGGCTGGAAAACGAGCATGCGCTGTAGTCTCCAATAGCTCCGGCACCAGCCAGCGCCAAGGCGGAGCGCACGGATTCTGCCGCCTCAACGGGGGCGTAAACCACGATGACAAATGTGTCCACGGAACTATCCCTTCTGACCTACAACCAAGCGACCAGCTGCGCAACCAACCAACCGGTCAGATACACGAGACGCCACCGCGACCAGCAAACATGACCAGGCAGTCGTCGACGGATCCTTAATAGCCCGCGAGCTTTTCCAGGCGCTCAATGCGATCGCGCATCGGCGGATGGGTGGAGAACAGCCCCGCAAACGACGCTCCCCGGAACGGATTGGCAATCATCATGGCGGCAACATTTTGCCGCGCAGGCGTCGGTTCCAGCGGGGCCGCGGTATTGCCACGTTCGAGCTTTCGTAACGCGGAGGCGAGGGCGAGCGGATCGCCAGTCAGCAACGCTCCATCATGATCGGCTTCATATTCGCGCGTGCGCGAGATCCCGAGCTGGATCATGGTCGCTGCAATGGGTGCGAGGAAAACCATGAGGAGCATAGCAATCGGATTCATATCGCGGTTACGTGCCCCGGAGAACATCATGATTTGAGCAACCGACGTAATCATACTCGCCATCCCCGCAGCCATTGTTGAGGTGAGTATGTCACGGTTGTAGACGTGCATGAGTTCATGGCCGAGGACGGCGCGCAGTTCGCGCTCATCAAGCATCCGCAAAATCCCCTCGGTGCAACATACCGCCGCGTGGTCAGGGTTGCGCCCCGTCGCGAATGCGTTGGGAGTCATCGTCGGTGCGACGTAGAGTGCTGGCATCGGCTGGCCGGCGCGCTGGGCAAGCTCAGAGACCATCGCATACAGTTGCGGTGCATCGTGGGAGGAAACCGGGATTGCGCGCATGGACCGAAGTGCTAATTTATCGGAATTCCAGTACGAGTAGATATTCATGCCGAGACCAAAAATCACGGCACCGAGCAACCAGATCGAGTTACCTGTCCCGTAAGCAATCGCGGCACCGAAAGCAACGACAAGCCCCCACATCGCTCCGAAAAGCAACGCTGTCTTAACCGTGTTCGAATGCATCTGCGCCCTTTACAACCACATTAAACATACTTTCCAGCTGTATGCCAGACACAGACTACGAACCTTAACTGGGAAATTCCCGAAAGTCCGCTCAACACTCCCCCAGCGGATTTTACTCTCCTGGTTGTCCGATTAGATCGAGATCTCCAGTTTCCTCATCACGTGAAATCGCAGTCATTGCTCGACGCGACACCACCTTGATCCGCTCGCGTGGCCCGCGGCCGCCCTCAACCTCGCCGTAGTCGGCGCCCAGTTGTTCTTCGTAGGCGTTGAGGAGTTCCCAGCCTTCCCAGGTCGTGTAGTCAATTCCGCGTTCGTCGAGAAGTGTGACCATAGCGTCGTGACCTACCGCTTCAGTCGTCGCGTGGAGAAGACCGGCTTCCGCATCTTCGACAAGATTGGCAATGGTCTCCTGCGCATCGGACTTGGTTGAGCCAATGAGTCCGACCGGACCACGTTTAACCCAACCCGTGGCGTACACACCGGTCAGCGGTTTGCCGTCAGCGTCGAGAACGCGCCCCCCGGCATTGGGAATAACGCCCTTGACGTCATCGAACGGAATGCCCTTAATAGGACTGGAGAAGTATCCAACGGCCCGATAAACAGCTTGAACGGGTGTTTCGACGAATTCGCCAGTACCCTCAACATTTCCATCACCGAGAAGTCGTGTCCGTTCAGTGCGAATTGCACGGACGTTACCATCGTCGTCCGCGAGAATAGCCTCCGGAGAGTGGAACATGTGGATGTGAATGCGGCGGGAGGCCGTATGTTCGTCCTCCATGGCGTAGTTTGTCAGCGCTTTAACAACCTGTTTCGTCTGGTTTGACGAACGGATCGCTTCTTCGGATCCTTCATCAAAGTCGAAATCTTCTTCGTAGACTATGACGTCGACATCAGGCTGCTTTCCGAGTTCACGCAATTCGAGGGGCGTGAACTTGACCTGCGCGGGGCCGCGACGGCCAAAAATGTGCACGTCCGTTACCGGATTCTTTGACAGCCCTTCGGCAACGTTTTCGGGGATCTCGGTGACGAGCATGTCTTCATGGTGCTTAGCAAGCACCCGAGAAATATCGAGCGCGACGTTTCCCACGCCGATCACGGCAATCTCTTTCGCTTCGAGAGGCCATTCTCGCGGCGCTTCAGGGTGCCCGTCGTACCAGTAGACAAAGTCAGCTGCCCCATAGCACTGCGGCAGATCGACGCCCGGAATACCCAGCGGAGCATCCCGATCTGAGCCGGTCGCAAAAATGACGGCGTCGTAGTGTTCTTGCAAGTCTTCGACTGTCACGTCTGAGCCGACATGGACGTTTCCGAGTAAACGAATGTCTCCGCGCTGCAGAATCTTATATAGCGCGACAATAATCTGTTTGATACGCGGGTGGTCGGGAGCAACACCGTAGCGAACCAGGCCATAGGGGGCAGGTAACTGTTCAAACAGATCAATCGCAACGTTGAGTCCGGATTTTGCGAGAATATCCGAGGCGTAGATCCCGGCTGGGCCGGCGCCAATGACCGCTACGTTTAACGGGCGTGCAGAACTCACGACTCTCCCTTAGTAACTGAGGTATAAAAATGCACCCTCCATTCTAAGGAGGCCGCGCACGATTTGCTATATGAGTTCAAGTACACCGTGTCACCAACCGATCGGCCCGGCGGGAGCGCGCCGAGCGACTACGGAATCAGTGCATGCGATGGACGGTGAAGTGAGCAAACTCGATGAGGGCGTCTTTCGCTACTGAGTCCGGTAAAAGAGCAATCGCTTCAATCGCTTGGTCTACCCAACGCTGGGCATACTCGCGGGTTTCGTCGATGACGTCGTGAGCTCCGAGTCGGTCGACGACATCGGCCAACACCGCAGGGTCGGACAGATCGCGCTCGAGAAGCCCGAGAACATCTGCGCCAACGCCGTCGAGAGTTCCCGCGGCGTGCCGCTGTTCGAGGAGGAGAACAGGAAGTGTCGAGACTCCTTCGAGGAGGTCGGTTCCTGGGGTTTTGCCCGATACCTCTTCCCCGGACGTTAAATCAATGACGTCGTCGGCGAGTTGGAACGCGATGCCGATGCGCTCTCCGTATTCGGCAACAGCGTCTGCCCATTCGTCGGAAACTCCCGAATGCCACGCACCGAAGATTCCCGCGGCGTTGATCAGTGACCCTGTTTTATCCGCAAGCACGCGAATGTAGAATTCGATCGGATCGTCGTCTTCTTCCGGTCCGAAAGTCTCATTCAACTGCCCTTGGCATAAACGCTCGAACGTCTGCGCATGGTAACCGATCGTTCGGGCTCCGAGATCAGCGACGAGCTTCGACGCCCTCGCGAACAGAATGTCGCCGGCGAGAATCGCTCGGTTGTTGCCCCATTGGTGTTGGGCGGCTGGAACCCCGCGGCGCTGGGGCGCAGAATCCATGACATCGTCGTGGTAGAGCGTTGCCAGATGGGTCAGCTCAACCGCTGTCGCCGCTTTAATGACGCGCTCGTTAGCGGGCTCATCGGGCTCACCGAGCTGAGCGCACAGTAGTGCCAGCATCGGGCGCATCCGTTTGCCACCGGCTTTAGACAGGTGCGAAGTCAGTTCGTCAACCAGGTTGCGCGAGCCGTGCACGCAGTCGTTGAGGCGAGCTTCTACGCGTGCGAGGTCGGCGGATATACGGTCTTCGAGCTGACTGAGCGCGTCACTGTTCATAGATGTCACGGTAGCAATACAACCACATTCGTCAACGCATCGAGAATCGGTTGCGGGAATACACCGAGAGCAACGGTGAGGATTACCGCGATGACAACGGCGATAAACGAGTAGCCTTCAGACTTCACAACCACCGTGTTTTCGTCCGGTTCCGTGAAGAACATGAGGACGACGAGGCGGAAGTAGTAGAACGCTGTCACGGCCGAGCAGATGATCGCGAGAACCACCAGTCCGATTTGTCCCCCGGCAATACCATCCGCAAACACAACGAACTTGCCAATGAATCCACCAGTCAGCGGAATGCCCGCGAAGGACAGCAGGAAGATCAGCATGGACGCTGCGGCGAACGGCGATTTGCGTCCGACCCCCGCCCAGCGAGCGATCTCCGTTGCCTCACCAGTGATGTTGGCGTTCTCGTCCGCATGACGGACAAGGGCAATGACAGCAAACGCGCCAACTGTGGCCACACCATAGCTCAGCAGATAGAACATGACCGAGCCCGCGGAGGTTGCCTGGCTTGCCAGTACGCCGATGAGGACGAAGCCCGCGTGTGCAATCGATGAGTAGGCCAACAGTCGCTTGATGTCCTTTTGGACGAGGCCGACGAATGTACCGACGAGCATCGTCAGGACGGCGACGGCGGCGAAGATCCAGATGAGATCCCATTCCATGCGCTGTCCGATGGTCAGGTAGATGCGCAGCATGGTGGCGAACGCAGCGACCTTAACGGCGGCGGCCATGAAACCGGTGATCGGTGTGGGAGCCCCCTGGTACACGTCCGGGGTCCAGGCGTGGAACGGTGCGGCGCCAACTTTGAACAGCAGTCCGACCAGGAGCATGAATACCGCCACGATGAGCATCCAGTCCACACCGGCAATGAGTGGGACTGCACGGGAAATCTCGTTCAGTTGGACGCTTCCGGTCATGCCGTACAGCAATGCCCCACCCATGAGGAAGAAAGCCGATGCGAAAGCTCCGAGAATGAAGTACTTGATCGCCGATTCTTGCGACAGTTGGCGACGACGTCGTGCTGTGGCAACAAGAATGTACAGCGGTAGCGACATCACTTCGAGTGCGATAAATAGTGCGACTAGTGAGTTAGCTGCCGGGAATACCATCATGCCGCCGACACTGAAAAGGACGAGCGGGAAGATTTCCGTACGCTGATGGTTCTTTGCGATCGACAGATCCTCGTCGGATGAACCGGGACGATCGGAAGGCTGGGCGGCGAACGCCCCGTCTCCAAGCTCGGAGCGGTCTGCGATGACGAGCAGGGAGAGGAAAGCGATGACGAGTATCAAGGACTGCGCCGATAGCGTCAGGGTATCTTCAATGTATTCGGGAAGCGCGACGGGTAATTCGATAATCGAAGTCCAGCGGGCAACAACGGCAACGATAGCGGTCAGTACCGCAATTATCGACAGCAGGATCTGGACGGGACGACGCGCCTTGTGCGGAACGAATGCTTCGACGAGCACACCGACCACGGCGGCCCCCAAGATAATGAGCACCGGGGTCAGTGCGGTCCATTCAACATCGGGCGTTGACAAGGTCTGGACAAGTGGCACGATCGAATTCACTTGGCACTCCCTTCAGTTGTGACCGGGGCGCTGATTTGGGTGGGCGCACCATCACTGATCGTCGCGGTTAGTGTGGTTCCCGATTCCAGGTTCGCCAAGGCGGTATCGGCAATGGGGTTGAGTGCCTGCACCAGCGGAGCCGACCATATGCCGAGAACAACCATGGCAACCAGTAACGGAGCGACAACTCCTTTTTCACGCGCATTCATGTCGGTGTAGCGTGCGGCATCGGCGGGAATCGGTCCGGTGAACATCCGCTGATACGGCATGAGGAGGTAGAGGGCGGCGAGCACGACTCCGAGCACGGAGAACAGTGCCGCGGCTGGACTCACCTTCCACGTACCGACGAGCACGAGGTATTCCGGAACGAATCCGGATAGACCGGGAAGTGCGACCGAGGCAAGACCGGCGACGAGCCAGGTACCTGCGATCAGTGGCGTCACGCGTTGCATGCCCCGGAAGCTAGCGATCTCACGGCTTCCCCCACGTTCGGTCAGGAATCCGGAAATGAGGAACATCGCGGCAATCGATACACCGTGAGCAACCATGTAGAACATGGCGCCGACCAGAGCAATCTGGCTACCGATGTAGATGCCGAGAACCATGAAACCGAAGTGCGACACCGACGTGAAAGACACGAGGCGCATGAGGTCTTTTTGTCCGATAGCCGCCAAGCCTCCGTAGAGGATCGAAATGATCGCGAGCACGATAATCACCGGTGCTGCGGTCTTCGAGGCATTCGGGAAGATCGGCAGACACAGGGCAATCATGCCGTAGGTACCAATCTTGTCGAGGACACCAACCAGCAATACCGATGTGCCAGGACGTGCGGCGGCAGCGGTATCGGGAAGCCAGGTGTGAACGGGAACCATCGGCGCCTTGATTGCGAATGCAATGAAGAACGTGATGAAGATCCCCATCTCGGCTGCCGCGGTCATTTGCGTGCCGCTGATGTTCTCGATGAGGAAGGCACCCGCACTCTTGTCGGAGACAACATACAAGGTGATGAGACCACCGAGCATGATGAGCCCACCGGCGAGTGAGTAGAGCAGGAACTTGATGGCCGCGGCGGTGGAGTTGCCGTATCCGAAGCGGCCAATCATGAAGTAGAGCGGGATGAGCATACCCTCAAATGCGAAGTAGAACAGGGCGACATCGCGCGCGGCGAAAATCAGCACCATGAACGCTTGCAGAATGAGAATGAGGCCAGCGTAGGTTCCCGCTGAATGCCCGGAGTCGCGCTTGAGTGCGTCCTCTTTCCACGCGGCGATGAGCACGAGCGGAACGAGGGCGAGAGCGAGCAGAATCATCGCCATCGACAGTTGGGTAGTTCCCAATCCCCAGGAGATTCCCAGACGCGGGATCCAGTTGTGAGTCTCCGCAAGTTGGTAGGTGTTTGCCGCGCTCCAATCCATCATGGTGGCAGCGGCAATACCAAGCAGAAGCTCGACGATGGCGACCGTCAAAGCAACCCAGCGTCCGATGATGCGCAACGGCGGGGCAACGACAATGAGGATGCCTACCAAGGCAGGCAACGCAATGAGGATCGTCAACCAGGGCATTGCACCCGGTGTGATGGTCAGCATTTCCATGTGTGTGTCTCCTCTGCCCTAGAACCGTGTCGCCAGAATGACGATAACAGCAACGACTACCCCACCGAGAATGTAGGAAGCGTAGCCGCGCACGTAACCGGTTTGCGTGCGAGAAATCAGTTTGCCGAGTCCGCCAGACAGCCTCGCCAGGCCGTGAACGGCTCCGTCGACTGCGTGTTTGTCGGTCGCGGTTACTCCCTTCATCAGGGCAATGCCAGGAACCATGAACAGGTTCTCGTTGAGGCTGTCCTGATACAGGTCGTTGCGAGCGGCGTGAACCAAGGCGTTGGCTGCCGGAACAGCGGTGGGAACGTCCTCGCGGCCATACTTGAGCCAGGCCCATACCGCTCCGATAATGACGACGGCGAGAGTAAGTACCTGAATGGCGATAATCGGCATAACGGGGTGTCCGTGTTCGCCGTGGCCGGTAACGGGTTCAAGCCACGAGACAAAGGTTCCGTTGAATGCGAGGAAACCGCCGAGGAATACGGCGCCCACGGCCAGAATGATCATTGGAACGGTCATCAGCAGGGGCGACTCGTGGGGATGAATGGTCTTACCGGCCTCATCGACATCCCACCGGGCTTTGCCGTGGAAGGTCATAAAGAATAGACGCGACATGTAGAACGCGGTGATTCCAGCACCGATCAGTGCGACGAGACCGAATACCCAGCCAGCCCAGTGGGCATCCGCATGACCGAAGTGATTGGCGGTAAACGCCGTCTCGATAATCGGGTCCTTCGACCAGAAGCCGGAGAATGGAGGGACACCGAGAATGGCTAGCCAGCCCATCATGAAAGTAAGCCAGGTGATCTTCATGGCGCCCGACAGTGCGCCGAAGCGGCGCATGTTCACGCCATCATTCATGGCGTGCATGACCGAACCGGCTCCAAGGAACATAAGGGCCTTGAAGAATCCGTGGGTAAACAGGTGGAAGATGGCGAATGCCCAGCCGACCGGGCCGAGCCCCGCACCGAGCATCATGTACCCGATCTGCGACATCGTGGAGGCAGCGAGTACCTTCTTCATGTCGTCCTTCGCGGTACCGACGATCGCTCCGAACAGGAGGGTAATCGCACCGATTACTGCGACGGCGGTGGTAGCCACCGGGGATACGAGGTAGACGGCACCGGAGCGAACAATGAGGTAGACACCAGCAGTCACCATAGTGGCCGCGTGAATGAGTGCGGACACGGGAGTGGGGCCCGCCATAGCATCGCCCAGCCATGCTTGGAGTGGGAACTGTGCAGACTTACCGCAGGCGGCCACGAGCAGGAAGATACCGATAAGCGTTGCAGTTGCTTCAGGTGCGGAACCAACCTCGGACAGGACGGTGCGGAACTCGACAGATCCGAACTGCGCGACCATGACCATCATGGCAAGGAGTAGCCCCATATCACCGACGCGGTTCATGACGAACGCTTTCTTGGCGGCGGTGGCGTATTCAGGAACGTGGTTCCAGAAACCGATGAGGAGGTAGGACGCCAGACCGACGCCTTCCCAGCCGACGAAGAGGACGACGTAGGAGCTACCGAGCACGAGCGTGAGCATCGCGGCAATGAAGAAGTTGAGGTAGGCGAAGAACCGGCGCCGATCAACGTCATGTTCCATGTAGGCCACGGCGTACACGTGAATGAGTGAGCCGACGAAGGTGACGAGCATAACGAACGTCATCGACAGCGGGTCGATCATCATGCCGACGTTGATAGACAGGTCTCCGGCGGGAATCCAACTGAAGAGGTCGAGCGCCATGAGGCGCCCTCCGGCAGATTGGCCGAGGAGCTGCACCATGATGGCTGCGCCGATACCAAATGAGGTCCACGATGCGGCGACTGCAACCCAGTGGCCCCACCGGTCGGTGACGCGGCCAAGGAGTAGGAGCAGGATGGACACAACCAGCGGAATGAGCACCATGAGGGGTGCCAGCGCGGCGGCCCCATGCGCAATTTCATAGGGCGCAAAGGTGTCTCCTGCGGGAAGGAGCATAGAGTAGTTCACCTTTCCTCCTTCAGTTCTTCAGTAGATTGACCTCGTCAACACTCGTGGTGCGACGGGATCGGAAGATGGTCACGATGATGGCGAGGCCGACAACAACCTCTGCCGCAGCAACAACCATGACGAAGAACGCCATGACTTGCCCGGTGTAGTCACCGTGAATACGAGCAAAGGTCACGAGCACAAGGTTCGCGGAGTTGAGCATGAGTTCAACGCCCATGAGGGAGATCACTGCCGAACGGCGCACCATGACGACGACCGCGCCAATGGAGAACAGCACCATGGCGAGAATGAGGTAGTAGGTTAAGCTCATTTGTCGGCCTCCTCCGTGTCGGTGTCAGCGGCTTCGATTTGGGGTGTGTCCGCTTCGTATTGGACGAGACCGTCGGGCGCGGGCCGGCCGGCCATCCCCCACGATCCGGATTGGCCAACTCGTTCGGTGCCTTCGACACCGAAAAGCGTCTGCGAGGTATCGCCGTGCTGGGCGTCTTGCAGATGGCGTGCGAGTTCGGGATCGAGTGAACCGAGCGAACGGTCGAGACCGCGTACACGGAGCACACGCGGGATCGAGTCCGGTACCGGTTTGAGGGTTTCGCCCGAGAGCGCACCCACGTCGGTCGAGGTCGAACGCGCGTAAACACCGGGGGCGGTGTGCTGGCCGACGTGACGTCCCTTCGATGCGTAGGCCTGCATCTTCGCTTCGACGACGTCTTTCTGGGCGCGTCGCGGAGTCAGGCGGTCACCGTGGGTAAGAAGAACGGCGCCGAGGGCCGCGGTGATCAGCAACGCGGCGGCGAGTTCCATCGAGAACCAGAAGTTGCCAAACAGGATGTCGGCAAGATCGCGAACCGGCGCGTCCGAGTATGGATTCGCATCGTAGCCCTTGGCCGGCGGCAGGTTCGATACCCATACGACCGAGGCGAGTCCCGATGCGAGGATGAGTCCGCCAACGACCGCAAGGATAATGTTGCCGCTTCGTTGGTTGAGGTATTCATCTGTCGCCTGGAGGCCGATCATCATGAGGACGAAGAGGAACAGCATCATGATCGCGCCGGTATAGACGACGATTTGTACAACGCCCATGAAGGGCGCGCTCTGTGCGAAGTACAGCACGGCGAGGCCGACCATGACGGTGACCATCGAGATGGCGGAATAGGCGGCCTTCTTAAAGAAGAGGACACCGAGCGCTCCGGCTACCATGCAGACGGCGGCGACCCAAAAGAGAATCGCTTCGCCGGTGCCCGCCATTTGCGGGCCTTGTACGAGGGTGTGAAGCATCAGTGTGACGCCTCCTCTGATCGGGCTGATGTGGTGGCCAGCTCTCGTTCGTTTTCTTCTGCTGCCTTGGCCGCTGCTTCCAGGGTCGGATCGTCGGGACGACGTTCGCGTACCCACTCGACCTGCTCGCGGGTGGGACCAGTGACGGCTCCGCGGTAATAGTCACCGTCATTGAGGCCGGAAACCATGGGGTGAGGTGCGGCGAGCATGCCTTCTTCGAGCGGTGCGAGAATCTGATCCTTTTCGTAGATCAAGTCTTCGCGATCGTAGTCAGCAAGTTCGAAGTCGTTACTCATGGTCAACGCTCGCGTCGGGCAGGCTTCGATACACATTCCGCAGAAAATGCACCGCAAGTAGTTCACCTGGTAGACGCGCCCATATCGCTCACCGGGAGCGTATTGTTCTTCGGGCGTGTTATTGGCGGCCTCGACGAGAATGGCATCTGCCGGGCACGCCCACGCGCACAGTTCGCAACCGATGCATTTTTCGAGACCGTCGGCGTACCTGTTGAGGTGGTGACGGCCGTGGAAACGCGGCATTGTGAACGGGCCTTCAAATGGGTACTGCTCGGTGACCGTTGGCCGGAAGAACGACGTGATCGTCACTCCGTAACCGGCAATGGGAGCGAACAGTTCACCCAAGAATCCTTTGGGGTCATGTTCGTACAACATCTCATCGCGAGAGTTCTTGTCAGTCATTGTCGGCCTCCTTCTCACCGGTGGTGGTCGTTGACGTCGCTGTCGCTCCAACCGGAACGCGTCCGGCGCGAGGCGAAGGCGGGAGCTTTTGTCCCGGTAGTGGGGGCACGGGGTAACCTCCGGCGAAAGCATCGAATGGTTCGTCCCCGGGGTCCTTCTCCTTGGCGGGTGCCGAATCGGCCATCCACATGATGATCATGAGGACGAGGACGATGGCGACGATGCCGCCGGAGATGACCAGAAGCGAGTCGGTGACCCACATGCGCACGCCCTGAAGGACCGAGACAATGACGAGCCAGCCGAGCGATACGGGGATAAGAACCTTCCAGCCGAGAGCCATGAACTGGTCGTAACGGAAACGCAGTAGCGTTCCGCGCGTCCACACCATGAAGAAGAAGAATGTCCACATCTTCAAGGTGAACCACAGCATGCCCCACCAGCCGCCATTGAGGTCAATGAACGGGAGGTATCCGAGGCCGAACGGAGCGTGCCAGCCGCCGAAAAACACGGTGGTCGCAACGGCGGAGACGTTGAACATGTTGATGTATTCGGACAGGTAGTACCAGCCGAACTTCATCGAGGAGTATTCGGTCATGTGCCCGGCAACGAGTTCACCTTCAGCTTCGGGGAGGTCGAACGGGAGACGATTAACTTCACCGACCATCGAAATGATGTAAACGATGAAGGCGGGAAGGAGTGCGAACGCCCACCAGATCGGATGCTGGGAAGCAACAATCTCGGAGGTCGACATCGATCCTGCGACAACGAATACGGACACGAGCGACAGACCCATGGACAGTTCGTAGGAGATGACCTGTGCGGCGGAGCGAACCGAGCCGAGGAGCGGGAGGGTCGAGCGTGTCGACCAGCCACCGAGGACGACGCCGTACAGGCCGAGCGATGCAATCGCGAGGATGTAGAGTACGGCCACCGGCATGTCGGTTAGCTGGAGCGGAGTCCAGTGTCCGAACATCGATACGTTGGGGCCCATGGGAATAACCGCAAAGACCATAAACGCAGCGAAGGCGGATGTGGCGGGGGCGATGAAGTAGATGAACTTCTCGGCTTTATCGGTCCAGATGTCTTCCTTGAAGAGCAGTTTACCCGCGTCGGCGAACGCCTGGAACAGCCCGAGGGGGCCTGCAACGTTCGGGCCGGGACGGGTCTGCATCCGAGCAAGACCACGACGTTCCACCCACAGGGCCAAAATGACGGACGTAATGAGGAACAGAACGATGAACAGAGCCTTAATGAGGCTGAGCCACCAGGTTTCCTCGCTGAAGTCCGCCGGCGTGGTGACCGGTGGGGCGAAAGGCACGAGTGCGGAAAGTCCGATGGAGCTCATCGGGTCACCTCCGAGTGTGCTGCGATTGATACGACGGAACCGTTGCGGGCTCCGAGGGTTTCATGGACGTGGGAGTCGAGCGAACATTCGGGCAACCACACCACGTCGTTCGGCAGGTCGGCGACGACAACCGGGAGGGTAATCGAGCCTCGTTCGGTACTGACGGAGATCGTATCTCCCTCAGTCAGGCCGAGGCCGCCGAGTGTTTCTGCGCTGAGACGAGCGACCGATCGGCGAGCGGTTCCCGCCAGCGCGGTGGCACCGTCTTGGAGTCGGCCAGAGTCAAGCATGGGCTTGTGCGTTGCCAGGACGGCATTGCCAACGCCGGGCGCCTGCACTGCGGGAGCCTGGGCGGTGGGGCCGCCGATGCGAGGCCCGTCCCAATCCATGAGTTGATTGATTTCGGCGTGCGTTGTCTTGAGGGTCTCGAGTCCAAGTTCGATTCCCATTTCGCGCGCGATGCGCACGAGGATATCGCGGTCGGTGAGCGCCCTGGAGGACAATGCCTGGCCGAACGGCCGCAGGCGGCCTTCCCAGTTGATGAAAGTGCCGGCTTTTTCGCTAAACGGTGCGACGGGCAGGACAACGTCAGCCAGTGAGGTGAGGTCGGTCTTGCGAACCTCGAGGCTGAGGACGAAGTCTGCGGCGTTGACTGCCGCCAGTAGCTGATCCGGGTCGGGGACGTCACGGGAATCGACACCGCCGAGGATAATCGCTGACCGCGGGTCGGCGGCGGCCTCGGCAATGATGTCGACAGTGCACTTGGGTGCGTCGGTCGGTAGCGAACCACCCCACACGGCTTCGAGGTCGATCCGTGCTTCGGGGTCGTCTATGTGGCGTCCGAATGGAAGCAGCTGCGGAAGGAGGCCCACATCGAGGGCTCCGCGTTCGCCTGCGCGACGCGGGATCCATGCTAGTCGGGCTCCGGTGCGGTCGGCTAGAGCAGCGACTGCCGTGTAGAGGCCGGGGGTTTCAACGCACCGTTCGCCCACCAGGATGATGCCGGATTTTAGTTCGTCGGCGAGATTACCGTCGATGGCGGCGAGAACTTCGGGTTCGGTTCCCGGAGCTGCTCGCAACAGGTCGGCTTTCATCTTCTTGGTCGAGTTCGACGTAAATGGTGCAACAACGGTGACCTTGACGGTCCCGGCGAGCACGCCCTTACGCAGGCGGAGGAATGCGGTTCCGATTTCGTCCTCGGCTTCGAGACCAACGAGGAGGACTCGTCCGCCCTTTTCGATGTCGCCGTAAGTGACATCGAGACCGTGTCCGGCAACGCGGGATCCGAGGAACTGAGTTTCTTCCAAGCTGGTGGAGCGCACTCGACCATCGATCTGGTTGGTTCCCATGACGACACGAGCGAACTTCGACCAGGCATAGGCGTCTTCGACGGTGAGACGACCGCCGGGCATAAGCATGGTGTTACCCTCGCGAGCGGCTTTGAGTCCGCGTGCGGCACGGTCAAGCGCGTCGCCCCACGAGGTGGGGACGAGTTCGCCGTCTTCACGTACCAGCGGCGTGGTCAGGCGATCATCCCCGTTGGCCCACTGGTAGGCAAAGCGGTCCTTATCAGTAATCCATTCTTCGTTGACGGCGTAGTCCTCACCGGCCAGGCGGCGAACTACTTCTCCACGGCGAATATCGACGCGAATCGCGGCACCGGAGGCGTCGTGTTCGGTGATCGACGGTGTGGAGACGAGGTCGAATGGGCGCCCGCGGAATCGGTAGGACGACGCGGTGAGCGCACCGACGGGGCATATCTGAATGGTGTTGCCCGAGAAGTAGGATGCGAACGGACGTCCGGTGGTATCGACTTCAGCCGCCCCCATTGGTCCGGGGTGGAGGCTTCCGGCGACACCTGGGCCACCGTAGGGGCCGGCCAGCCCGTCGGCCGGAGTGAGCTCATGCGTCGACGGATTTGATTCGGGATCGAAGAATCCGAGGACCTGGGTGTCGAAAGTACCGATCTGTTCTCCCATGAACTGATGGTGATCAGTCGGTGACGAACCGCCGCCGCGGCCCTGCAGGTCGATGAAGGCGTCTCCGGCGATCTCTTTGGAGAAGCGGACACAACGCTGACACAGAATACAGCGGTCGCGGTCGAGCAAAATCTGGGTGGACAGGCGAATGGGCTTGGGGAAGGTGCGTTTAGCATCGACAAAACGCGACACAGCGCGGCCTTCGGTCATCGCCTGGTTTTGGAGCGGGCACTCCCCTCCCTTGTCACAGATCGGACAGTCGAGGGGGTGGTTGATCAGAAGGAACTCCATAATGCCCTTCTGAGCCTTTTCCGCTACTTCGGAGGTGCGCTGGGTCTTAACTTCCATCCCGGGCGCAACCGTCATGGTGCAGGCAGTCTGCGGCTTAGGCATGGGGCGAACATTGCCTTCGCGGTCAGGCATCGCCACTTCGACCAGACACTGGCGACAGGCGCCCGCCGGTTTGAGGAGCGGGTGGTCACAGAACCGGGGAATCCGAATCCCCACGGTTTCAGCAGCCCGAATAATGAGAGTTCCCTTGGGAACGCTCACCTCGGTCTCGTCGATTGTGAGCGTCACCATTTCTTGAGTTGCGTTATCACTCATCGGGTACCTCCCTGAGCAAAGACAGCGGATGCCTCATAGGGGAAAAGCTCGCGGGCGGGGGTGGTCAAACCTGCCTCGAATTCCTCTCGGAATCGTGCGATGCCGCTATGAACCGGCGTTGCGGATGCGTCGCCTAGAGCGCAGAATGAACGCCCGGCAATGTTGCCCGCAATCTCGTTGAGTAGATCGATATCGCCAGGAACTCCGCGCCCAGCTTCGAGACGGAGCAAAATCTGCTTCATCCAAAATGTTCCTTCGCGGCATGGGGTGCATTTACCGCACGATTCGTGCTGGTAGAACTCAACCCAACGCGTCACCACGCGTACCACGGAGGTCGTCTCATCGAACACTTGTAGCGCGCGGGTTGCGAGCATGGAGCCCGCTGCGCCAACCGCTTCGTAGTCGAGGGGAACATCGAGTTCTTCCTCGGTGAAGATCGGGGTTGACGACCCGCCGGGAGTCCAGAACTTGAGGCGGTGACCGTTGCGGATACCGCCGGCCATCTCGAGCAGTTCTCGCATGGTGATGCCAAATGGGGCCTCAAACTGGCCTGGCTTGTTGACGTGGCCGGAAATGGAGAATAGTCCGTGTCCGGTCGATTTCTCGGTTCCCATCGTGTTAAACCAGCCGGCTTCGTTTTGGAAGATGCCGGATACTTGCGAGATTGATTCCACGTTGTTGACCACAGTGGGGCGAGCGTACAAGCCCTCAACAGCGGGGAAGGGCGGCTTGAGTCGGGGGTGTCCGCGACGACCTTCGAGCGAGTCAAGAAGTGCGGTTTCTTCACCGCAGATATAGGCGCCGGCGCCGGCATGCGCGGTGATACGCAGATTGAAATCACCGTTGGGGCCGAGTCCTTGTCCGATGATGCCGGCTTCTTCGGCCTCACGCACCGCCGCCAGCAGACGACGGTAGACATGAGCCACTTCGCCGCGCAGGTAGACGAATGCGTGCTCGCAGCGAATCGCGCGGGCAGTAATCGCCATGCCTTCGATGAGGACGTGCGGGTTCGCCATCAGGAGAGGTATGTCTTTACAGGTGCCGGGCTCGGACTCGTCGGCATTGACCACAAGGTAACGCGGTTTGCCATCATCTGGAGGGAGGAAAGACCACTTGAGACCGGTGGGGAATCCTGCCCCGCCGCGGCCTCGCAAACCGGAAGCCTTCACCGTTTCGGTGATGTCTTTCGGTTCCATCGTCAAGGCCTTTTCAAGACCTTTGTAACCGCCGCGGGAGCGGTAGGATTCGAGCGTCCAGGAGCGGTCTTCGCCCCATCCTCGCGACACAATCGGGGTGAGCGTGCCTGGCTTGGAGAAGGAAACGTCAGTCATTGCTGGTGCCCTCCTTGTCTTCTTCGGTCACGGCCGGACGATCCGCCGAGGAGTGGAGGCCGCCCACTTCTTGACCGGCCTCGGGATCGGATCCTCCGCTCCGTGGTTCGGGGCACGTCCATCCCTTTTCCTGGGCAAGTTTGAGGCCGCGCACGCTCGGTTCTCCAGCTGATGGTCCTTCGTCGACCAGGCCGTCTTCGAATCCGGCGAGCAGATGCGAGATCTCTTTGAAATTGCGCAGTTTGTTGGGCCCTCGCGTCGGTTTCACGTCGCGACCTGCGGTCAGATCGTCAACGAGCGCGATAGCGGACTCGGGAGTCTGGTTATCGAAGAACTCCCAGTTGACCATAATGACGGGCGCGTAATCACATGCCGCGTTACATTCGAGGCGCTCGAGCGTAATTTTTCCATCGGGAGTCGTCTCGTCTGCGCCGACTCCGAGATGTCCTTCGACAGCTTCCCAGATCTGGTCACCGCCCATGACGGCGCACAGCGCGTTGGTGCACACCCCGACGTTGTAGTCACCGGCGGGATGACGCTTGTACTGCGTGTAGAACGTGGCGACAGCGGAGACTTCCGGGCGGGTGAGGCCGAGGATGTCGGCGCAGAATGCGATTCCGTTGGCTGACACGTACCCGTCTTCAGATTGGACGAGATGCAGGAGCGGGAGCAGTGCTGACCGCTCGTGTCCCTCGGGGTAACGGGCAAGAATCTGGTTCGCTTCACCGCGGAGCCGGTCTGCGATTTCCGGGGTATACATCAGCGATCCACACCTCCCAAAACGGGGTCGATAGAAGCGAGTGACACGACGACGTCAGCGAGCTGGCCGCCTTCGGTCATCATGGCGAAGGACTGGAGATTGGAGAAGGACGGGTCGCGGAAGTGGGCGCGCCACGGGCGCGTGCCCCCCATCGACACGAGGTGGCATCCGATGATGCCCTTGGCGTGTTCGATCATGCCGTAAGCCTGACCCGCTGGTACTTTGAAGCCTTCGGTGACAAGTTTGAAGTGATGGATCAGTGATTCCATCGACTGTCCCATGATCTCGCGAATGTGTTCGAGTGAATTGCCCTGGCCATCGGCGGAAACCGAGAGTTGGGCGGGCCACTTGATTGCCGGATCTTCCACCATCACCGGTTCCCCTTCAGTCTCATCAAGGAGGTCGAGCACCTGATTGATGATGCGTAGCGACTGGTAGCACTCCTCGAAGCGGACTTGGACGCGGTTGTAGGCGTCGGACTGGTCACGCACCGGAACATCGAACTCGAGCTGGTCGTATCCGAAGTAGGGTTGCGTCTTGCGCAGGTCAAGGGGGAGCCCCGCAGCTCGCAGACACGGGCCGGTCATTCCCAGGGCCATCATCGAGGCAAGCGACATGTAGCCGACGTCGATGTGGCGCAGTTTGAATATCGGGTTTTCCTGTGTCAGGTCCTGGAGCTCACCGATACCCTTGCGGACCTTCGGAAGCAGTTCGCGTATGTAGTCCGTTGTTCCTTCGGGAATATCCTGGGCGACGCCGCCGGGACGCATGAACGCATGATTCATACGCAACCCGGTGATGCGCTCGAAAATTCTCAAAATCTCTTCGCGCTCACGGAATGCAATCGTCATCATCGTGGTAGCGCCCAGTTCGTTACCGCCTGAGCCGATAGCAACCAGGTGCGAACCGATACGGTTGAGTTCCATCAGCAGAATCCGGATCCAGTTTGCCCGCTGGGGCACCTGGTCCTCGATCTGGAGGAGCTTTTCGACAGTGTGAACGTAAACGGCCTCGTTAAACAGCGGTGCCACGTAGTCCATGCGGGTGCAGAACGTGACGCCCTGCGTCCAGGAGCGGAACTCCATATTCTTTTCGATACCCGTATGGAGGTAGCCGGTATTGAGTCGCGACTCACGAACCGTTTCTCCGTCGATCTCGAGGATGACACGGAGCACGCCGTGGGTTGACGGGTGGACGGGGCCGAGGTTAAGGACGATGCGCTCATTGGAGAGCTTCTCAATCTCTGAGAGAACATCTTCCCAGTCGCCACCGACGGCCATGACTTCGGGTAGGTCGTCGATATCGAGACTCGATGCCGTGGCGCGGAAAACAGGTGTGCTGTCCTTCATTAGTTGTACGACCTCCGTGTGTCTGGCGGTGGAACCGTCGCGCCCTTGTATTCGACGGGGATACCTCCGAGCGGGTAGTCCTTACGCTGCGGGTGGCCTACCCAGTCGTCCGGCATTGCCGTGCGAGTCAGACCGGGGTGGCCGGTAAAGATAATGCCGAACAAGTCCCAGGTTTCGCGCTCATGCCAGTCATTTCCCGGATAGATACTGACCACCGACGGGATGTGCGGATCCGAGTCGGGGCAGGTCACTTCGAGACGAAGCGCGCGGTTGTGGGTGACAGAAAGCAGGTGGTAGACAGCGTGAAGTTCACGTCCGTTGTCCTGCGGGTAGTGCACGCCGGATACACCGAGGCACAGTTCAAAACGCAGGTCCTGGTCGTCACGCAGCCATCGGCACACCTGCAGGATGTGTTCGCGGGTAATGAAGATGGTTAGTTCGTCACGGTCAACGACGACTCGTTCGATCACGTGACCGATCTGCATTCCCTCTTCAGTGATGAGTTCTTCGAGGATGTCGACGACGGAGTCGAACCAGCCGCCGTAGGGGCGCGTAGATTCGCCCGGCAGGGCAACTTCCTGGACCAGGCCACCGAAACCGGTGGTATCACCTGAGCCGTGGATTCCCCACTGTCCGTGGCGGATCCCCACGACCTCCGGAGTCGGGTCAGAACGATCAGAGCGCTGGCGTTGTTCGAGTCCGCCCTCGCTCGATTCCACGGGAACGTTATCTGTCATGCCAGCAGTCCCTTCATCTGGTGAGTCGGAGTTGCCGCAAGCGCCGCTTCTTCGGCCTTCCGCGCGATTTCGCGGCGGTTGGCGCCAAGCGGCTCGTTGTAGATTTGCTCGCGGAGCACGAGGATCGAGTTGATCAGCGCTTCGGGGCGCGGCGGGCAACCGGGGAGGTACACGTCAACGGGAATGATGTGATCGCATCCTTGAACGAGGGCGTAGTTATTGAACATGCCGCCGGATGAGGCACACGCTCCCATGGAAATGACCCACTTAGGTTCCGGCATGGAATCGTAAACGCGGCGCACGATCGGAGCCATCTTGTGCGACAGGCGTCCGGCGACGATCATCAGGTCGGCGTGACGCGGTGAGGCGCGGAAGACTTCGAGTCCGAAACGCGACATGTCGAAACGGGGGGTGCCCGCCGCCATCATCTCAATCGAACAGCAGGCCAGCCCCATGGTCACCGGCCACTGCGAGTGCTTGCGGGCGAGACCAAGCACCTTTTCCATCGAGGTCAGGGCGATGCCTGACGGAATGCTTTCTTCAAGTCCCATGTCGTGATCCTCCTATCAATCCCAGTCCAGGCCACCCCGGCGCCATTCGTACACGAACGGTACCGTAATGAGCGCGAGGAACGTCAGCATGACGATGAGGCCGAATACTCCAAGCTTCCCGAAGGACACAGCCCACGGGTAGAGGAATACGACCTCGATGTCGAAAATGATGAACGTCATGGCGACAAGGTAGTACTTCACCGGGAAACGTCCCATGTCGGCTTCGGCATGAATCGGATCAACGCCGCATTCATAGTTGCTCGACTTAACCTTGTTCTTCTTGGAGGGCCCGAGGATGGCTGAAGCTCCCAAACCTCCGAGGGCCACAGCTACGGCAACCGCAGCCATAATGAGTACAGGAACGTATGGATTAGACATCAGATTTTCCACCCCTTCGGCACGAAGCATGTGTTCACACCCAGGTCTCGTCGTTGAACATGCGCGCACTGTTGTAAGTCTATGCCGTTATTCCGGCGATTTTGCGCAACTGAGCGATGCTCACTCATACTTTTGGCACCACCTTTGCAAGTGCGGTAATGACGTGGTCGTCAATATCTCCCCCCGTGCGTTCGAAACTGTCCGACAGTAATTTGTGGACGAGTTTCATCAGCCGGGGGCGAGGCAGACCGTACTTGGTGCAGATCTGCATAATCTTCGGATTCTCAATCAGGCGTACGAAAACGCGGCCAAGTGAGTAATACCCACCCCAGTCGGCGCGCAGGGCCTCGGTGTAGGTTTCCATTGCCTTATCGAAACCAAACTCACTTTGCCGCGCCAGTGCAGACACAATGGACTCGGCAGCGTAGCGACCGGCGCGCATCGCGGGCGCGATCCCCTCCCCGTCAAAGGGGGAGACCATTCCGCCGGCATCTCCCACAATGACGAGGCCGTCACGGTAGTGCGGGGTGCGATTGAAACTCATGGGAAGAGCTGCCGAGCGCAACGGTCCCATCTGGTTCTCTGCGGTCATCTCCCATTCTTCAGGAAGATTGGCGATCCACGACTTGAAAATTTCTTTATACGGAAGCGTTGTAGCCTTCGCAGTGGACGACACCGATCCGAGGCCGACGTTGACAACCCCATCCCCCATTGGGAACACCCAGCCGTATCCGGGAAGTAGGTCGGACTCCTCGCGTTTGCCGCTCCACAGTTCGAGGTGGGAGTCCATCCATTCGTCGTTACCACGCGGGGACTTGAAGTAGGCGCGAGCAGCGACTCCGAGCGGGCGGTTGTGTTTCTTTTCAATGCCAACCGAGGTGGCCAGGCGGGCGGCCACACCCCCAGCTTCAACGACAACCTTGGCTGTGAACTCGATTTCGCGAGCCTCTTTACCGCGTCCAATTTTCGCGGTCACTCCGCGCATTCGACCGGTGGGAGTTTGAAGCGCTCCGGTGACGTTCATTCCTTCATATAGGCGAACGCCCGCTGACTCTGCACGTCGGACAAGTTCTTCATCGAGTTGCATACGTGCTCGAGTCATGCCGTAGTTCGGTGTGGATTTTTGCTCTGGCCACGGGAGATAGATGGAGTGCCCACCACCAATGACATTGAGTCCCTTGTTGCGCGCCCACCCGGTCGTATCAACGCCCATCAGGTGAATTTCAGCAACTGCGGCGGGAGTCAGACCATCGCCGCAAATCTTATCTCGTGGGAAGGTAGCCTTTTCTAGTAGCGCGACATCCACTCCCGCACGTGCCAAGTAATAGGCTGTCGCCGAGCCTGCTGGGCCCGCACCGACTACAACGACATCGGCGGTATATTCGCCCGCGTCTGCCTGCACCGCGCCCTCCCACTGTGAACTATTCATTACGCCCGCCTGTCTTCGGATAGGTATTCATCACAACCGGGCTATTCGTCCCTACCCTACCCACGAGCGAAGAATGTTCCCAACGGGGGCTCAAAGGGCCGAGTTTGCCCAGATCTTCGGTCAAGTTCGCCTCTTCATCCTGATCGTATTTGATTACACCTATGTTTCGTATTTCAACTACGTCTCTACCGAACCACATCTCACTCGGATTGACGAATCAGGTGGAGGACATGCTCTTTGTACCGATTTTCAGTTCAGTTTCGTCGCACTTTGCGTGTCGAGACAGTCTTGAGTCGCGCCAGTGGCGCACCCGATGTGCTATCCGCGGCCTCTACTGCGCCCGACGGGCACGGTGGAGTGCGAGGATTCCTCCGGTGTAGTTACGGTATTGAACGTGATCCCAGCCAGAAGCAGCAATAAGCTTGCCGAGATGTTCTTGATCCGGCCACTCTTGGATCGATTCAATGAGGTATTCGTAGGCTTCATCGTCACTTGAGAAAATGCTGGCAATACGCATAATGACCTGCTCAAGATAAAAGCCGTACACCGCCCTGAACGGCGCCCATGTCGGCCTCGAGAATTCGCAGATGACGAGACGGCCACCGGGTTTCGTCACGCGCGCCATTTCGCGCAGCGCTTTTTCCGTATTGTCAACGTTGCGCAGACCAAATGAAATTGTCACCGCATCAAATTCGCCGGTTTCAAAAGGCAGATCAGTTGCGTCCCCTTGGACGAATGTCAGTTCGGGATGCCGGCGGCGTCCGACCTCAATCATCCCTTCGGAAAGATCACACGCGATAACTTCGGCTCCTGATTCGGCAAGCGCGGCGGTCGAACCGCCTGTGCCGGCCGCAACGTCGAGGATCTTCTCCCCCGGTTGAGCCCCGAGAGCCCGCCGCATACCGCGTCGCCATAAGTGGACCTGGCCGAGCGTGAGGGCCTCATTGGTGAGGTCGTAGCGGCGTGCAACTTTATTGAACATGCCGGCTACTTCTCGAGGATTTTTGTCCAGACCGGCTCGATTCACGTCGGCTGGAGTCGTGCGCTCATCTTTCATAAGCACAATAGTGACACGCTTTTGACACAAGGGCGAAGTTTCCTATCCGATGTGGGCATTCACCGCGCGGGCACCACTCATTCACTCGCACACCGCCGCGAAAACCCACCGTCGCTCACTGGACGTTACAATGTGTGATTGTGTCTGACCTCGAATACGTTTCATCGGTGCTGGACGTCACCGTCTCCCGTGTGAAAGCGGCCTCCGATCTGCCCGCTCTCCTCGCCAAAGTGCCAGGGGATGAGGTGGTGTCGGTCTGGTCTGGCCCGGCCATTGCCGGAGATGGGCAACCCACCATCGTCGGTGCAGGAGTAGCGCGAGCGTTCATCGCCGAACCCAAATCTGCGAAGACGGAGCCGTGTGAGCGCGCTGAAAGCGCCGGACCGAGCGCAGAAGAGGTTAATATTTCGATACTCGACCACCCCTCATACAGCGATCTCCTGAACCGGCTGACCCCGCATCCTCCACGTGAGGGAGCGCGCGTATCTCATCAACCGCATATGGGGGTTGCCGGTGATGCGTGGTTACAGTTTGCGCGCAGTTGTCGGGGGACCGATTCTCTCGAGGCTCGAGAACTTGAAGCGCAGACCGGGATTCGCCTTCCTGTCGGATTGATGTCGTTTGGATTTGGCCCGCACGCTCCCGGCATTATCCTTGCTCCGCGCGAAACGTGGATTGAATACGAGGGATCGGTGTGGCACATATCCCTCCGTTCGAGCACTCCCGATCAGGCGAAACACACCCGGGAAACAGCGGCATCTCAGCGCGAAGCCCGCTCCTTCGGTTCCCAGCCCAATCGACTCGTTGCGCCACGGGGTCTGTCGCTCGACACCGGAACCATGTCGCGTAGGACATGGGCCACTGCGGTATCACAGGTCATCGAACTACTGGGACATGGTCACGCCCAAAAAGCGGTAATGGCCCGCGATCTTGAAGTTTCTGCGTCCTCCCCTATCGATCCACGCTATGTGTGCGCACAACTCACTCGCACCTATCCGACCTGCTGGATTTTCTCTGTTGCTGGCTTAACGGGCGCATCTCCCGAAATGCTCGCGAGCGTGCGCGACGGAGTCATTAAATCGCGCGTCCTCGCCGGCACCTGCGCACCCGGTGATGGCCACGCCCTCCTTGAATCCGCCAAAGATCGGGAAGAGCACCACCTCGCGGTTGAATCGGTTACGCGGGCACTGGGGCCCATCACATCCGCACTCGACGCGGCACGGGAGCCGTTCCTGCTCGATCTTCCCAACGTTACGCATCTGGCGACTGATGTGCGGGCAACGCTCTCCCGGAATCATGCGCAGTCGGCATCCATATGCGTTGTCGTTTCTGCGCTTCACCCCACCGCTGCAGTGGGGGGAACCCCGACCGAAGAGGCGTTCACAATCTTATCTCGCCACGAGCTAACCGAACGGGGACGCTATTCCGGTCCCGTGGGGTGGATCGATGCCGCGGGTGAGGGCGCCTGCGCGATTGCACTTCGGTGCGGGCAGCTCTCCGCCGATCGTCATTCCATCCGCGTGTTTGCGGGAGGGGGCATCATGCCCGATTCTGACCCCGATTTAGAAGTAGCTGAAACGCAGGCGAAGATGCGTCCAGTTCTCCAAGCGCTTGGGCTTGATACGTGACATAACTGAGGGCGCGCCTAGAGCGCGCCCTCAGCCACCGCATCTCACCTATTCGGATCGAGCCTGTAAAACAACGGGGATTTCAATGGATTGCCCATTGCGAGCGATAGTGAGAGTCACTTCGTCCCCGCTGTTGTATCGGCGCACGAATCCCGTCAACGACCGGGATGAAACCACGTCGTGGCCATCGATCTTGAGAATGACATCACCGGCCTGAATATCGGCTGATGCGGCCGCGCCCTTGGGAACGACGTCAGACACCTCCGCACCGATCTTGGTGACACCATCGACGGTGACCGGCGCCGAGCGGATAATGACACCGAGCTGGGCGTGCTCAGCTTTACCGTTATTAATGAGTTGGGTGGCGACGTTCTTCACTAAATCGACCGGGATGGCGAATCCCAATCCGATTGACCCAGACGAACTATCTGCCGATCCTAGCGACGCAATCGACGAGTTGATACCTATGACCTGACCGGATTCGTCGAATAGCGGACCACCGGAGTTGCCGGGGTTAATGGAAGCGTCGATCTGGATCGCGTTGGTAATTACCGGCTCACGCTGCGGCTGCTCGAAGGGATTAATCCCCCACAATTCGCTTTGCTGGTTTCCGCGCGGCACGGCAGTCTTGACGGCGACGGGCCGATCGAGTGCGGAAATGATTCCGGTTGTCACGGTGTCGGATAGACCAAGGGGTGAGCCAATGGCCATCACCGGCTGTCCGACGGTGAGCGAGTCGGAAGCTCCAAAGTTAGCCGAGACGAGATCGCTCGGAGGATCGACGAGTTTGAGCACTGCGAGGTCGGTTGTGGGATCGGTACCGACAACCTCCGCGTGGTACAGGCGACCGTCGTTGAGGCTCACCGTCACCGTCTCCGGCCCCTGCGCGTCAGAAACGACGTGATTATTCGTCACGATGTGGCCTTCGGAGTCCCACACGACACCCGAACCTGAATCACCGGAATCGCCCACCACCACCTGGATGGACACGGTCGCGGGGCGAACGGCATTCGCCACCGCCTGCCAGTCGGAGGATCCTTCCTTCTTTTCCACGAGAGGAGCAACTGGCCCGGTTTGTACCGGATCGTTACTATCTGTTTTCTTCGGGGAGTATTCGGTTAGTCCCGTGGCAAATGCAAGCGTCAAGACGATGGAGAGGGTCGCCGTGAGGAACATTGCGAGCAGGAGCGCTCCCCAGCCGGGTCCGCGTTTCACGGGACGCACGGGGGCGGGAGCCGATGTGCGGGTGGAAGTCTGCGGATCGGGAACGGGCGCGGCGAACGGCCTATACGGATCTGAGTCCGCACCGGATGGCCCGTTTGCTTCGGGGGTGCGCAACTGGGGCTGTGGCTGCGGCGGTATCGTTTCTCTGACCGATTCGGCCATCGTCTCGGTCTCCGTTGGCTTTTCTACCGCGCTCTGAGTCGCAGTGGCCTCTGTTGCGATACCTTCTGCTTCTTCCGTAGCAGGCGGGGAACTCGGCGACGAAGGTGTTATCGACCAAGCTGGCTCGCGTGGAGTTGATTCCCCAGGGATCGACCCTCCGCCGCCATCTGGGCGATCGGCTGGATCGCGGAAATCATTATCCATGGTGTCTCCTCAATGTACCTATGAACGTGTCAGTTCCTATATTCCGCAAAGATAATTACTCTCAGCTCTGGGTTGTTTCTCGATAGTTACTGAATGTTGTCTGGGAACAATGCAGCGAGTTTAGTTCTAATTGACGTATGGTCGCACGGCACGTGCACAATCCGCGTGCGATCGGGCATGACGTCTAATGCCGAGTGGTCACCGCGCGGATCAACCCGCACGTACTCAACTCCGTATGCGCTGGCCAAGGCCCGGTAGTCCACCTCTTGTCCGACGGCGAAGAACCGCTCGTACGTCGCCGGTGATGCGGCTTCGCCGTGTTCAAGCGACTGGAAGATACGCCCTCCCCCATCGTCGAGAACCACGATGTCGACGGCGCTATCGTGAGCGAGTGTGAGTGAATTCGCATCGTGAAGGAACGTTAGATCGCCAACGAGCGCGCGCACCGGCTTTCCACTGCCGCGCGCGAGTCCCGCGCTGAAAGCGATCGTTCCATCGATTCCCGCTTGCCCGCGACTTGCGTAAACCCGCGGCATTGCGGTCGGCATCGCTCCAATCAGATCAACATATCGGATGGCGTTTGAGGCCCCGAGCACAAGCAGATCGTCGCTTTCAGCATGGAGGTTCCACACCGTTTGCGCTACGCGGATACCGTCCGGCAATTCCTGCGCGTCATAGAATTGCGCAAGCTGGGCAACACGGTCTTCCCACTGCGCCAACCACTCTGCCAGATGGGGGGTGCGCGCTGGGGTCAAAGCACCGACGACGAGTTCGGCGTTACCTGCCACGTCCGCGTAGTCGGCCACCTGTCCCACAACAACCACACGGACGTCTTCGCGGCTCAGAAGCTGGGAGACGGGGCGCGAAAGAGTTGGAGTTCCGAAAACGACCGCCTGTTCGATTTCGTGTCCCCACCTGCGGAGCATCGCCTGCTGGTAGGGCTGGAAGCCGGGTAGCCCAAAAACTCCGGAGGACGGTTCTGCCACGAGTGGCACTCCTGCCGCCACTGCCGCGCGTTGGGCATCAATTCCTCCGTCAGCACCGGCGACAATAACCGTGCGTAAACGCGTATCAACTGCCTCTTCCCACGCTCTTTGCGCGCGGCAGGAACGCACCTCGATCGGCGAGGGCGGGAGCGCGGGAACCGCGAACTGCGCGGGTGGTGTCAGGGGATCGCAAAATCCGATGTTGACGTGCACCGGTCCTGCGGCACCGAAAACACCGCGCGCTCGTGCGATGAGTCGGCGCACGCGATTAACGACCGCGCGAGCTGGCCCGTTGAGTGTCCGACTGTTCGCTGACAAGCCGATACTCGCGGGAATATCGAGGCTGTCAACGATGTGATTGGCGAACATCCCAACTTGGCGGGTGGTTTGAGACGCGCCGACCTGACGCATCTCAAATGGGCGATCAGCCGACACCATAACAATTGGTAGCTTCGCATGCGCGGCCTCGACGATCGCGGGATAGGCGTGTGCTGGCGCCGAACCTGAGGTTGTGACGAGAGCGACGGGCCGCCCCGTCGCGCGAATAATTCCGAGGGCGAAAAACGCTGCGCCGCGCTCGTCGAAGTGCGGATGAGCGCGAATTCGCCCCTCATTTTCCATCGCGGCAACCGCATAGAGGATCGGGGCATTGCGGGATCCGGGACTGATCACAACGTCCTTGACACCGCTACTTTCCAAGGCCGCCATGAGCCACGCGGCGTTCATGCACGCTGCTGCTGCGTTGTCGTCAGTTGCATTCATCGCCCTTATCCTACCTGCCGCGCGGTCACCATCTCGTCGAGGCGATCGAGCCATCGGCGGATCATCCTTCGATCACCCGGCGTCGGCTCAGTCGTGCGATTGCCGTCGAGAAGACTGTCTTTCACAGGTATTGCGCCGTTCACGGGCACGACTCGAGACTTGGCGATATCGGTAGTGAACATGGCTGAGGTTGCGAGGCCACAAGCAAAGGGAAGTTCGTCAAGGGCCGCAGCACACTGCACTCCCCGAGCCAAACCGATGGAGCTGTCGAGAGCGGATGACACGACAGCAGGAAGGCCTGCTTCGGCGCAGATGTCGATGACTCGTCGGACGCCACCGAGGGGTTGAACCTTGACGATCACGAGATCGGCCGCTTCTGCTCGGGCTACGGCCAGGGGGTCGTCAGCTCGGCGCACGGACTCGTCGGCAGCAATCCGCACCTCGGTGCGTTGACGCACTGCGGCAAGGTCGTCGACGCTCGGACACGGTTGTTCGACGTATTCGAGGCCGTCTCCCCCACCGGATTCGGCGGCGCGATTGAGCTGTGCAATCGCCGTGACTGCTTGCTCTATGTCCCATGCGGCATTGGCGTCTACGCGGATTCGTCCATTCGGCCCGAGCGCGGCACGAACCGCTTCAATACGTGCACAATCCTCGCTCAATGATGTTCCCGGATCAGCCACCTTCACTTTGACGGTACGACAACCTCCCGATTGCGTAACAATCTCGTGGGCGCGTTCAGGCGAAACCACGGGAACCGTTGCGTTGACGGGAACTGCACTCCGTTTGAGCGCCGGCGGTTTTTGCCTGGCGGCCGCTAATCCAGCCCGGAGCCAGGCGGCGGATTCCTCCGGCCCGTAATCCCAAAAAGGTGATACTTCAGACCACCCATACGGGCCACGGAGCACCAATCCGTCGCGCACGTCGATGCGCCTAAATCTGTTCTTCAGCGGTAACGAGTAATAGAGGAGCCGATCAATACCATCAAATGCGTCCCGAGTGCGAGGCGACAGCTCGTCGAGATCAATCTCTACCAGCGCATGATCCGTAGCAGTTATGTCAGACATGCCTCCATTGTGCCGCACAAACGCTCGCTCGCGTTTCCTCCCACCACTAGCCGTAAGCTCTCCCTCACAGCTGTTTTCCCGCTTTCAACAGCCATAGGCTCTCTCCAATAGCACCGCTTTTCATAAGGCAGAGCCTACAACCCCCAAAAACACCGCCAGGCAAAGTCTCAACCCCCTGCGTAGGCTCTCCCTAGCACACGTAGACTCTCCCTAACTGCACTGAGCAATGTCAGGGAACACCTGAGGCGCCGATCCGCTCGCCACCTACAGCGCCCCCGACAAACACCCCAGCCACAAATCCAAAACCAACTCCGCCCTTCCCGACACCTAGGGACAACCACGCAGACACTGCGCGACCCCTACTACATCCATCTCTACTCCCACCGATTGATATGCTGTGCGCGAAACTGAACGCAGGAGGCACCATGCTTGAACGAGCCCACCACCAGTTGCTCGACACCATTCACCGCCGTATGGAACAGGCGAATGGGGTATGGGTTGACGGTAGTGGCTGGGTAGCGTACGACATGGGTTCTGATGCTCATGATTCGCATCTTCGGGGAGCTACCGTCGATCCGGGATGCGATACCGAGTCGCTACTCATCACCATCGAACACCTGCGGAAACCTCAATACCCCGATTGGACAATCCGGGTACACCCACAGGCATTGGCAGAGGTTGAGACTCCGCTGGAACACGCAGGTTTCCACATGGACGAGCCCGAGGGCTATCCAATTATGGGAATCAACAAACCTATAGAGCGTCCCCTCAGCCACGAAGTTCAACTCGTTCCACTCAATCAAACGGGCGAGCGGATGTTGGCGGATGCTGTGCCAACACTCCAGGCAGCGTTCCCTCGACTCACTCATCGCGATGCCACACAGCTTCTCTGCACCGGCGCATGGACCACTGACCCTCACTGGCGCGCGGCCGTGATTTACCAGGGCGACCGGGTCACCTGCTTCGGCAAGCTGACCATGACCCCCGAACACCAAACAGCGGGGTTGTATTACATTTCCACCGATCCGGACTACCGTGGGCAGGGATTAGCAAAAGACCTCTGCACGACTTTAACCAACCACGGATTCGAGCTCGGCGCCCGCGAAGTCATTCTGCAGGCCTCAACGTTAGGAGAATTCGTCTACAAACACCTCGGATACACCGAAATTGGGCGCTACTACTCCTTCGCACACGGTTCCAACCATTAAGCGAGTGCACGCCTTTTAAGACAGTCGGACGTTTACCTCGGTACGAATGAGCTGAGCACGTTAGGGTAGATGTATGTTCTTTCTCGCGCTCGCTCTCGCCATTGTCACCGCTTCCGGGGCTCTCTATCTGCGACGAGACACTCCCTCTTCGCGAGCGTGGGAAAAGCAGAACGGCATTATCGATGAGCGTTTTGCGTTCGTGTTTCTCCCGAGTTTTTCGCTGACCCTTTTCGGTCTCGCCCTCATGTCCGCTAGCGGGTTGAGTCACGATCACCCATTGGTATCCGGTCTACTTCTTTCGCTCGGTCTCCCCTTCACTCTCATCGGATCTGTTGGTGCCATTACCGGCTTGTTCGGAACGCGTTATCCCGAATGGTTGATTCCCCGGTGGCGTCGAGAGAGCCCCTACCGCACCCCACCCAAGCGACGCGGCCGTCGCCGCAAGACGAATTGACCACAGCGAATTCTCTCCACTTCACCGGGCGCAGTTACCCATCGATAAAACCGAACCGTCGAATTCATCCACCGTTAATGAATCCCGATCTGGGGACGAAAATAAATCTCGCCATGACCGCACAATCGGCATTTTTCCTCGATTCTCCGCGGCCAAAATCAAGGATTTGAGACGAATTCGTCCGCCCCTATTCTCCACCTCCCCACCGACAAACCCCATCTGACCTGCATCAATAATCATATATTATGCATTAAGACCAAGTAGATATTTCTCAGCACTCCAACCTTTCCCTAGGCTGAAATTACAGTCTGTGACGGGTGTAAACCAATGGCGGTATTACCGAAAAATATTGACATTTGGCTGGATCAGGCAACTGAGATCACCACTGTCAGCGAAAGGTGTCAACGTGGATACTTCAACAAAACAACCCCAAAAGAGAGCCTCAAACATAGCTACGACTGGGTTGTCACTTCAACTACCATCGGCATTCTCTCAGCCTTTGTGATCGCCTCGCTCGTTGCTCCCACAGTCGTAGGCAACTGGGTCAATAGTGGTTTACATTCTCGGCCAACACCTTTGGCTTCTACTGGCAAGTGCTTCTCTTCCTCACTTTCGCCGTTTCTTTTATTGTCATGTTCACTCCGTGGGCAAAGGCATACCTCGGGCACGTGACAAAACCGGAGTTCGATCGTTTCAAATGGGTCGCCATGATTATGTGTACCCTGCTCGCTGGAGGCGGCGTATTCTGGGCGGGCGCAGAGCCCATGTACCACTATCTTTACGAACCGCCGCCACTGGCCTCGGCCTCATTCCCTATGTACTCAACCACCCGTTGATTATGGAAGCATGGGCCAGAGCCCGCGAGTTCGCGCTTGCGTCAGCATGTGCCCGCACGGTCAATTTCGCCAATGAAAAAGACCAAGCAGACATCACGCTGGTCTCGGACCTCATGGACAAGGCAATGGCGTACTTCACCGAACGCAACATTGATCCGGGGAGCCCCTTCCCGTCCGATGCGAGCATCGTCAAATGCCTCACCTCTGCCCGAGAGTATTTTGCCCAACAAATCGACTCAGGGTCGGAGGGCGACGTTGCTCTGTGGTCCGACCTCTATAACTACGCTTCGAGCATTGATGCCGACTGTGGCTCACTCGTCGCTTCACTCATCACGGAGATCACCGACGATATCGACGATGAGATCGACAATCTTCTTCGCGTATCGGAAGTGTTCTGTCTTGAACCGACGAGAACAGTCGCCGAAACGCGTGACCTTATCGCAGACACCTACTCGTGGGTAGGCGATATTGATTTCGACGATCCTCGCAATACCGAATACATGTGGTACCTGTCGAAGACCAACGAAGAACCGCGCCGAATCAAGCGGTCTGAAGTCAATAAGCCCGAGTCCGAACTGCAAATCGGAATCGCTCGCCGGGTGTACGAACTCGATCAGCTACTTGCTCAGACAGATCCGAATGAAACGATTGCGCAGTTCCTCCTCAACAACCCGGACCAGCGCTACTGGGTTGCACGCGTGCAACTCATGAGCAAAACCGTTTACGGGGAGCCTCAGCATAACGCTTTGAACGGCGAGTTCCTCCCGCTCAGCCTGTAGCGTTTCCAACTTGCCATGTACGGCATGTCCAATTACAACCCCAAATCTACTGACTGGCTCCGTGTCACTTTGATGACCGGTATGCCCTCCGTCAGAGATATCAGCAACGAATCCGAGAGCAACTGGCTATTCGTCAGTCCTCCTCGCTGAGTCTCTGAGTCAAGAAAGCAAAACCATGCAGGAAGTACACAAGACCACTACCGTCGTCGATGGCCTCCAGATCAATAACTGGAGTCGCGACGTGCTCACAGAAGTCCTGGCGGGAGGAATCACCGGCGTCAACGCAACCGTTGCCGTCTGGGAAGATCCGACCGAAACCATTCGAGCAATCGGGGAATGGTACCAGTTCATCCGGAAAAACTCGGATATTGCCCTCCTAGCGCACGACGTCAACGACCTCGAGTACGCGAAGCAGACGGGGCGCGTCGGCGTCCTCCTCGGCTTCCAGAACACGAGTTCATTCGGAGACGACTATCGGCTAGTGGAAGTGTTCTACAGACTCGGCGTGAGAATCGCGCAGCTAACCTACAACAATCAAAATGCAGTTGGCGGGGCGTGCTACGAACCCGTCGACTCCGGGCTCACTCGATTTGGCGCCAACGTCATCGCCGAGATGAACCGCGTGGGTATGCTCGTCGATCTCTCACACGTGGGTAACAAGACTTCGATGTATCCGCTCATTGTCGGCGGGAAAGCACTCAGCTGTCTGACTTCGTTACCATGATTACTCGACTCAAAGACGAAATAGGTGTGGAGCATATCGCCCTCGGCAGCGACTGTACCCGGAACTGGGGCCAGAAAACTTCCCCCGTTTAACCGACGCTTTCGTCGAAGCGGGAATGGACGAAACCGAAATCCGCGGGATTCTCGGCGAAAACTGGCTACGACTATTTAGCCACGTTTTCCGACCGGTAACGAACCTCGCTGAAAACTCAAACAATGGTGAGGCCCCTCATGACTAATACCACTCAAACTAGGATCTCCGTGCGCGACCTTCGCGACACATCACTCCGGTGTTTGCGACTATCGTCGATCTCCGACGGACTGTCCAAATACCTCATCGACCAGATCGTTTTTGCCATGCTGCAATACAACACTGGTGTTGAAGCACTGGCTAATCTCACATTGCTGGACGACCCGGAACACGGAGCGGGACAGCTCTCTGTCAATACAGATGACTGTGTCGCCGTCGTGCGCCGCACAGAAGATCGTCAGTTCTGCCCACTCTTCGACTCGCACCGAGTCTTTGACTTCGCAAGTGCCGAACGCTCCGGCGTCACGGTATTCCCCGATGGATTCCCATCGGATTCGCCGCTCGCGGCTCTCGCCATGAGAAAAGCGTCCGGAAATGTCGACCGGGTCATCGTTGCGCTCAATTACACTGACGACGGCTGGAAAGCTACCGTTGCCACCCCGGACGGTGACTACGGCACTGCTGGTATCGACGATATGGCAGCTTTTCTCAAGGATCACTGCGATCTCAGCTCAGAACAGCTCAACGCGGTTGACAAGTACCAGGCACAAACGGTTATCGCACTCATCGACAGCAATCCTCTCGATGCGGAAGCGATTACCCGTGCGGATGACTTCCAGGCTCGGCACAACGACGCTCTGACCGATGGTCTGAACGTTGACTCCGATCTGTGGGAGAAGGTTCGCGCCCACTCACGCGACTTCCTCGTCGATCTTCCTGCCTAATGGCAACACTTTGGCGGTGTGCTTCGGGAAACCGGAGCACACCGCCAACAGTCTGTCTGGGCTATGAGGTTGCGTTTGTCTGAGCACCAATTGCCACAGTTGAGCGCGGTGCAACGACGAGGTGACCGGTGGCTTCTTGGCCGCTGATCAGATCCCACCCCACCACGCCAGCGAGTTGAACTGCCCGGTCAGAGTGGTTGAGGTAGAACGTGACATCTCCACGCTTGACTCGCTCAATGCCATCGGGAAAATCGGCCCCGGAAGTATCGAGACGAGCGTATGCCCCCACCACCCGAGTGAGCGCTTCACGCCCCACGGATTCCAAATCGGTTGCGACGTACCAGGCGGCACCTCGCCCGACCTCCCGGCGAGTAATGGCCGGCCAACCCGCCAAATCGCAACCGTCCTCACCAGAGAACTGGGCAATAACTTCCACTTCGTCATTGAGCCAGGTTGGCTTGGTGATCTCGGAGGCCGGATGGAGCGCTTGCACGTATTCGCCCCACACTCCCGAGGTCATGCGAGGCTTCGGTGTCGCAATGCTATCGAGGGCACGCTCGAGCGCTGGTGAAGTCACGTCGAGTGTATGCCTGGGGTTGGCTCCAGGAACTCCCACTACTCGGGTAATTCGATCAACCCGTGGATCAGCGACCACCTGATCGGCTTTCGACCAGTTGGCAACGTCGGGCGAACGCACCGAATGATCGGTGACAACGACTCCGACAAGCTCCGCGAGTGAACCAAGGTAGCCGCCGAGTACAGCGCGCATTGTCGAATCGACGGCTCCCGTCGGCGCCGCCACGACCACGTGGGCGCCGTTTTCAGCCGCCGCCGTGAGGCGTGCAGAGAGTTCCGGATAGTCGATAAAGACCTCGGGGACAATAATGATGCGATACCGGTCAAGCTCCGCGTTCACGCTCACCAAGTCACACGCGATATTCTTCTCCCAGAATGTGCGGTGCCACGCTCGTGCTGCAGCGAAGTTCGCGTCAGCTTCAGTAGGTCCAACCGACAGTTGCCGTGCCCGCGTCGCGTCCCAGTCGACAATGATCGCGACCTCCGCATCGATCCGGCCATCGATGACTGCTGAGGCGGCTTCGAGGTCGCGTCCAAGCTGGACGACTTCCGGCCAGTATCGCGACCTCTTCCCCGAGTGGGCGACCATCCCGCCGTGGAATGTTTCTGCTCCGCCGGGGCTTTGACGCCACTGGAACTGCAAGATACCGTCTGCTCCGTGTGCGACGCGGCTCATCGACCACAGCGCGAATTGTCCGGGACGCTTGGTTGCGTTCTGCGGCCTCCACTGCACTGCTGACGTGACCTGCTCCATGAGGATAAAGGGCCGGCCGTTGCCAAGTCCGCGCATGAGGTCGGCGGTGAAAGCCACTTCGTGCGCTCCCCCGACGATCGCGGGCTCGGGATAGGAATCATCGGAGATGACATCCACGTGTTGCGCCCATTTCCAGTAGTCGAGGCCGGTGAACTCCCCCATGAAGTTGGTAGTGACCGGAACAGTGGGAGTCACCGCACGTAGTTCTTCACGTTCGGCCAAATACAACGCGAGGAGCTGATCGTCAGCAAAGCGCCAGTAGTCGAGTTCATGCGCGGCGTTCTTGAACGTCGGCATGTCGCGCGGCGCGTGGATCTCAGAGAAATCGCTATAGGTTTGAGCCCAAAAATAGGTATTCCAAGCGTGGTTTAGGGCGTCAATTGTTCCGTATTTTTCCCGTAACCACTGTTGAAACTCGGTTTCGCAGTTGTCGCAGTAGCACTGCAGGATGTGACAGCCATACTCGTTGTTGACGTGCCATAGGACAAGCGCCGGATGGTCGGCGAATTCTTCCGCGAGAGCGCGCGCGAGGGCACGGGAGTGCTTTCGGTACGTCGTCGAGGACGGACAATACTGCTGACGCGATCCAAACTCGAGGCGAGTGCCGTGCACGTTCACCGGCAGAGACGATGGGTCGCGCCGCGCCATCCACACCGGTGGGCTTGCTGTCGCCGTAGCTAAATCAACGAATATGCCCGCCTGCGCACACTGGTCCATAATGTCGCGCAACCAACCGAATTCGTACACTCCGGGCTCGGGTTCCAGTTTTGCCCAGGAGAAAATCGCGAGGCTGACGAGGTTCACCCCCGCTTCGCGCATGAGTTCGATGTCTTCGCTGACGGTCTGCGTTGGCCACTGGTCGGGATTCCAATCGCCGCCGTAACAGATTTTTCCTGTGGGGAGAACGTGTCCAGTCATGGTGCCCATTGTAGGAGAGCGACACAGAAGTGCGAAAAGGTGGCGCGATGACTTTCCGCGAAAAGACTCAACGTCCGAGCGTTGCTACCATCACTGCTTTGATGGTGTGGAGACGGTTTTCAGCCTGATCAAATACAACGGACCGGGGGCCTTCGAATACTGCGTTCTGCACTTCAGCACCCATCAAACCGTACTTGGCCAGCACCTGTTCTCCGACCGTCGTCATGTTGTCATGGACGGACGGGAGGCAGTGCATGAACTTCGCATCGGGGCCAGCGAGGTTCATGACCTCCTCAGTCACCCGGTAGGGCAGCAGTGACGATACCCGTTCGTCCCACACGGCTTCGTCCTCCCCCATCGACACCCACATGTCGGTGTGGACGAAATCGACTCCCGCGATTGCCTCGACATCATCGGTAATGATGATCTCTGCACCTGATTGTTCGGCGCGCACGCGTGCTTCATCAACGACGTCAGCGGGTGGCTGGTACTGCGGTGGCGCGGCAATAACGACTTTCATGCCGAGCATTGCTCCCGAAATAACGAGTGAGCGCCCCATGTTGAAGCGGGCATCGCCCAGGTAGGCGAACGCGGTCTCCGACAGTGGTTTAGCACTGTGTTCTTTCATGGTCAAGGCGTCTGCGAGCATCTGGGTCGGATGCCACAGGTCGGTTAAACCGTTGAATACCGGCACTCCGGACAGATGTGCGAGGTCCTCGACGACGCACTGATCGTCGCCACGGTATTCGATACCGTCGAACATGCGTCCAAGCACACGAGCGGTATCGGCAACCGACTCCTTGTATCCCAAATGGGATCCGCTGGGATCAAGGTAGGTTGTATGTGCGCCTTGGTCGGCGGCCGCGACTTCAAACGCACAGCGGGTACGGGTCGACATTTTTTCGAAAATGAGAGCGATGTTGAGTCCGCGGAGATACTGCACTTCTGTGCCCGCGTGTTTCGCGTTCTTCAGATCGAGGGCAAGGTCAAGGAAATAGGCCCATTCCTCGTTCGTGAAGTCAAGTTCACGAAGAAATGAGCGTCCATGTAAGGGGAAATCCATGTCGTTTAGTCTAGTACGGCAACGGGCTCATTCCCTACGTCGATCTCGATTCATGTCACGCGATGAGAATAGCCATTAGCGATCATTAATCGCAGTGCCCGTGTCTCCTCATCTCAGCTGTATCGAAAACCGCAGGGGTGGAACTCGACGAGTAGCTCGGTACGATGGAGGTATGAGTGCTTTGTCCTTTGTTTCCGACACTTTCGATGCTGCGCGTTGGCGGCCCGTTCAAGGCTTTGATCTCACTGACACGACATATCATCGCGGAGTATCGCGAGGCGATATCGATGGTCGCCCAGCCGGAGAGGACTTGCCGGTGGTGCGAATCGCATTCGATCGGCCGATTCTGCGCAACGCTTTTCGTCCGCATACGGTCGATGAGCTGTATCGATGCTTGGATCACGCGCGTATGTCACCCGATGTTGCCGCTGTCATTCTTACCGGCAACGGCCCCTCACCCAAGGACGGCGGTTACGGTTTTTGCTCCGGGGGTGACCAGCGCATTCGTGGTAAAGACGGTTACCGTTACGAGTCGGAAGATCGAGGCGAGGACGCTGACCCGTCAGCCCGTCGCGAGACTATTGACCCTGCCCGGGCTGGGCGTTTGCATATCCTTGAGGTTCAGCGTTTGATCCGCACCATGCCAAAAGTGGTGATCGCCGCGGTGTCCGGCTGGGCCGCCGGTGGCGGACACTCCCTCAACGTCGTGTGCGACCTCTCAGTCGCGTCAATCGAACACGCTCGGTTCATGCAAACGGATGCCAACGTGGGGTCCTTTGACGCCGGCTACGGCTCAGCACTTCTGGCCCGACAGGTGGGCGATAAGCGGGCCCGCGAGATTTTTTTCCTCGCCCGCGAATACTCCGCCAAGGACGCCGAGCAGTGGGGCGTGATCAACGAAGCTGTACCGCACGCCGAGCTTGAAAATGTGGCCCTCGAATATGCCCGCATTGTTGCCACCAAATCACCGCAAGCTATCCGCATGTTGAAGTTCGCTTTCAACCTCGCCGACGATGGTCTCGCCGGCCAACAGGTATTCGCCGGGGAGGCCACGCGCATGGCTTACATGACAGAGGAAGCCCAGGAAGGCCGCGACGCTTTCGTCGAACGCCGGCAACCCGATTGGTCGGACTTCCCCTACTACTTCTAAACTGAAGCCGACGATTCTTCATTTTCGCGGGAGGTTCCGTGTCTTCACCCCAGCTCATGCTCGTTCCCGGTGGGACGTCACCCGGCGCCGTCACCATGACGTACGCCGCGGTACACAAATTGTGGGAGTTCTTCGAACGAGAAGAAACCACCGGGGAAAAACGCGCTCGCTGGATTATCGTTGCACCGCGTCCTCTCGCTGAATGCTTGCCAGACGTCGCCGAACGCTCTAATGCAGCCATGCAAGGGCGTATCGAGCACGTCCCCGAATCTGTTGATGTCATCGTTGAGACATCGGGATCAAGCACCGGCGAGCCCCATCTTGTTGGGTTATCTTTCGGAGCACTCGTCGCGTCGGCGCGCGCCACCCACGAGGTGCTCGGCGGACCAGGCCGGTGGATCGTCGCCTTGCCGGTTCACCATATCGCAGGCCTCCAAACCCTTATCCGCTCATGCGTAGCCGAAGCGAGCCCTGTCATCGCAGACATGTCCAACGGGTTTGACGCCGACGCCCTTGCCCGCGCCTGCCGCACCATTGTCGACGGCCGCGAGCGCGATGCCTCCTTGCGTGGTTATTTGTCCCTGGTCCCCAAGCAACTAGCCGATGCGTTAGAGGTCGGAGGCGAGCTGGTTGAACTACTTGGACAGCTCGATGCCATTCTCGTCGGGGGCTCGGGAATTTCACCCGATCTTCTCACCCGGGCGCGTGAGCAGGGTCTGCGGGTGGTCACGACGTACGGTATGACGGAGACCGGGGGTGGCTGCGTCTACGACGGGATCCCGCTTCCGGGGGTGGATATTCGCGTCGTCGATGAGCGTATCGAAATTTCCGGTCCCGTACTCATGGAGGACTACCTCGATGTGAAAAATGGCGCTAGTTTCCGCGACGGTGGGCTGTGGTTGCGCACGAGTGATTGCGGAAGCTGGGACGACGGCGTGCTGACAGTGACTGGGCGCGCCGATGAGGTGATTATTTCCGGGGGTGTGAACGTCTCCCCCTCAGTCGTTGCCGACGCCATTACAGATGCTGGCCTGGCTAGCGAGGTGGCGGTTGTCGCCCTCCCCGATGAGACGTGGGGGCAGGTTGTCACCGCGGTTGTCGTCTCCGATCAGCCGGTAGCCGAGCTGGGGCCGCGCGTGCGAGAGGTAGTGGGCCAGGTGTGCGGGCGAGAATGTGCGCCCCGGGTGGTCGTGGCCACCGATACGCTACCGCGCACCGACCTCGGCAAACCGGCACGGGCGACCATCATTGAGCTAGCCGCCGAGCAGCGTAACGCTGGTCTCGCCTGGGAGCGCTGAAACATGGCTACCGTTAATGATTGGTTAGAAGGCGCCCGCTTACGCACTCTTCCCGCGGCTGCGGCCCCGGTATTTGTTGGCATAGGTGCGGCCATGGGTCTTGGCGCTCTGTCCCCGCTGCGTTCACTACTCGCTCTCCTGGTCGCTCTCCTACTCCAAATCGGTGTCAACTTTTCGAATGACTACTCTGACGGAGTGCGCGGCACAGATGACTTTCGCACTGGCCCACCCCGGCTCACCGGCGGCGGTATCGTAGCGCCTAAAACCGTACTAATGGCTGCCCTCGGCTGCTTCGCTTCGGCTGCCGTTCTCGGCCTTATTCTGGTGTTTTTATCAGGTCAGTGGTTCCTGCTTGTGTGCGGCGCGTTAGCGGTGGCGGCCGCCTGGTTCTACACCGGTGGTTCCAACCCCTACGGATATTTGGGAATCGGTTTTTCCGAATTATTCGTGTTTGTGTTCTTCGGCCTCATGGCCACGGTGGCGACAACGTGGGTGCAGATCCCCGTGGCACCGTGGTGGCTGTGGACGGCGGCATCAGGAGTTGGCTTACTGTCTGTTGCTCTGCTGTTCGTCAACAATATCCGTGATATTCCAACCGATGAGGTCGCGGGCAAACGAACGATTCCAGTGCGGCTGGGCGATCGGCGAGCACGGCTCACGTATCAGGTACTTGTCGCCGTCGGCCTTGCTCTCGGAATTATCTCGCTGACCGAGCTATCACCGGTGCTGAGAGCTTTTATTGCGGCGGCTAGTGTGCCGACGTTTTGGCTGGTCACTGCACCTGTTCGCCACGGAGCAACCGGACGCGACCTCCTCGTCGTCTTGCGCAACACGGGTTTTCTCACCCTCGCATACGGCGTGATCGTTGGAATCGGGTTCGCACTGGGTTAGATCTGTACGACTTCGATCGGAATGTCGAGCGCCGCAAACTGTTCGAGGATTTCTGGCGGGGTTTGTGAGTCAGTAATCACCAGGTCGAACTCGGCAGTCGGACACACCTGGTAGAGTGCCGACTTCGTAAATTTTGAGGAGTCCACGACGAGGATTTTGCGACGTGAGACCGCGAGCATGGCGCGTTTGGTGCGCGCGACATTTTCGTTGGGGTGATAGCAGAATTCGGGGGTGACAGCGGTCGATGAGATGATGCACAAATCGACCCTCAGTCGCGAGATCGCGGCCTCCGATAATTCGCCGAAGTAAGCGTCGGCCCACGCCTCGTATTCTCCCCCGATGAGAAGTAGGCGGACGCCGGATTGCTGACGCACTTCCTGGGCGATGAACTCGGCGTTGGTTACGAGTGTGATGGGAGCATACTTCGGCAAAATAGGTACGAGCGGTAGCGTCGTTGACGAGTCGTCAAACATGACCGACTGGCCGCGTCGCAAGTGCTTCTCCACTACCCGAGCGAGCGCCACTTTGACGCTCTCGTTCATCGACATTCGCAGTCGCGAAGACGCTTCCGTCAACGACGATTCTGCCGCAGTCACGACGCCGCGTTTGCGGTTAATCAGCTCGGCTCTCTCGAGTTCCGCGACGTCACGATACACGGTCATCGTCGATACTCCGAGAATATCTGCGAGGTCATCAACACCGGCCGAGCCCTGTTTGACTACATAGTCCATGATGGCGCGGCGTCGCGCCTGCGGGTCAAGTCCGTTAGAAGAACTACCGTTCTGGCTCACCTGGAAGAACCGCCTTTGCTAACAACTGTGCGATGGGATCTGTCGATCCTTCAAGGATAGCGCCGACAGTTGTCAGTAAAGGTAATTTGTTCAAAAGGTGAGGCACTACCTGTGTGACGAATTCTCGAGCTAGTCCGGCCGCCGGAACGCCCTCAACTGTTTGCTCAAGACGATCCATCTCTGCGAGCGCCTCGCGCGGATTTTCTCCTCGCCCAAGACGTACGCCGTAGACCTTATTTCGCCCCGATAGTCCGGTGACTTCGAGATCGCCGACGCCCGCCAGACCGTACGCGGTTGTCTCGCGCCCTCCGACCTCCGCGCCGAGCAAAGACATCTCTTTGACGGCCTGCGCGAAGGTTGCGGCTTTGAGATTGTGATGGGGAACGCCGGTGGCTTCTTCGAGGCCATCAGCGATTCCCAGCGCGATCGCATACACGTTCTTCATCGGAGCGCAGATTTCAACCCCAATTTCGTCGTCGGTGGGTTCAATACAGTAATTACTCGTGCGAGCATCGAGGGCGTACTGCGTCGAGACGGCGAGGTCGCGGCACCCAAAGATCGTTGCCGTCGGTTTGCGTGCCGCGCACTCATTTGCCTTGACTGGGCCCGCGATAGCCACGATTGGGGGGATCGTGTCGCAGCCGTTATCGCGAGCTATCGTGCGGATTGCGTCGGGGAGGAGCTGGATCTTCCCGGCGCTGTCTGGGCTGAATCCTTTCGATGTGAGCCACAGGGCCTTTGCCTTCGTAATACCGGGGAGAGCCATTTCCGTCACTCGTGGGACACCCACCGACGCCACTGCCATGACGATGACGTCAGCGCCGGACATAGCGTCGTTGAGCTCCGAGCTACGGTACAGCTTGACGCCATCGGCGAGCGGTTCATTCGTCCGGGGGTGCGGCTTTCCGGCCTCCACTGCGTCGAGAAGGTGGTCGTCAAGCCACGTGCCCCACAGGCGTACCTCCCACCCTGCATCGGCAACGGGGGTGCACAGAGCTGACCCCATTGCGCCAGCTCCGAGTACGGTAATGATCGGCATGGTTTTCTCCTAGAGTTCTGCTGCCGGCGATTCCGGTTTAGTTGATGGATTGCGTTCGGCGAGAGTATGGAGCTTTTCGAACGTGTCTTTGAGCTTAGGGTAAAGCCCGCGTTGGACGTCAGCAATCTCCTGGTACTGTTCGTGCAACGCCATGTCCGGTTCGATTGTTTCTCCAAATCGCGCCATGTTCTTAGCCGCCTCAGCGACATCGTTCGACCCGAACGTTCCCGTTGCAGCCATGGCAAGGACGGCGGCGCCGAGAGCGGAGATTTCATCTTCGAGGCATACGGTGATGGGCAGGCCGGTGGTGTCGGCCATGATCTGCCGCCACAGCATCGACCTCGTGCCACCACCCATTGCGCGAACGCCCTCTAGTGCGACCCCCGTACCGTCCTCTAGCGAATCGAGATTGAGGCGCATTTCAAAGCCGATAGATTCGAGAATTGAACGATACATGTGCGCTCGGGAGTGGGTGCCGCGCCATCCGACAACAGCTCCGCGCGCAACTGAATCCCAGTACGGGCTTTGCACCGCGTTCCAGTACGGTAGCGTCACGAGTCCCTCAGATCCGGCGGGGATCTCCGCGGCGGCGGCATCGAGTTGCGGATCGGGTTCACCGAGTAATTTCGGGTCGCCGAGTGACTGGCGGAACCAGCCGGCCAAATATGAGCCCGAGGACTGGAGAACTTCGAATACATAGTTTCCGGGAATTCCAGATACGTGCGTACGGAATACCGGGTCGTACTTGTAGTCGGCCGATTCAACGCCGGCGTTCACTGCTGTACCGAGATTGAGGTAGGCGACTTCGGGTTCGACTGCGGCGGCCCCAATTCCGGCAGCCTGTCCGTCTCCGAGTCCCGCAATAATTGGAACAGCTTTGATACCCCATTCTTCAGCAAGATCATCGCGTAGGGGCGCGATTTCGTGAGAGGGCGTGACGAGATCAGCCATCTGGTCGCGCCTGACGCCGGCAATCTCGAGAAGTTCATCAGCCCAGTCACGTTTCCTGATGTCGAATAGACCGAGAGAGTCCGCTGCGGCCTGGGATGAGGCCCATTGTCCGGTGAGATTCCACGTGATGTATCCGAGGACGTCGACGATTTTGTAGGCCTTGTCGAATACTTCCGGCTCATTTTCTTTCACCCACGCCATCTTGTAAATGGCGGGCGTCACGCCCGCGGGTTTACCGGAGAGTTCATGAATATGCGCGTTGCCGTATTCGCGGATTTGCTTCGTCGCGCGACCATCGAGCCAAAGGATCCCTTTCCTCAGCGGCTGCCCGTTCTTATCGAAAGGCGCAAAGGATTCGCGCTGATGCGTGATGCCGATAGCTTCGACACGTCCTCGATCGGAGGCATCCAGTTTGGACAGCACTTCGGCAATCGTTGCTCGAGTCGTTTCCCACCACCGAATCGGATTGTGTTCGTAGTAGTCCATTGCCGGGGTGTGGAGCTGAATGTTGCGTTTAGCGGTATGCCAGACGTTTCCGCCGGCATCGACAACGATGGCTTTGGTCGAGGTTGTCGATGAGTCGATCGCGACAACGAGTGGTCCGTCGGTCAGGCGGGTTGAGGACATGGGGGCACCTTTCGTATTCGTCATTGAACGACTCTTATTCTAACCCGCATACCACACTATTCAACACTCTTTTTGTTATTTTTAACAAATCTTCGATCAGTGTGTGAATTTGCTGTCAGCTGGCAGAACCGAAATGCTCGCCGCGACCTCCTGCCCTAAACTGGTGACACACGTTTACTGAACTTGAGGTGACTATGGCCCGCGTTGTTTTACTCGTGTTGTCGTTTGCCATCACGATTTATGCGATGGCAGACTGCATCCGCACGCCATCCGAAGAACTTCCTGCGAGGCTCCCCAAGGCACTGTGGCTACTCATAGTTCTCCTATTCACGCCGATTGGCGGCATTGCCTGGATTATCATTTCTCGCGTCACGCAAGCAGAAGCGCGTGGCGGACAGCTCAACCGCAGCATCTGGTACTCGGAGAATCCGGCCGTAAAATTTCCGTCGCGGCAACGAACCGAAGCCCCCATCAATGCCCCGGACAATGACCCCGAGTTCCTATGGAAGCTCGAAAAAGAATTGCAGCGCAAGCGCCAGGAAGAGGCCGACGCCGCTGGTGACACGTCAGAATCTGGCGACAATACGGGTTCCGATTCTGGTGGTAGGAAAACTTCCCCAGCGAGCGGCCTCGATGAGACTGAACCGAACGCTGGAGCCGCTGGCGAAAGCGGTAGCGCCGACAGTGGCGGCGCTTCTGGAATCGACGAACTCGCCCCCTTCACAGATGGCGACCCGGGCGAAGGCCTGGGTGACAAACCGGATGACGAGCCGGGTGGCGAGCGCCCTACCGCCCCTCCCCAATCACCGTAGGCTCTGCCTAACGAATTCGGATGCGGCTACAGAGAGCCTACGATTGTTCGATCTGTTCAAAGGTGCGATGAATGACGTCTGAGTTCGATCTCAGCGATTCGATGCCGGCGTAGACGGTTCGGTCGATTGACTTATCCTTAACGGGGCTGAGGGCGGAGACGGAAATCTCTAGGTTCTTTCCAATCAGCGGCAAGGTGTGCTCACGCAAATATTGGCGCACCCCCTCGACGAAATCCTCCGACAACGAGCTAATTTCTCCGCCCAAGACAATAACTCCCGGATCGACCAGGTGACACACCGCCGTCAACATTCGACCGAAAACAATAGATGCTCGGGCGAGGATCTCATGCGTGTAGGACTCTTTTTCCGCCACGTCTAAAGCGAACTGGTCAATTGTTACAGGACGGTTCGTCATCAGTGTCGCCTGAGTTTCAAAGGCCGGAATAGAGACATACTGCATCAGACAACCGTAGTTTCCGCATGTACACAGCGGGCCACCCCAGTTATATACGACGTGCCCGATTTCTCCCGAACCGCCTCGGAAGCCATCGCGAACAACACCGTCAACTACATGCCCCATTGACACACCATAGGAGATTTGCACGTAGAGCAAATCACTCAAATTAGATAAACCACCCCACAGGTATTCCGCCAGAGCATGTAGTCGCGCAGAGTTCTGAACAAACACCAGAGTGTCAAATGCCTTAACGAAATACTCCTTTGGGTTCACTCCTACCCATCGACGTGAAGCCGGAGTTTCATACACCCGTCCGGTACTCTTATCCATCTGCGTATCAACCGCCAAGTGAAGCGCATTAATCGTTAGTGGAGCCGGCGACGCAACCCGCAAACACTCCCGTAGCAAGTCGGCGCCAGCCTCTAGCCGTTGCTCGACAGTACCACGCTCATCAATCCGCAACGCTTTTTCAGCCAGGGTGCGCCCATCCAAGGTGGTGACGACGGCCATGACAGATGCCGCTTCAAACATCACCGAAGCTAAGACTCCTACCTCTGTTGTCACACCCAAATGTGTTTTTAAGACACCGGGCGAGCCAACAGTAACCTCTTCGATCAGACCGAGGGACTCGAGTTGGTTGGACAGATTGGAGGCCGTTGTGCGCGACACTTTGAGACTTCGTGCAATATCAGCCCGATACGCTGAGCCATCACGAATGAGAAGTTCAAGTAGCCGCCGAGCATTGATGGGAAGCTCGCTCATCGCACCTCCTAGTACGCCTGCTCCCAGTGTAAAGGATGACCCTATTTTGATAGCGAATTCCACACGCACCCAGATTACAGTTTTGTAAAGTAACTTGACAGTTGCGAATGTGGTCGAGACGATATTACTAAGGCGCTTTTCAACGCAGACGTGCGCCCTCGTCTATCTCAAGCCAATGGAGGAATAATGAAGTTCCGGAAGATCGCCGCCCTCGCCGCGGCCGCTTCCCTAGCTTTTGGAGTAGCGGGCTGCTCCAAAGATTCGGAGCCCGGCTCATCTGAAGCCGAATCACAAAGCGGTCAGACTGTTCGCGTCTGGTTCATGGAAGGATCCATTTCTGACGAAGCGCAACAGTACCTCGTGGATGAGTTCGCCAAAGCGAATCCTGGAAACGAGCTCAAAGTCGAAGTACAGCAGTGGGACGGTATCGTTTCTAAGCTCCAGACTTCGCTCGCCTCAAAGAACGAAAGCCCCGACCTCGTCGAGATCGGCAACACGCAAACCACCTCATTCACCACAGTTGGCGCTTTCGCTGACGTCACCGATTTGCGAGAGACACTCGGCGGCGACGACCTGATTCAATCGTTTGTTGATGCCTCGACTGTTGACGGCAAGATCTACGCATACCCGCTCTACGCTGGTGCGCGCGGCGTGTACTACCGCAAGGATCTGTTCGAACAGGCCGGTATTGACGTTCCCAAGACCATCACGGAGTTCAAAGACGCCGCAATCGCTCTTCAGCAAGCTAACCCTGAAGGAGTTGAAGATTTCTCCGGTCTCTACTTTGCTGCTGTCGATGCCCACGGTGTTGAATCCTTCCTCTTCCCCGCCGGATTCGAATACGCCAAAAAAGAAGGCGACAAGTGGGTAGCACAAGTAACCACACCCGAATCAATGAAGGCCCTCGAGATGGCGCAGGATCTGTTTGCCAACGGCACTCACTTTGGCCTTGACTCCCAAGCCAGCCAAAAGTCCTTTGAACGCTACTTCAACGAAGGCCAAGTTGGCATTCTCATCGGCACCGGCAATATCGGTGTGAAGATCGATCAGAAACTCTGGGATGAAGACAAAGTAGGCATCTTCGCCATTCCATCTGAAGAACCCGGCGTTCCCGGCGCCTCATTTGCTGGAGGGTCGAACATTGCTATGGCAACCAACTCCCAGAATCCGGAGCTTGCCAAGCGCGCCCTCGAAGTAATCTTCTCAGAAGGATTCCAAAAGCTCATCGCCAAGGACGGCTGGGTTCCTGGAAATACGAAGCTCGGATCCGATGTAGCTGGAGCCTTCGGTGAAATCGCTGCCGACGTTGTGGCTCACTCGAAGCTCACCCCCAACACCCCGCAGTGGGGCGTGGCAGTCGGCGATAACGCGGTCAATGATTTCTACACCCATATTGCTAAGGGTGAAGATCTACAGAAGACCGCCCAAGAGTTCAACGAACAACTCGACACCCTACTCAACCAGAAGTAACACCGACTGAGAGGTTACCGTGTCGCATTCCCCAACCCTGTCGAAACCAGCTCGGCAATCACACGATAGGCAAGCTACGCGAGCCAAGCACCTCAGAAAGCTACTCGCTCCTTGGCTACTGTTAGCGCCGGCAATATTCATGGTTCTTGTCGCCCTGGGATACCCGCTGGTGCGCCAAACAATCATGTCATTCCAGCACTTCGGCCTTGCTCAGCAGTTCGGTGCTCCTGCCGAATGGGCAGGGTTGGGGAACTACGCGGAGATACTCTCCGACCCCTACTTCTGGACAGTATTCTTTAAGTCGGTCGCATTTTGCGCCTGGACAGCGGGCATCACCATGCTTCTTGGAGTCTTGATGTCCGTCCTCATGCTGAGGATGTCCCCCGCAGTTCGCACCTTTTTCAACACCACCCTCATCGTCGTGTGGGCTATGCCCGCACTCGCTTCTCTCACCGTGTGGCAGTGGCTGATCGAAACCCGCTCGGGACTCGTTAACTACGTGCTCTATTCTCTGGGGCTCACCGGTTTCAAAGGATTCAACTGGCTGGCAACGAGTTACTGGACCTTCTACCTTATTGCCTCTGCCATCATCATCTGGGCGTCAATCCCGCTGGTGTGTATCACCATTTACGCCGCCCTCGCCCAAGTCCCCGGCGACATTATCGAGGCCGCGCAAATCGACGGCGCGAGCTCCCGCCAGGTGCTCACCCAAATCATGCTCCCCATGATCGCTCCTGTCATTGCCCTCATCGGCGTCCTCCAAGTGATCTGGGATCTGCGAGTATTCACCCAGATATACGTCCTCCAGCAAGGCGGAGGAATCGCCAAAGAAACCAACCTACTTGGTACCTACGTGTACCAAACGGGTATCGCGCAGGGTAACTACGGCGTTGCTTCGGCCCTCGCTATGGTCATTCTCGTACTCACTCTTGTCCTCACCTCGAAGTACCTTCACATGCTCTACAAGCAAGGAGGCGTCGACTAATGACGACCTCGCAAGCACAGTCGAAGATAAAGAAAAATCGCACTCTGTTCAAGAATCCCATTGCAAATACTGCGGGTATACTGCTCGCTCTACTGTGGCTGATCCCCGTCTACTGGATGGTGAACTCGGCCTTCCAATCAGAATCAGAACTACTGTCGTGGCCGCCACACCTGGTGCCGCACATGTTTACCTGGGATAACTTCCAATCGGCACTGTCCAACCCGACGTTCTGGCCCGCACTTCGCGCCTCATTGACCGCCGCGGGCTTAACCGTTCTGTTCGGAGCGACCTGTTCTTTGCTGGCGGCAATGGCCCTGTCGCGGTTCCGTTTTCGAGGCCGCACAATCATGATCATGTCGATCCTCATTGTGCAGATGATTCCCGCCGAAGCTCTCTTCATTTCCCAATACCGGATGCTCGATGGCTGGGGGCTGTTGAACTCGGTTATCGGACTATCAATCCTCTATATCGGTTCCATCGTCCCATTTATCACCTGGATGATGCGCGGATTCGTTGACGGGATTCCCATCGAGCTGGAAGAGGCCGCCATGGTTGATGGCTGCTCACGCCTCACGGCATTTTTACGCGTCACACTGCCACTTCTTGCTCCCGGCATCATCGCTACGTCAGTATTCGGTTTCCTCTTCGCATGGAACGAGTACACGCTCGCCCTCATCGTGTTATCGAAGGATGCGTCGGTCACACTTCCCATCTGGCTCCAATCCTTCCAGCAGGGACTGAAATCAACCGATTGGGGCGGAGTGATGGCCGGTGCCACGCTCATCGCAATCCCGGTGATTATCATCTTCGTCTTAATCCAAAACAAGCTTTCGCAAGGCATGGTTGCTGGCGCAGTCAAAGGATAGAAATTGCTCTCTCAACTACCTCCTTCACTCATCGGCCCTGTCGAGGGCAGGAAACCACTACACGAATGGCGCGGTCTAATGATCGACTCCGCCCGCACCTGCTTCTCGGTTTCCACCATCGAGCTCTTCATTGATCTGGCCCACCGCTACGGCTTTAACCGCCTTCACTGGCATTTAACCGATGATGCCGGGTGGCGCTTCGATGTTCCTGACTACCCACGACTGACTGAAGTCGCCGCCTATCGCCCTCGATCCCGATTCGATAACTACACAAATGAGGCCGGAGAAACTATCGAGCGAGCGGCACAAGAGGCCCCCTCGAAGTGGACTGCCGGGTATTACACGGACAGCGAGATTCAACACCTGATCGCCTACGCCGCAGATCGCGGTATCGAGATCTTGCCCGAGGTCGATATTCCCGGTCACATGATGGCGGCTATCGAAGCCTACCCACAGTTTGGACGCCCGAACAGCGCTCCCCTACCGAAGCACTCAATGCGAGATGATCAGCGGTGGCCGGCTCAAAACGACCTGCTGTGGCCAACCGATGAAGCATTGGAGTTCGTGCTTACAGCCGTCGATCGCATCATCGACCTCTTCCCCGGATCAACCATCCATGTTGGTGGCGACGAATGTGCCTACGACCAGTGGGCAACCGACCCGGACATCGACAAGTGGTTGAAACTGCGGGGCCTAAAATCAGTCCCCGAAATTCAAACCTGGTTTTTGGACGCGGTGGCTGATCGAGTGCGCGCTCGCGGTCGGCGCGTAGCCGGCTGGGATGAGATTTGCCAAATCACCGATGATCCAAACATCCTTATGTTTGCCTGGGATGAAGAACGCGGCATGAACCGTATCGCTCAGTCAATTAATCCTTACGTCTACGCCGATGCCCGTTCCCTCTACCTTAACCGGATCGACCCTGACGCTCCCCAGCAGCAAAAGGGCATGATCCCGGGAATTTCGGTGGCCGATATTCTCTCAACGCCGTGGCCGGAGGCCGAGGACTCTCGTTGCATTGGAGTCCAGGCGTGCCTGTGGTCCGAGTTCATCCTCGATGAGGCCGATTTACTCGACATGGCCTTCCCCCGGCTACTGGCCGTCAGCGAACGCATGTTCAATCCGCAGGCCGCCGACAACGTTGAGCGAGTGGAGGCCGAATACGAGGTGCTGACTCGCGCCCTCAAAACGCGCCAATAGACTCGTTCTTTATGCCTCCGAACTGCTCGACGGCATCGGTGCCGGCGCACGGAAGGCAGAGCCTACGGCCACAGGAGAGAGTCCACGAGGGGGTATACCCTCTGCCTAACCGCAATTTCCCAGGTCATAGGCTCTGCCTCACGAATTCGGGTGCGGTTACAGAGAGCCTACGGCGACTGTGGTGGGTCCTGTTTGTTGGACTGTGTTTATGAGTGTAGTTGGTGGGTGGTT